>NZ_LMRC01000031.1:0-265000 GCF_001425565.1 Methylobacterium sp. Leaf466 | reverse complement strand
ATGCAGCATGCCGGGCAGGTGGTGACCCGCACCATGCTGCTCGAACACGTCTGGGACTATCACTTCGATCCGCAGACCAACGTGATCGACGTCCATATCTCGCGCCTGCGTGCCAAGATCGACAAGGATTTCGAGCGACCGCTCCTCCATACCATCCGCGGCACCGGTTATGTCATGCGTGACGCGGGCACGGATGCGGCGGGGGCATCATGAGGCTGCCGCGGTTGAGGCTTCCACGGTTGAGGTTTCCCCGCGGCCTCGGCAAGCTGTTTCGGACGACCGCGTTCAAGCTGTCCTTCGCGTACCTGGCGATCTTCGCCACCGTCGCCTTTTTGGCCCTCGGCTACGTCGCCTGGAACGCGGCCCGCGTCCTCGACGACCAGATCGTGTCCACCCTCGATGCCGAGATCAACGGGTTGGCCGAGCAGTACGGCGCCGGTGGCTTGCGCCGTCTCATCGCCACGGTGGAACGACGGGCGGGCGAGCCGGGGGCCTCGCTCTACCTCGTGACCACGCCGGCCGGCGAGCACATCGTGGGAAACGTCGGCTCCCTGTCGCCGGGGCTTCTGTCCCAGCCCGGCCAGACCGAGGGCTCCTATTCCCGCCGTGGTGAATCGGACAGCCTCGACCACGAGGCGATCATGCGCGTCTTCACGCTGCCGGGCGGTTTTCGCCTTCTCGTCGGGCGTGACGTGGTCGAGCGCGACCGTCTGCGCGGGGTGATCGGTCGGACCTTCGCCTCCTCCCTCGCCCTCGTGGTGGTGCTGGGCGTGGCCGGCGGCTGGTTCGTGGCGAGCCGGGTTCTCAAGCGCGTCGACGACATGACCGAGAACGCCCGCCGGATCATGGCCGGCGATCTCGACGGCCGGCTCGGCGTCGCCGGCAACGGGGACGAGCTCGACCGCCTCGCCGAGAATCTCAACGCCATGTTGGCACGCATGGGCGCTCTGATGCAGGGCCTGCGCGAGGTGTCCGATAACATCGCCCACGACCTCAAGACGCCCCTGACACGCCTGCGCAACCGGGCCGACGATGCGCTGCGCACCGCGCGGACACCCGAGGCGTTGCGGGAGGCGATGGAGGGGGTGATCGAGGAGAGCGACGGCCTCATTCGGGTCTTCGACGCACTGCTGATGATCGCCCGCCTGGAAGCCGGCAGCATCCGCAAGGCGATGACCGCCTTCGACCTGTCTGCCGCGGTTCGCGAACTGGCCGATCTCTACGAGGCCGTCGCCGCCGACCGGGGCCTCGACCTCCAGGTCGAGGCCGAACCGGACCTGATGCTGCGGGGCAACCGAGAGCTCATCGGGCAGGCGTTGGCCAACCTCCTCGACAACGCCCTGAAATATGCTCCCGACGATGTTCCGGGTACGATACGCATCGCCGTGACCCGGGACACCGGGGCCATCCGCCTCGTCGTGGCCGACACGGGGCCGGGTATCCCGGAGGAGGCGCGCGAGCGTGTGTTCGACCGGTTCGTGCGCCTGGAGGACGCGCGGTCGCGCCCAGGGTTCGGCCTCGGCCTCAGCCTCGTCGGGGCCGTGGTTCGCCTGCACGAGGGCGCCGTCGCACTGCAGGACAATGCGCCCGGCCTTCGCGTCGTGATAACCCTTCCCCTGGCGCAGGACGGGGAGGGGGCATGACGGGCGAGGGGACGTTGCGTGACGGGATCGTGGCCGCGCCGCCGTTGAGCGATGCGCGAGCGGCGGCAGCGCGCTTGGCCGAGATCGAGCCCGGCCTGCCGCCCGATCTGTTGACGCCGCCCCTGCGTGCCCTGCTCCTTGGGCTCGCCGATCATTCGCCGTTCCTGTGGCAGGCGGTCCTGCGGGACCCCGCCCGTCTCGTGGCCCTCTGCGACCGGTCGCCGGACGTCGTTGGACGCGAACTCTGCGAGAGGCAGCGGCGGGCTGCCGGAGGCGGGAATGTCTCCCTCGACGAAGTCGCGCGCCGCTTGCGCAGAACCCGCATCGAGCACGCCCTCCTCGTAGCGCTCGCCGATATCGGTGGCCTCTGGACGCTGGAGACGGTCACCGCGGCGCTGTCGGATTTCGCCGATGCCTCGGTGGCCGCCGCCGCCGAGGCGCTGTTGTTCGAGGCCACGGCGGCCGGCCGGTTCCTGCCGCGGGATCCCACCGATCCGCAGGCCGGGTCCGGCCTCGTCATCCTCGGCCTGGGTAAGCACGGGGCGCGGGAACTCAACTATTCGAGCGATATCGACCTGATCGTGTTCTTCGATCCCGAGACGGCGCCCCTCAAGGCCGGGATCGAACCCGCACCCTTCTTCATCAAGCTGGCGCAGGGGATCGCCAAGCTGTTGCAGGAGCGCACCGGAGACGGCTACGTGCACCGGGTCGATTACCGGCTCAGGCCCGATCCCGGCTCGACGCCGACCGCGCTCTCGCTGGACTCGGCCTATGTCTATTACGAGACCGTCGGCCAGAACTGGGAAAGGGCCGCCTTCATCAAGGCCCGCGCCATCGCCGGGGACATCGCTGCAGGCGAACGGTTCCTGGCGGGCCTGACGCCGTTCGTCTGGCGCAAGTACTTCGATTTCGCGTCCATCGCCGACGTCCATGCGATGAAGCGCCAGATCCACGCGGTGCGCGGCCACGACACCATCGCGGTGGCCGGCCACGACATCAAGCTCGGGCGCGGCGGCATCCGGGAAATCGAGTTCTTCGTGCAGACGCAGCAGCTCGTGTTCGGCGGCCGTAGGCCGACCTTGCGCGGCCGCACCACCGTCGGGATGCTGGCCGGCCTCACCGAGGAGGGCTGGATCGACGCCACGGCGCGGGACGAATTGACGGCGGCCTACGTCTTCTTGCGCACCATCGAGCATCGCCTGCAGATGCTGCGCGACGAGCAGACTCAGCGCCTGCCGACCGATCCGAAGGAACTCACGGCCTTCGCGAAATTCGCCGGCTTTCCCACCAAGCGCGCGTTCGAGGCGGCGTTGCTCCATCACGCCCGCCGCGTCCAGGCGCATTACGCGCTGTTGTTCGAGGCCGAACCGGATCTTTCGGCGGCGGGCGGCAGCCTCGTGTTCAGCGGGACGGACGACGACCCCGCCACCCTCGCCACCCTTCGGAAACTCGGGTTCCGCGAGCCCGAGCGTGCGACCGAGACTGTGCGCGGCTGGCATTTCGGGCGTCGGCCCGCAGTCCGGACGGCCCGGGCCCGCGAGGTGCTGACCGAACTCGTGCCGGCCCTGATGCAGGCGATCGGCAGCACCGCTCAGCCCGATGCCGCCCTCGATACCCTCGACAGGGCGTTCGCCCGGATGCCGGCGGCCCTCGAACTCCTCACCATCCTGCGTTCCAACGATCGCCTGCGCCAGCTCTTCGCCGACCTGCTCGGATCGGCGCCGCGATTGGCCGAGACCGTCGCCTTCAGTCCGCATGTGCTCGATGGCGTGATCGATCCGGCTTTCGTGGCGCCCAGCGACGATCCCGCCGACATCGACCGGCAGTTTCGCGACCTTCTCGGTCGGCCCGCCGACCACGAGGATTTCCTCGACCGCAGCCGCGACGCCGCCCGGCAGATGCGGTTCGCCACAGGCGCACGGCTGATCTGCGGGATCCTGTCGCCCGAGATGGCCGGACGTTCCTATGCGGCAATCGCAGATGTCGTGGTCGGCCGGAGTCTGGCCGCCGTCTCGGCCCTGTTCGAGGCGGAGCACGGACCGGTTCCCGGTGGTCGCTTCGCGGTGATCGGCCTCGGCCGGCTCGGTTCGCACCAGCTCACGGCGGAATCCGATCTCGACCTGATGGTCGTCTACGACTTCGACCCGGACGACCGGCGTAGCTCCGGTCCACGGCCGCTGGATGCCGCGGTCGCCTACAACCGGCTGACCCAGCGACTGGTGGCGAGCCTCACCGTTCCGACCCGGCGCGGCGGCCTCTACGAGGTCGACCTGCGCCTGAGGCCCGGCGGCGGCCAGGGTGCCATCGCCACGCAATGGCGCAGCTTCCTCGCCTATCAGGCCGAAGAAGCCGAGCTATGGGAGCACATGGCGCTGACCCGCGCCCGTCTCATCGCCGGCGACGCCGGGCTCGGAGCCGAGATCGAGGCCGCGATCCGCGCGACGCTCCTGCGTCCGCGCGAGCCGGCGGCCGTGAATGCCGCCGTCCGCGCCATGCGCGCGCTGGTGGAGAAGGAGAAGCCGTCGCGCGGCGCCCTCGACCTCAAGCTGAGTCCGGGTGGGCTTCTCGACCTCGATTTCCTCGGCCAGGCCTTTGTGTTGGGCCACGCCCGGGCACATTCCGGCCTGATCGGGCTCCACGGACCGGATCTCTTCGCGCATGCCGCCGAGGTGGGGCTGGTGCCGGAAGAATCCGCCGCGAGACTGTCCGCCTCCCACCGCCTGTTCGAGGCCGTGCATCAGTGGCAGCGCCTGATGGTGCAGGGCGATCCGACCAGTACCTCGACGGTGACCCTGGCGCGGCTCGCCAAGGCGATGGGCGCGCCGGACGCCCGCAGCCTGACGGCACAGCTCGCCGCGGAGCGCAGCGAAGTGAGGAAGCTGTTCGATCGCCTTCTCGGGCGTCCCTGAGCCCAAATTGCCCGTTCTTTTCACGCGCTGGCGGGTCGGACTGCCACGCCGGCGCGGGACGCGGGCCGATCCGCAATCAAGCGGACGTACGGTCCGTCGTGGCCGGAGATTTGCGGGCGACGCGGCCGGTGGACGACACCGGGGGTATCCCTATGCTGCCGCCGACGGTGATCCCCACGGAAGCGCCCGAAGGGACATCCCTCACGGGTCCTGTGCCGACCCGACAACCTCTGCCCGACGATGCCCGGCTCCGTCGAGCCCAACCGTTGAAAGAATCCAGGAGCCATCCCGTGAGAAACTTCTCCCTGCCCGGCCGCTCACCCGTCTATGCCGCCAATGCGGCGGTGGCGACGTCGCATCCCCTCGCGACCCTGGCGGCGATCGAGGCCCTGCGCAGCGGTGGCAACGCGGTCGATGCGGCCATCACGGCCTGCGCCGTGCAATGCGTGGTCGATCCGCTGATGTCGGGCATCGGCGGGGATTGCTTCGCGCTCTACACGCCCAAGGGCGCCGGAAAGCCGGTCGCCCTCAACGGGTCGGGCCGGTCGCCCGCTGCCGCCAGGGACGCCTGGTACCTCGAACGGGGCATCACCATCGAGCCGACCTCGCCGCACGCGGTCACAGTGCCCGGCGCCATCGCTGCCTGGGAGACGCTGCTGCGCGACCACGGTACGCGTAGCCTCGGCTATGTGCTCCAGCCGGCCATCGCCTATGCCGAGGGCGGTTTTCCGGTCCAGCCCCGCGTTGCCTGGGATTGGGAGCGGTCGGCGACGCGGGTGGCGCAGGATGTGGATGCGGCGGCGAGCTACCTCGTCGGCGGCCAGGCGCCCGAGGCGGGGACGATCGTCAAGCTCCCCAAGCTCGCCGCCACCCTGCGGCGCATCGCCGAGCACGGTGCCAAGGGATTCTACGAGGGGCCGGTGGCGCAGGATCTCGTCGCCAAGCTGCAGAGCCTCGGCGGCCTGCACACGCTCGAGGATTTCGCGGCCGCCGCTCCCGAGTACGTGACGCCGATCACCACCCGCTATCGCAGCTACGACGTCTACGAATGCCCGCCCAACGGCCAGGGACTGGCTGCCCTGATGATGCTGAACGTGCTCACGCACTACGACATCGGTGGCATGGGCGAACTCGACCGGGTCCACCTTTACGCTGAGGCCTGCAAACAGGCCTATCACCATCGTGACGCGCTGTTCTCGGACCCGGTGCTGAACGCGGTGCCGGTCGAGCACCTGCTCTCGGACGCCTGGCTCGCGAGCGCCAGGGGCGCCGTGGACATGGCCCGTGCCACGCCACCGGTGATCTGGCCGGAGGTGGAGGCTGAGCGGCAGCACAAGGACACGATCTACCTCTGCATCGTCGACAAGGACGGCAACGCGATTTCCTTCATCAACTCGCTGTTCCAGGGCTTCGGCACCGGCATCATGGGGCCGGAGAGCGGCGTGCTCCTGCACAACCGCGGACTCTCCTTCCGGGTCGAGCCGGGCCACCCCAATACGATCGCCCCGAACAAGCGGCCGATGCACACCATCATCCCCGGCATGCTGATGAAGGAGGGGCGCACGGTGGCGCCGTTCGGGGTCATGGGCGGCCACTACCAGGCCATGGGCCACGTCCAGTTGCTCACCGGCATCATCGACCGCGGCCTCGACGTGCAGGAGGCCCTCGATGCCCCGCGCAGCTTCGCCTACGGCGGCGAGCTCGAGTTGGAAGCGGGGTTCTCGCCCGATCTCCCGGCCGCCCTGGAGGCCCGCGGCCACAGGGCGGTCCGTGCGCCCCAGGCCATCGGCGGCGGGCAGATCATCTGGATCGGCGAGGACGGGACCCTGGTGGCCGGTTCGGACCCGCGCAAGGACGGCAGCGCGCTGGGCTACTGACCGCGGGTGGTGCGACGGCCGGCGGATCACGACGCTCACCCCTGGAAAACAGAACGGCGGAAGCGCTCGTCGCGCCTCCGCCGTTCTTCGTTCGACGATTGTCCGTGGGGCCTATTCGCCCGTGAGCGCGGCCTTGGTGCGGGACCACCAGCCGGCCCGCTTGGGACGATCGGGATCGGCAGGCGTCAGCACGACGGCGACCGGCTCCGGCCGCGGCTCGAACTTCGCCGGCTCCTGCACGGTGTCTTCGCTCTTCGCCGATGAGGCAGGGGCCTCTGTCGGCGAGACCGATTCAGGCGCGACGGAGATCGGCAGATCGATCGCCACCGTCTCCACCGGAGGAGGCGTCGTCTCGCCGGTGTCCGGGCCCTCGCCGGGCGCGCTCACCGCTTCCACGATATCGGCGGACACGGGCTGCTCGGCCTGCAGGACCGTCGCGATCTCCTCGGACGGGTGGGCGTCCTCATCCGATCCGGCACGCTCCGACCCCGCACCATCGGTCTCGCCGACCGAAGCCCCGCGCTCGCGACCTTCACCGCGCTCGCGACCACGACCGCCGCGACGTCCGCGGCGCCGACGGCGACCCGCACCCTCGTCTTCGCTGGCCTCGCCCGCCGCGGCCGATGCCGTCGCGGGCTCTCCAACGGCCGCGTCGGCGCCTTCGGCATCCTCGTCGGACTCCGAACCGGCCTGATGCTCGTCGTCGCCGGCCGTCTCGTTCTCGCCGGCGTCCTGGTCGCCGGCGTCCTGCTCGCCGGTCTCGTGACGACCGCCGCGCCGACGCCGCCGCCGGCGACGGCGGCTGCGACCTTCGGCGGTCTCCTCGCCGTCGCCGCGCGATGCGGGCGCATCGGCCGATTCCGAGGCGGCCTCGATGCCCTCGGCCTCTTCGGCCTCGGGCTCGAACTCCTCCTCGTCCTCTTCGAGCTCCGGCATCACGGCAGTGGCGCGGATGCCCGTCACCGGTCCTTCCGTCCTCACCGCCGGCTCGCCGCGGTCGAGCTGGAACGCCGAGGTGGCGGCCAGGCGCTCGTCGGCGGCGATGGTCACGGAGACGCCGAAGCGGACCTCGAGCTCACGCAGGTGAGCCCGCTTCTGGTTGAGGATGTACAGCGCGACTTCGGTGCGGGTGCGCAGCACGAGGTTGTGGCTGGTGCTCTTGAGGAGCGATTCCTCGATGGAGCGCAGGATCTGCAGGGCCACCGACGCGGTGGCACGCACGTAGCCGGAGCCTCCGCAATGGATGCAGGGAAGCGACGAGCTTTCCAGCATGCCGGTGCGGATGCGCTGGCGACTCATCTCCAGGAGCCCGAACGGCGAGATGCGGCCGACCTGGATACGGGCGCGGTCGTCTTTGAGGCACTCGTTGAGCTTCTTCTCGACGGCGCGGTTGTTGCGCTTCTCCTCCATGTCGATGAAGTCGATGACGACGAGCCCGGCGAGATCGCGCAGGCGCAGCTGGCGGGCGACCTCCTCGGCCGCCTCCAGGTTGGTGCGCAGCGCCGTGTCCTCGATGTCGTGCTCGCGGGTGGAGCGGCCCGAGTTCACGTCGATGGAGACCAGGGCCTCGGTCGGGTTGATGACGAGGTAGCCGCCGGACTTCAGGGTCACGTGGGTCGAGAACATCGCGTCGAGCTGCTGCTCGACGCCGTAGCGGGCGAAGATCGGCGTTGCGTCGCGGTAGGGCTGCACGACCTTGGACTGGCCTGGCATCAGCATCCGCATGAAGTCGCGGGCCTCGCGGTAGGCCTCGTCGCCCGCCACCAGCACCTCGTCGAGGTCCTTGTTGTAGAGGTCGCGGATGGCGCGCTTGATCAGCGAACCCTCCTCGTAGACGAGGGCCGGGGCCGAGGACGACAGCGTCAGCTCGCGCACGCTCTCCCACAGGCGCATCAGGTATTCGAAGTCGCGCTTGATCTCGGGCTTGGTGCGCGAGGCGCCGGCGGTGCGCAGGATCACGCCCATGCCGTCCGGCACCTCCAGGTCCTGGGCGACCTCCTTGAGGCGCTTGCGGTCGGCGGCCGACGTGATCTTGCGCGAGATGCCGCCACCGCGGCCGGTGTTGGGCATCAGAACGGAGTAGCGGCCGGCCAGCGACAGGTAGGTGGTGAGCGCCGCGCCCTTGGTGCCGCGCTCTTCCTTGACGACCTGCACCAGGATGATCTGACGGCGCTTGATCACCTCCTGGATCTTGTAGTGACGGCGATAAGTGCGGGGACGCTCGGGAATCTCGGCAAGCGCGTCGCCGCCGACCTGGGCGATCTTCGGCTCGGCGTCTTCGCCGTCCTCTTCGCCGTCCTCCTCGTCGTCGCCGTCTTCGTCGTCGTCGCCATCCTCCTCGTCGTCCTCGGAGTCGTCGTCATCGTCCTCGTCGGAATTATCGTCGGTCTCCGGCTCGGCGCGATCGTCGCTCTTGACGGACGCGGTCTCGCCCTCAGCGGCGAGCATCGGGCCGGCGGCGGCAACGGGCTCGTCGGAGGTCTCGCCTGCCGGCTGGGTCCCTTCGTCGGCGGCGTCCGACGCGCTCGCGGGGGGCGGCGCCGCGACGACGTCGGCTTCGTCGGCCCCGGTGTCACCCGCCTGCGCGGCCTGCTCGTCGGCCAGCGGCGGAATCGCGGAATCCGCTGCATCGACCGCCTGGACCTCGACGCCGTCGGCTTCGGCGGCGATGGCGGTCTCGAACGACGGCGAGCCGACGTCGACGGGGCCGGCCTCGTCCTCGGCGGTCACCGTCTCTGCGGTCTTGGCGGACTTGGCCTCCGAGCGGCGGCCGCGGGTGCGGCGGCGCGGCTTGCGTTCCTCGCGCTCGCGGTGCTCCTCGGCGTCGCGAGCCTCGTCCTCGAGCAGCGCCTGCCTGTCGGCCAGGGGGATCTGGTAGTAGTCGGGGTGGATCTCGCTGAACGCGAGGAAGCCGTGGCGATTGCCGCCGTACTCGATGAAGGCGGCCTGCAGCGAGGGTTCGACCCGCGTCACCTTGGCGAGGTAGATGTTGCCGCGCAGCTGGCGCCGGTTGGCGGCTTCGAAGTCGAATTCCTCGACCCTAGAGCCGTGGACCGTGACGACCCGGGTCTCCTCCGGGTGCATCGCATCGATGAGCATCTTGTTGTTGGCCATGACGATCTTTCGACATGGCGGCCGACGCCGTTCTCCTGTGACCGGGCGGTCCCGGTGGAGCGCCGACCGGTCCGAAGCGGAAAGCCTCGACGGGGAACGCTCGCGCCGACCCGATCGATCGGGTGGTGGGGGCCAGGGATGAGGGATTGTCGCCAACCGCCGCTGGGCGCCTGTGGGCGGCGCGCGTGGGGTTGATCCTGGCCAGGGCAGACGGCGAACCGGCGCCACGCACGATGCGGGCGCTTGAAACACGAGCAACGGCAACCGGTGCTGTGCGTCCGACCATCCTCTCCCTGACCTCGCGAAGACATGCGACCGGGCTAGCCGCCGGCCGGTGATTTCAAGAACGGTGCGGCGACCGCAAAAGGATCGCCACCTCTACCGACACCTGCCCGGTCTTGAAGACGCCGAGGGAACGAACGCGGTGGACCGACTGCGAAGGCGACGAGGCCAAAAAGACCAGGACGCGCCCGCGGGCCGCGGATCGAACCGCACGGCACCGGGAAGGGGACCGTATCATTACCGATCCGTGCGTGGATTTGGCAAGGGACAATCGCCGCAGGGATGCGACGAACGGTGCACGGACCGCCGATGAGAACGCCATTCGAAGGCTTCACGACGCGGATTTCAGCTTCGCTCAGTGGCCGCGCGGGCTTCGTGATACGGCTCCCCCTCGAATAGAACGGAAACCGCGTCAGAGGTCGAGGGTCAGGGTCACCGGTACGTGATCGGACGGCCGTTCCCAACCGCGTGTTTCACGCGTCACGGTCACCGCGCGCACGCACCCGGCGAGGTCGGGCGAGACCCAGGCGTGGTCGAGGCGCCGTCCCTTGTCGGCCGCCGCCCAATCGGGCGAGCGGTAGCTCCACCACGTGTAGATCTTCTCGGGCTCGGGCGTCAGCAACCGGGCGGTGTCGATCCACCCGGCCTCGCCGCGCAGGGTTTCCAGGCGCTCGGTCTCGATGGGGGTGTGGCTGACGACGTCGAGGAGCCGCTTGTGCGACCAGACGTCGTGTTCCAGCGGCGCCACGTTGAGATCGCCCACCAGGATCGCCGGGCCGGTCGGTCGCCGGGCTCCCCAGGCGCGCAGGTCGTCGAGGAAGGCGAGCTTGTGCGCGAACTTCGGATTGAGACCCGCGTCGGGGATGTCGCCGCCGGCCGGGACGTAGAAGTCGTGGATCGCGAGTCCCGCCGCGCGTCCCGCTTCCGGCCCGAGCACGGCCGAGAGGTGGCGGGCATCGGCCCGTTCGCAAAAGCCCATCACGTCACGGGACAAAAGCGGGAACCGCGAGAGGATGGCGACGCCGTTGTAGCCCTTCTGGCCCGCGAAGACGACGTGCTCGTAGCCCGAGCCGCGCAGGGCCTTCAGCGGAAAGGCGTCGTCGGGGCACTTGGTTTCCTGCAGGCAGAGGACATCCGGCTGCGTCTCGGCTAGGAAGCGCAGCACCTGATCGATACGCAGGCGAACGGAATTGATGTTCCAGGTTGAGACGGTGAGGCGCAACGGCTCTGGCTCGTGGTATGCGGTATCGATGAGGCGGATGTCACCGATAGACCGGATCGCGTCGATCGTCGCTGTGAAAGCGGCCTCGCCGACGGCCTGATTGCGCCCTCGGTCCCAGCCTCAGCCCTTCGCAACCCCAGAGGACGCTCCTGCCGTGCCGCGCCTTCGCTCCGTGACGTTCAACTTGTACTGGGCCGCCTGGACGGCGCTCTTCCTGGTGCCCCTCGTGGTGCTCGCCCTGTGCGGGTCGCCCGAGCGGCCGATCCGGGCCGCCACGCGGCTGTGGGCCCGCGGCATCCTGTACGGCCTGCGCCGCATCGTCGGGCTGACCTATGTCGAGGAGGGGCGCGAGCACATCCCGTCCGAACCCTGCCTGATCGTCGCCAACCACCAATCGGCCTGGGAGACGCTGGCGTTCCTCGTGCTGATCCCGGACGTGGCCATCGTCGCCAAGCGCGAACTCGTGGCGATCCCGGTGGTCGGCTGGTTCCTGAAGCGCTCGCCGATGATCATCATCGACCGGGCGAACGGCTCGCAGGCCCTGCGCACCATGATCGATCAGAGCCGCGAGGCGATCGCGCAGGGCCGCTCGGTGCTGATGTTCCCCGAAGGAACCCGCGGCGAGATCGGTGAGCCGGTCCAGTTCAAGCGCGGCGTCGAACTGCTCTACGCGAGGCTCGGCCTGCCGGTTCTGCCGGTGGCGGTGAACTCGGGCCTGTACTGGCCGAGCGGGGGCGCCAAGCGGCCGGGCAAGGTCATCGTGCGCTACCTCGATGCCCTGGCGCCCGGCCTGTCCTCGGCCGGCTTCATGAGCGCCACGCAGGACGCCATCGACCGCGAACTCGACCGCTGGCGCGTGGCCCCGCGCATCCGCCCCGTGGCCGACGTCGGCCTGCCGACGTCCTGACGGCCGGGGCCGGGCGCCCTCGGTTCAAGACGCCGTCGCTGCCTGCGGTGTCGCGCCCTTCAGCGCGCTGTGGCTGGTCATCAGGTTGCGGTAGTCGGGAATGTGGTCCGACAGCAGGGTCGCGAGCCCTTCGACGTCTCGCCGCCAGTCGCGATGCAGTTCGCAGGCGACGCCGAACCAGGTCATCAGCTGCACGCCGGCCGCCGACATCCGGTTCCAGGCGGCGTCGCGCACCACGTCGTTGAAGGTGCCCGAGGCGTCGGTGACGGCGAAGACCTCGAACCCCTCCGCGATGGCCGACAGGGCCGGGAAGGCGACGCAGACCTCCGTGACCACGCCCGCGATCACGAGCTGCCTACGGCCGGTCGCCCGGATCGCCGCGACGAAGTCCGGATTGTCCCAGGCGTTGATCTGGCCGGGCCTCGCGATGAACGGTGCGTTCGGGAACTTCGCCTTGAGCTCGGGCATGATCGGGCCGTTCGGTCCGTCCTCGAAACTCGTGGTCAGGATGGTGGGCAGCGCGAAGTAGGCGGCGAGGTCCGCCACGGCGAGGACGTTGTTCTTGAAGCGGTCCGGATCGATATCCCGCACCAGGGAGAGCAGCCCGGCCTGGTGGTCCACCAGGAGGACCACCGCCTGGTCCAGGTCGAGGCGCGTGTAGGGCTTGGTCATCGTGATCTCCGGTCCGTTAGGCGCAGCGTACCTGCGACGACGACACTGTGCGGCAGGCCCGGCAGGCCCGAAACAGAAACGATCGAAACCCATCGTTTCCATTCTCACTTTCGGTGATCGCCCGCACGCGGGACACGGCGGGATCCCTCACGTATTCTGATCGATCACGGTCACATCGATGGTGTGGCTGTACCAACCTTTCCGCGACGCCCTTGGAACCCGGGGACGCACGCACCTGTTGCAACCCCGGTCGCGACGGGCGACCTCGGAGGGTGGTGCGCGGTGACGACGGGCGTCGACAGGCATGAACTCCGGCAGATCATCGCGGGTCTCAGCGAAGGCGTGATCCTGGTGGAGCCCGATCAGACCATCGCCTACGCCAATGCGGCCGCCCTCGCGATGCACGGGGTCGAGACCATCGACGAACTCGGGCAGACCGTGGATGCGTATCGGGCGCGGTTCTCGCTGCGCTACCGCAACAACCGCACCCCCAACCAGTACCCGATCGAACGTGTCGTCTCCGGGGAAAGCTTCCAGGACGTCATCGTCGAGGTCACCCGCACCGACAGGCCGGACATCGAGTTCGTCCATTGCCTGCGCAGCCTGGTGGCCACCGACCGCGACGGCAATCCGAGCTGCCTCGCCCTCATCCTCAAGGACGTGTCGGACCAGTTCGAGGCCGAGGAGCGGTTCGAGACCACCTTCAACGCCAACCCCGCCCCGGCCGTGATCTGTCGGCTTTCGGACTTGCGCCACGTCAAGGTCAATCTCGGTTTCCTGGAGATGACCGGCTACACCCGCGACGCCGTCATCGGTCGCAGCGTCTACGAGGTCGACGTGCTGGCGGGCGCCCGCAGCCGCGATCTGGCGATCTCCCGGCTCAACGAGGGCGGGACCATCCCGCAGATGGAGGCCTGCCTCGACCTGCCCAACGGGGACACCCGCTTCGTCATCGTGGCCGGTCAGCCGATGGACCTGGGCGACGAGCCCTGCATGCTCTTTACCTTCGCCGACCTCGAACTGCGGCGCAAAGCCGAGACCGCCCTGCGCCAGAGCGAGGAGCGGTTCGCCAAGGCGTTCCGCCTGACGCCGGTGCCGACCGTGCTGGCCCGCGCCGACAGCTTCACCATCACCGGCGTCAACGACGCCTTCAGCCGGGTGTTCGGCTACGGCGCCGACAGGATCACCGGGCGCGCCCCCGCCGAGATCGGGCTGTGGGTTTCCGAGCCGGCGAGATCCACCTTCGAGAGCGCGCTCACCCGCACCGGCTACGTGCTCGGCCTCGAGGTCTGCCTGCGCCACGAGGACGGCACAGACCTCGATTGTCTCGTGTCCGCGGAGAGGGTGGAGATCGGAGACGAGATCTTCGCCCTCATGGTCCTGCAGGACATCACCGAACGCAAACGCACCGAGCGGGATCTGTTCGAGGCGATCGAAGCCGTGATGGCCGACACCTCCTGGTTCAGCCGCGGCCTCATCGAAAAGCTCGCCAACCTGCGCCAGCCCGGCAACGAGCGGAAGGACGGGATCGCCCCCAACCTTACCGTGCGGGAACGCCAGATCCTCGACCTCATCTGCCAGGGGCAGAACGACGAGGCCATCGCCCGACGCCTGTCCCTCTCCCGGAACACCGTCCGCAACCATTCCGCGGCGCTCTACCGGAAGCTCGATGTCCACAAGCGTTCCGAAGCGATCGTCTGGGGCCGCAACAACGGTTTTCCGGCCGTGAGTTCGGGCTGAAAAAACCGGTCTACCGGTACATCTGCATCATTGATCCATGGCTCCGACGGGCCACCTGACTGACCGACGCCAGCCGTTCGAGCAGTTTGGAGACGATCGTGAGCAAGCCGAAGACGACCGACTCGGCCGAAAAGCTCAAGGGCTCGGTGAAGGAAGCGATCGGCAAGCTGATCGGCGACGGAAAGATCGAAGCCGAAGGCAAGGCCGAGCAAATCTCGGCCAAGGCCGATGCAAAGCCGAAGACGACGTCGAAGCCGTAGCTTCGCCCGTCCGTCGAAACACAAACCCCATTTCACGCGACAAGTCAAAACGGAGAGTCATCATGGTCGATACGGATCGTATCACGGGTGCTGCCAAGGAGATCGGCGGCAAGGTTCAGGGCGCCGTCGGCGACCTGACCGGTTCGAAGCGCGACTCGGTCGAGGGCCGTGCCCGCGAGGCGCAGGGCGCCGCCGAGAACCTCTACGGTCAGGCCAAGGACACCGTCCGCGACGCCGCGGACACGGTCGCCGACACCGCCCGCGACATCGGCGGCAAGGTCCGCGATGCGGTCGGCAACCTCGTCGGGTCGCACGACGTCGAGGATCGCGGCCGCCGGGTCCAGGGCAAGGCCGAAGCTGAATACGACCGGGCCGAGCGCGCCGTGCGCCATGGTGCCCGCGAGGCCTACGACTACGCCGAGGACACCTACGAGAACGGCAGCCGCGCCGTGCGCCAGGGTGGTCGCGAGGTGACGCATCAGGTCGCCGAACATCCGATCGCCGCGCTGCTCGTGGCCGGCCTCCTCGGTTACGGCCTCGGCCTGCTCATCCACGGCCGCGACTGAGGTCTCGACCGCAACCCCACGTCGGCGTCTCGCGCGAAAGTCTCGCGAGCCGCCTTCCCGACCGACCGTCCCGGACGGTCAACGACCCGGAGTTTCACCACGTGTCCACATCCCCCATCGTGCCATCGACGTCCATCGCCGCGGCGAACGACACCCGCACCGTCCTGCTGAACGAAGTGTCCTGGGGTGCCATCTTCGCCGGTGCCGTCACCGCCCTGGTGTCCCAGGTCGTCCTCAACATGGTCGGCGTCGGCATCGGCCTGTCCAGCGTCGGAACCAACGCCGCCGACAACCCGGCCGCCTCGACCCTGTCGATGGGCGCCGGCGTCTGGTTCATCGTCTCGGGCATCGTCGCCGCGCTCGCCGGCGGGTTCATCGCCGGCCGGCTCTCGGGCAAGCCCGTCACCGCTGCGGCCGGCCTGCACGGCCTCGTGTCCTGGGCGGTCACCACCCTCGTCGTGCTGTACCTGCTCACCTCCGCGGCGGGCGGCCTCATCGGCGGCGCGTTCTCGGGCGTGACCAGCACGCTGGGCGGGGCCGGCTCCCTCGTCGGCGGCACGGTGAAGACCGCAGCCCAGGCCGCTGCCCCCTCCCTCGCCCAGATCTCGAACCCGCTCGACGGCATCGAGAAGTCGGTCCGCCAGCAGGCGTCCGGCCAGGACCCAGAGGCCCTGCGTGACGCCGCCGCCGCCGCGGTGCGAGCTCTTCTGTCGGGTGATCCGGCCAAGAAGCAGGAAGCCGAGAACCGCGCCGCCGATGCCCTCGCCAAGGCGCAGGGTATCCCGGTCGATCAGGCCAAGACCCAGATCCAGTCCTACCAGAAGCAGTACGAGGCCGCCGTCGCCGACGCCAAGCAGAAGGCCGTCGCCGCCGCCGAGGCAACCCGGAGCGCGGCCAGCCAGGGTGCCTTCTACGGCGCGCTCGCGCTCATCCTCGGTGCTCTCGCCGGCTTCTTCGGCGGTCGTCTCGGCGCCCCCAAGCCCGCCACCCTGGTCGCCGGCTACGACGCCCGCCGCGTCTGACAGACCGCTTCGGCCGGTCGTCCAGACCGGCCGACTTTCCCCGATCCCTCACACAGGAGCACAGCCATGAGCAGCACCACGGACAAGCTGAAGGGCCTCGCCAACGAGGCCGCCGGCAACGTCAAGCAGGTGGCCGGCAAGGTCACCGGAAACGACAAGCTCGTCGTCGAGGGCAAGGCCCAGGAACTCAAGGGCGAGGCCCAACGCACCGTCGGCGAAGCCAAGGACGGCGTGAAATCGGTCGTCGACAAGGTGACCGGCAAACACTGACCGCGCCGCGGCGGCGGGAGCGCGGATCGCGCCCCCGCCACCCACCGCGAGCCAGAACGAACACGAGGAGAGTTGCATGAATCGCGACCAGTTCCATGGTGCCTCGCGCCACCTGAAGGGCCGTGCCCAGACGGCGCTCGGCGGTATCACCGGCGATCCCGCCCGGCAGGTCCGCGGCGCCGTCAACCAGGTGGCCGGCGGCGCGCAATACGCCTACGGGCGTGTGCGCGAACGCGCCGGGGATCTCGCCGAGGACGGCCGTCATCTCGCGCACGAGGTGCGGGACCGTGCCGGCAACCTGATCGAAGACGGCCGCCATCTGGCCCACGACGCCCGCGAGCGCGGAGCGGCCTACGGACAGCGCGCCGTGCGCTACGCCGACGACAACCGGGCCTCCGCCCTGTTCGGTCTCGCCGCCGTCGCCTTCGCGGTCGGCTGGTTCGTCCGTCCCAAGCCCTGAATTCCAGGCGCTCGCTTCGCTTCAGGATCTGAAGGGATCGCGGCCATCCCCCCGGTCCCGGACTATCAGCCGGGACGAGACGGCCCGCCGCCCTGATCGTGAACCACGACGGGTCGGCCACCGGTGGAAACGCTAGCGTGAGCGTCGGACGGTCTTCCCGTTTGCTGACGTTCCGCCGACCGGGCGCCGCTCGCGGTCCTGCCGCGGCCACGTCGGGCCGGCGTCACCTGACCCGGCTCGGTCTGTCGGTCAGCCGATCACTCTCGAATATCCCGATCTCGCATCTCCAGAATGGGAACCCACACACGATGAAGTTGACCCTCGCCCTCGCCGCCACCGTCGCCGCCACCCTCATCGGGCTGCCGGCCCAGGCTTCCCCGATCGGCCCCGGCCCGATCCAGGCCCTCACCGAGGGCGCCCTTCCCACCGAGTACGTGCAGTATCGCCGCTTCGGATCTCGCGGTTACGGCCCCCGCCGGTTCGGCCACCGCGGCTACGGTCGCGGTTACGGCTATCGCCGCGGCCCCGGCGTGGGTGCCGCCGTCGGTGCGGGCGTCGCCGGTCTGGCCGCCGGCGCCATCATCGGTGGGGCCATCGCCAACTCCCAGGCCCAGGCGGCCCCGGTGATCGTCCGGGGTGGGGCCGATCCCGAGGCCGTGGCCGCCTGTGCCCGCCGCTTCCGCTCCTACGACGCAGCGAGCGGGACCTACCTCGGCAACGACGGCGCCCGCCACGCCTGCCCGTAAGCAGGTTTCGTAAAAACGGTCGCCGGTTCTCAGTCGAAAATCTGCGCCACACCAGAAACCGAGGCAGGATGAAGCATTGGCCTGCCAACGCGAGCCTGCTTCGCGTTCGTCCAGCTCCGGCGGCGTGGCCCGAGCCCGCCGCCGGTCGACGTCTCCACACCGGGCAGGTGACTGTCCGGCCTTTCCACACCACCAATCAGGATCGACCATGAGCAAGGGCTATCCCTCGATGACCGCGCTTCTCGGCCTTCTGGCCGTGGCGGGCTACCAGAACCGCGACAAGATCGCCGAACTTCTGAAGGGCCATGGCGGCGCCGAGCCGGCACGGATCCCCGTCCAGCCGATTCCGAACACCGGGCCTACCGCCACGGGAGGCGGGCTTCCCGGATTGGCGGGCCTGCTCGGCGGTGTCGGTACGGCGGGCGTCGGTGGGCTGATCGCCAGCGGGCTGAGCGAACTCGTCGATCATTTCACCAAGAGCGGTCACGCCGAGACGGCGAAATCCTGGGTCAACCAGGGCCCCGGCCGCAGCATCGCGGAGGCCGAGTTGGAGCGGGCGATCGGTCCCGAGACCCTCGATCACCTGACGCAGCAGACCGGCCTGAGCCGCGCCGCCCTCCTGTCGCGCCTCTCGCGCGAACTTCCCTCGGCCATCGACCGCTACGCCGCCGACGGGCGCCACCCGGCCTGACGCCGACGGGCGCCAGCCGGGTCAAATTGCGCTAGACCGTCGCTGCGGCCGCTCCGACGCCCGGCCGCAGCGACCCCGACGGCACCCGACGAAGTTCGATCGACCCCCTGACCGACATCGCGAGAGCACCATGGCCATCGATTATCGCTCCGAACTTCGCAGACCCGTTCCGTTCAGTCTCGCCGTGGTGGCCACGGTGCTGCTGATCTGGCTCGTGGTCGCCTCCATCGCCGCCGGGAAGCAGCGCAGCGCCCGCGACAACCGCATCCGCGAGGTCGAGACCAAGCAGACCGCCCTTCAATCCGACCTCGACCGGCAGATTGCCACCGCCGGCACCCTGGCGTCGCTGCAGGCGAAGATCGGCACCGCCGAGCAGCAGGACCGCCAGGCGACGCAGGCCGCCGAACAGGCGAAGTCCCGCCTCGCGACCCTGAGCCAGGAGCAGCAGGCGGCCGAGGCCAAGGCGGCCGAGGCCAAGAAGACGGCGGATGCCGAGACGAAGCGCCTGGACGACCTGAAGGCGCAGGTCGCGCAGGCCGAGCAGAAGCTCGCGCCTCTGCGCGAGGCCGCCACCGCCGCCGAGGCCTCCGCCGTCGAGCGGACTCAGGAACTCGCCGACGTCGGTCGCAGGTTGGAGGAGGTGCGGGTGCAGGAGGTCAAGCTGCGCACCGATCTGGCGGCGATGACACAGGAAGCGTCCAACAAGACGAACGACCTCGCCAAGGCCGAGGAGCGCCAGCAGAACGCCCGCGAAGGTGCGGCCGCGGCACAGAAGGAACTCGCCGAGGCCCGCGCCGCCGCCGAGCAGGCCACCAAGCAGCGCACGGACATGGAGCAGGCCGTCGCCACGCTGACCGTTCAGCGCGAGAAGCTGGCGGCGGAGATCGAGCAGGCCAACCGGGAGGCGCAGCAGGCGCGCGACACGCTCACCACCACCCGCAAGGACCTCGCCCAGGCCCAGGCCGAGCGGGACAGAGTGACGTCCGAGCGCAACCAGCTCGAGCAGACGCTCCAGAAACTGTCCACCGACCGGGACGCCGGAACCGCGGCCCTGGAGGCCCTCAAGAAGCGCCAAGGCGAGGCTCAGGCCGAGCTGGCGACGCTCACCGAGACCCTGGCGACGCGCAACAAGGAGGCGGCCACCGTCGACGAGCAACTCGCCACGGCCCGGCAGGACCTCAGTGCCACACAGGCCAAGCTGGCCGATATCCGTCAGCAGCTGTCGAACCAGCCGGCCGGCGGAGCGACCCCGCCGAACCAGCCCGCACCGGCTCAGCGAGCGAAGTAGGCCTGCCTGAACGACCCCGGGTCGGCAGCGTTTTCCGGTGCCGACCCGGGTGAGACAGATCTTCCGAGCGCACGTCCGTCGTGACCCCGGGAGCCGCCGTCATTCCGATGCCGAGGCCTTGCAAGTGCCGAGGCCTTGCCCTCCCGATCACTCGACGCGGCACGGCCGTTCGGCGCGGGTGACCCGCCCGTCGCGGTCGACGTCGAGACGCGCGAAACGCTTCGCGAAGACCGCATCGATCTCCTCGACCGTCAGCGCGCCGTCCCCGTTCGCGTCGATGCGGCGGAAGCGCCGTTCGGGATCGGACGGACCTTTGCCGGGGTGTGCCGCCCACCAGGCGGACCATTCGGCCTGCGAGATGCGACCGTCGCCATCGGCATCGGCCTTCATCAGGCGCGTCCGGTGCCGTGTGAGAAACGTCGCGAGATCGACGCCGAGGTGCGTGCCCGGCGCGGGCGATGTCGCCGTGGGAGGCGCGGCCGAAGCGGGGGAGGCCGCCACGAGCACCGCGAGGGACAGACAGACGGTCAATCTCGCCGTCGAGGCGAGGTCGGCCATGGAACAGCGTCTTGTCATGGAGGAACGCTCCCTGCCGGAGGATCGGGCGGGATCGCGGCCTTTGCCGCGATCCCCGGTGTCATCGCGTCACGTCACCAGCGGCGATGCCACCCGCGGTGCCAGCCGACGGGGCGATGGACCACACCCCAGCGGCGCCAGCGCGGCCCGCCCCCATAGAACCGGCGAGGGCCGTAGAACGCCAGGCGATAGGCGTAGGGGACAAACACGGCCCTCGGCCGGAGGTTGGGGCGGCACCAACCGTAGACGCCGCGGTGGAAGCCGGGGCCGCAGCCGTCCCGGGCCTCGGCCGGGGCGGACATGGCCAGCGGAGCCGCGAGGCCGGCCGCCAGCACCGCCGCCGGCAGCAGCCGTTTCAGTGTCGAAGATGCGAACGAGACTGTCATCGTCATTCCCTTTTCCGATCGGTGTTTGCCGATGGGGGGATCATGCCCCGGGGCCGTCGCGGAGGTTTGTCGAGAACCCGCGATTGTGTCGCGGTCTGTCGCAGACCCGAGCGCGCCGACACGAATCGCGACGACTTCACCGCCGAAGGATGCGCGCGGTGGTCTAGGACCGCGTGATGGAAACCGGAGACATGGACAGTGCACACGTCCTGGTGGTCGACGACCACCGCGAAATCCGCGACCCGCTTGCGGCCTATCTGAAGCGGCACGCCCTGCGCGTCAGCGTCGCCTCGGACGCCGGCGCCGCGCGCGCCGTGCTGTCGGGGGCGGCCATCGACCTCGTCATCCTCGACGTGATGATGCCGGGCGAGGACGGGCTCTCCCTCTGCCGCCACATCCGCGAGGTCCATGACACGCCGGTGATTCTGCTGACCGCCCTCGGCGAGCAGACCGACCGGATCGTCGGCCTCGAGATCGGAGCGGACGACTACGTCACGAAGCCGTTCGACCCGCGCGAGCTGCTGGCCCGCGTGAAGAACCTGCTCCGCCGTGCCCGGTCGCTCCCCCGCTCCCGCGACGAGGCCCACGGGCGCCGGCTCGCCTTCGACCGCTGGACGTTGGACACGGACCGGCGCCAGCTCGTCGACGAGGCCGGGGCTACGGTGGCCCTCAGCACCGGGGAGTTCCGGTTGCTCGCCGCCCTGACGCGCCACCCCCGGAGCGTGCTCTCGCGCGACCAGCTCCTCGACCTGACCCGTGGCCGCGCCGCCGACGGGTTCGACCGCAGCATCGACAACCAGGTCAGCCGCCTGCGGCGCAAGCTGGAACGCGACCCGGCCAATCCCGAACTCCTCAAGACGGTCTGGGGCGGCGGCTACGTGCTGGCGTCCGACGTGAGGACCGTGTCGTGAAGCGAGCGGCCACGGCGCTGGTGCCGCGCTCCCTCGGCGGGCGGCTGGCGCTTCTCTTGGTGATCGCGGTGGTGGGCGCGCAGGCGGTCGCCTTCGCCCTGTTCGCGCGGGAATCGTCCCTGGTCGGCCGTGCCGCGGCCCGGACCCAGGTCGTCGACCGCGTCGCCACGCTCGTGCGCCTGCTCGATAC
Source organism: Methylobacterium sp. Leaf466 (assembly GCF_001425565.1). NCBI lineage: Bacteria > Pseudomonadati > Pseudomonadota > Alphaproteobacteria > Hyphomicrobiales > Methylobacteriaceae > Methylobacterium > Methylobacterium sp. Leaf466. The sequence goes on along the minus strand of NZ_LMRC01000031.1, from coordinate 243,268 downwards.
GGTGCCGGCGGACGCCGTACCGGGCGTCATCGAGGCCTATGGCTCTTCCCGGCACCGCTTCACCATCGACGCCGCCAGCCGCGTCGCCGAGGAGGAGATGGATGCGGACGAGGCCCGGTTCGCCCGCCGCCTCGACCGCCGGGTGCGGGACGGTGCGAGCCAGGCCCGGCTGCTGCTGGTGGACCGCGATGCGGACGCGTCGGCGGATCGCGCGTCGGCCAGGCCGCAGGCCCTGCGCGTCTCCGTCCGCCTCGACGACGGGCGCTGGCTGAACGGCGAGGCGCCGCTGGCGCTGCATCCGCCGCCCTGGATCCGCATCGGCCTGCTCCAGACCGCCGTGAGCGTCGTGGCCGTGCTCGCCGTCGTGGCAATCGCCATGCGCGGCGTCGTCGGGCCGGTGACGGCCCTCGCCCAGGCGGCCGAACGGGCCGGGCGGGGCATCGCGGTCGATCCCTTGCCAGAGCGCGGCCCGGACGAACTCCGCACGATGACGGCGGCGTTCAACGAGATGCAGGCCCGGTCCCGGGCCTTCGTCACCGACCGGACCCGGATGCTGGCCGCCATCAGCCACGACCTGCGCACCCCCATCGCCTCGCTGTGGCTGCGGGCGGAGATGGTCGAGGACGTGGCCTTGCGCGAGGCGATGGTCACGACGATCGCGCGGATGGGGCGGATGGTCGATGCGACCCTGGCCTTCGCGCGCGACGATGCGATGGCGCAGGACAGCGGTCCCCTCGACCTCGCCGTCCTGATCCGATCCCTCGTCGACGAGCACACGGTGCTCGGACGCGACGTCACCGTCTCCGGGCCCGATACGATTCCCTTCCACGGGCGGTCGATCGCCCTGCGCCGCGCCCTCGACAACCTCGTCGAGAACGCGGTGCGCTACGGCGGCTGCGCCCGGATCGGCCTGGACCGCTCGGACGGGGCGATCCTGATCGCCATCGACGACGACGGCCCCGGCATCCCGCCGGACCGGATCGAGGAGATGTTCGCGCCCTTCGCGCGGCTGGAGGACTCGCGCAGCGCCGAGACCGGAGGGACCGGGCTGGGCCTCGCCATCGCGCGTTCCGCCATCCGCGCGCACGGCGGCACCATCAGGCTCCTGGACCGCGACGGGGCCGGCCTGCGGGCGCAGGTGACGCTGCCGACGCACGATGCCACGAGCCGGGGCCGGACGCCCACTACGGGTTCGTGACCCCCCGCCCGCTCAGGCGGCCCGCCGTGCCGCCTCGATCGTCAGCCCGGTCCCCACCGAGCCGAAGGTGTCGCCGTCGACCACGCGGGCGTTGGGCACCCCGGCCACCAGGGCGGCGCGGACGTGGGGCAGGCCGGTGGAGCCGCCCGTCAGGAACAGGGCGTCGATGGCGTCCGCTCTCAGCCCGGCCTGCGACAGGCAGCGGTCGATCCGCTCGGCGATGCGGCGGCTGAGTTCGTCCGTGTGGGTGACGAGGCCGGCCCGGTCGAGGTCGGCCGAGAGGCCCCGCTCCACCCAGTCGAGGTCGACCCCGCCCGCACCCGCTTCCGAGGTGGCGATCTTGGCGCCCTCCACCTCCATCGCCAGGGAGTGGCCGCGCTCGGCCTCGATCACGGTGTAGAGCCGGTCCAGCAGTTCGGGGCGTTGCGCGTCGCGCCGGACCTCCTCGACCTCGCGCAGGGTCTTGGCATTGTAGAGCCGGTTGATGCTCGACCAGGTGGCGAGATCGTGGAAGTACGAGCTCGGCACGTCGAGGTCGCCGCGCTTCATCGGTGTGCCGAGGCCGAACAGCGGCATCACCGTGCCGAGACTGAGCCGGCGGTCGAAATCGGTGCCGCCGATGCGCACGCCGTCGTTGGCCAGGATGTCGCCGCCGCGGTCCGCCTTGGCGTGCCGCTCCGGCGAGAGCCGCACGATGGAGAAGTCCGAGGTGCCCCCGCCGATGTCGGCGATCAGCGCGACCTCTTCGCGGGCGACCTGGCGTTCGTAGTCGAGGGCGGCGGCGATCGGCTCGAACTGGAACGAGACGTGCGCGAAGCCGATGCTTCTGGCGATCTCCCGCAGGGCGTCCTCGGCGCGGGCGTCGCCCTCCGGGTCGCCGTCGACGAAGTGCACCGGGCGGCCGTGGACGACGGTGTCGAGGGACCGGCCGGTGGCGGCCTCGGCCCGCGCCTTCACGGCGGCGAGATAGCGCCCGATCACGTCGCGGAAGCGGATGCGCTCGCGCCCCACCGGCGTGGTCTCCTCCAGGAGAGAGGAGCCGAGCACGGACTTGAGGCTGCGCATCAGGCGACCGGGCGTCCCCTCGACGTAAGCCGCCATGGCGGCCCGGCCGACGAGGGCATCGCGTCCGGGCTCGAAGAAGATCGCGCTCGGAATCGTGAGATGGTCGCCCTCCAGCGGCACCAGGGCCGGATGCGGCCCGGCGACGAGGCCCAGGGTCGTGTTGGACGTGCCGAAATCGAGGCCGCAAGCCGCCATGAGGGTCTCCGGTGAAGGGGGCCGGCCGGCCTACAGGCTCGGTCGCGTCCGGTCCACCGCCTTCAGGCGTCGCCGGCTCGGTTCGCCCCGATCAGGGCGAGCGAGGCGAGGAGGCGGCGCTTCAGGCGAACCAGGGCCTCCCGTTGCAAGTCGTTGGCCGGTGCCTCGGCCTCGGCCACGGATGCGAGCATCTCGACGAACTGCAGCCGCTCGGCCTCGGTCAGCGCCTCTTGGAACAGGGGCAGCAGCGGATCGGCGACGAGCGAGAACGGGCGGTGGGGGTCGGTGTAGCCGAACGCCCGCTCGTAGGTGTCGGCGACGGCCTCGATCTCCAGGGGTGCCCGCATCAGCGCGAGAATCCGCGCCGTTTCGGCGGCGGAGACGGAATCGCCGGTGCGGACGAGTTGGATCATGAGGATCACGGCGGCGAGCCTCACGTCGCGCACGCCCTCCAGGGGCGTTGCGGCGACGCTCAGCAGAGTGGGCTTGCCCCGTTGCGGCAGCGGCCCGCCGTCCTCGCTCGATGCACGCGGGTCCTGCGCCGTGCGCTGCGTGCGCAGCGACAGGAAGACGGCGATACCGCCGATCACGAGGACGAAAAGCAGGACCGGCATCAGCCATCTCCGTCGGAGCGATCGGGCACCGTTCAGAACCAGCGTGGGGCGAGGAAGATCGCGAACGCCACCACCAGCCAGGCGGCGAGCCCTCCGAGGATGGCGAGACGATGGTCGAGCAATCCTCCGAGCGCGTAGGCGACGCCGAGGAAGACCAGATAGGCGGGGATCGTCTTGGCGCCGGCCAGGCATGCCTGCCGGAAACCCTCGGCGTCGCCCTTGGCGCCCACCGCCAGCAGCGCGATGATGGCGAAGGTCGGGGCCAGCGGCAGGATGCCGGGAAGCACGTTGCCGCGTCTCGACGCCAGCACGATCGCCATGGTGACGAGGCCGCCCACGACGCCTTTCCACAGCACGTCCATCAGCGCTCGGCCTCGTCGCGGCGCTCGGTCCGCAGGCGCTCCCAATGGGCGAGGCGATCGCGGTAACGGCTCTCCACGCCCCGGTCTGTCGGATCGTAGAACCGCTGTCGCCCCAGCGCCTCCGGCCAGTAGTCCTGTCCCGAGAACGCGTCCGGCTCGTCGTGGTCGTAACGGTAGCCCTCGCCGTAGCCGATCTTGCGCATCAGCTTCGTCGAGCCGTTGAGGATGGTGCGCGGCGGCGGAAGCGAGCCGTGCTCCTTGGCGATCCTGGTGGCCGCCTTGTAGGCGGAATAGACCGCGTTCGATTTCGGTGCGCAGGCGAGATAGACGGTCACCTGCGCCAGGGCGAGTTCGCCCTCCGGCGAGCCGAGGAAGTCGAAGGCGTCCTTGGCGGCAGTCGCCACCACCAGGGCCTGCGGGTCGGCCAGCCCGATGTCCTCCACCGCCATCCGCACGAGGCGCCTGGCGATGAACAGCCGGTCCTCGCCCCCGTCGAGCATCCGGCACAGGTAGTAGAGCGCCGCGTCCGGGTCCGAGCCGCGCACGGTCTTATGCAGGGCGCTGATCAGGTTGTAGTGCCCCTCCTGGGACTTGTCGTAGATCGGCGCCCGGCGCTGGACGATCGCCTGCAGCGCCTCGGCGTCGAAGATCTCGCCCTCCTTGGCCGAACGCCAGAGCTCCTCGGCCAGGCTCAGCGAGGCGCGCCCGTCGCCGTCGGCCAGGCGCACGAGGACGCCGCGGGCCTGCTCGTCCAGCGGCAGGGGCCGGCCGGTCATCGCTTCGGCCCGCACCAGCAGCTTGTCGATGGCCGCCTCGTCGAGGGCACGGAACAGCAGCACGCGGGCCCGCGACAGAAGCGCCGCGTTGAGCTCGAACGAGGGGTTCTCGGTGGTCGCACCGACCAGCGTCACGGTGCCGTCCTCCATCACCGGCAGGAAGGCGTCGAGCTGGGCGCGGTTGAAACGGTGGATCTCGTCGACGAACAGCAACGTCCCCTGGCCGGTGGTCCGACGCCGGCGGGCGGCCTCGAACACCTTCTTGAGGTCGGCGATGCCCGAGAAGATCGCCGAGATCTGCTCGAAGGCCATGTCGGTCTCGTGCGCGAGCAGCCGCGCCACCGTGGTCTTGCCGGTGCCCGGCGGCCCCCACAACACCAGCGAGCCGAACGCCTTGCCGGCCAGCAGCCGGGTCAGGGCCCCGTCCGGTCCGGTCAGATGCTCCTGGCCCACCACCTCGGCGAGGCTGGCCGGGCGAAGGCGATCCGCGAGCGGGCGGGGGGCGGTGGACTGAAGGCCGGCGGCGGCGAAGAGATCGGACATGGCGCGCATGAAGACGCGGGCGGCGCAGGACCGCAACCGTGAAAACGGCGACGTCCCCTTGAGCTTTCGGGAAAGCGTCGCGCTGGGGGGGGCTTGCTGGATCTGTCGCGTCACGCCCGATCGCGCATGGCTGTAGGATGTGCCTCCCGATCGATGGCGAGGGTGTCCTTATGTCGATGACGAACGCATTCGACCTTTCCCGACGCGCGGCGCTGATCGGCTTGACTTCGGTGCCCTCGCTGATCCGGCCGGCGCGGGCGGCGCCTGCACCGGCGCGACTCGCACCGGGTTCCTGCCTCCTCACGCCGCGATCGATCGAGGGCCCGTTCTATCTCGATCCGCGTCTGGTACGGCCGGTCCTGGCCGAGGGCCGCCCGGGTGTGCCGCTGCGACTGGACCTGCGGGTCATCGCGGTCGGAGGCTGCACGCCGCTTTCGGGGGCGCGGGTCGACGTCTGGCATGCGGATGCGCAGGGGGTGTATTCGGGCTACGAGGGCCAGGGCGACGGGCGGCGCCTCTCGACGGTGGGACAGACGTTCCTGCGTGGCACGCAGTTCAGCGACGAGGCCGGCGCGGTCACCTTCGAGACCATCCATCCCGGGTGGTATCCGGGCCGTGCGACCCATGTCCATTTCAAGGTGTTCGTCGGTCCGCGCACCCTGGTCACCGGCCAGATGTACTTTCCCGACGCGGTCAACGAAACGATCTACCGCACCGCCGCCTATGGTGGGCGGCGGCTGGCGCGCGACACCCTCAACGCCACCGACGTCTTCGCCCGCTCCGAAGATCCCCGGCGTCTCGGCTTCTGCGCCATGAGGCCGGAGGGAAGCGAATACGTCGCCGACCTCAACATCGTGGTCGAGGCCGGAAGGGGCTGACGCTCACCCCCCGAACACCGACGTCAGCACCGTGCCGCCGCGGTTGATCGAGACCTCCCAGGCGTTGAAGGCGGTGCGGGTCATGCGCTCCAGGTCCTTGGTGGTCGAGACCGGCGTGCCGTTGATCGCGACGATGACGTCGCCCTTCTGCAAGCCGGCCCGGTTGGCGAAGGAGCCCTCGTCGACGCTGGCCACCGCGACGCCCTCGCTCGAGAAATCCACCTGCAGTTCCTCGGCGATCGCCGGCGAGGTGTTCACGAGGGTGGCCCCCATGAACGGCGAGCGGGTCTTGACCTTGAGGAGGTCGCGCGGGCGCGTCTCCGGCGCGGCGCCGAGCTTGATCGCGATGGTGGAGCGGGTGGTGCCGCGCTGGATGCCGAACTTGGTGTGGCCGCTCAGGCCCTTGAGGGCGAAGCGGTAGCCGAAGGCCTCGGGGTCGTCGACCGCCTTGCCGTCCACCGTCAGGATGAGGTCGCCGCGCTTCAGGCCGGCTTCCTCGGCCGGGCTCTTGGGCTGCAGGCTCGCCACCAGCACGCCGGTGGGATGGTCGAGCTCCATGCTCTCGGCGATGTCGGGGGTGACGCTCTGCACCCGCGCCCCGAGCCAGGGCCGGCGCACGGTGGAGGCGCCCGCCTTGGCGGTCTCCACCACCGCGTGGACCATGCTGGCGGGGATGGCGAAACCGATGCCGTGGCTGCCGCCCGACTGCGAGTAGATCGCGGTGTTGATGCCCACCAGGCGCCCCTGCAGGTCGACCAGCGCCCCTCCGGAATTGCCCGGGTTGATCGCCGCATCGGTCTGGATGAAGAACTGGTAGTCGGACGAGCCGACCTGGTTGCGCGCCAGCGCCGAGACGATGCCCTGCGTCACCGTCTGGCCGACGCCGAAGGGGTTGCCGATCGCCATCACGAAGTCGCCGACCTCGAGCGTATCGGAATCGCCGAAGGGCATCGGCACGAGGCCGCCGGACGGCGCCTTGATCTTGATGACGGCGAGATCGGTGCGCGGATCGCGCAGCACCACGGTGGCCTCGAACTCGCGCCGGTCGGCGAGCGCGATGCGAACCTCGTTCATGTTGTCGATGACGTGGTTGTTGGTGATGATGAGCCCGCTCTCGTCGACGATCACGCCCGAGCCGAGGGAACGTTGCGCCCTCTCGCCCGGGGCCCCGCGCCGACCGGACCCCTCCTCGCCGAAGAACCGGCGCATGAACTCGTCCATCGCGCTGCGACTGGTGCCGCGCTTCTCGACATGGGAAGCGTAGACGTTGACCACCGCCGGTGCGGCCCGCTTCACGACCGGAGCGAAGGACAGCTGCACCTGCCCCTTGCCCTGCGGCGCAACCTTCTCGGGCGACACCTCCGGTGTCTTCATGATCTGCGCGGCGGCGGGGCCCGCGCCGAGGCCGACGACGAGCAGCGAGGCGAGCAAGGCGGTACGAGGCGGCATCGGACTCTCCGGAATCGATCGGGGACCGTGCATGCGCCGCCTTGACGGTCTGCACGCGGTCCCGCGTCGTTCGCGGATGTCTAGCCCCGTCGCCCGGCCGGCGCGAGGGGGTTAAGCGTTCGCCTTCCGCGGCCGGACGGGCGATGCCGCCTCGGCGTCGGGGGAGGGCGTCGTGACGACCCGCCCGAGGTGGTTCGCGATCCGGCCCATGCAGGTGATGGACGCCTCGGCGGCGCGCTGGACCTCGGTGACGTGGAGGCGGACCGCTTCGGCGGGGGATCGCGCCGCCGCCAGGGACTGCCAATGCGCGACGGCTGCCAGTCCTTCGTTCAACAGGAACGCCTGCAGGGTCGCGCCGGCCGAGACGAGATCGCTCGGGACGGCGTGCGGGCGTGTCACCGCCTCGGTTGGAACCACGAAAGGAGATTCGGGTGGCTCTTCCGGCGGCTCGAGTGCCACCAGGGCGAGGCCGACCGCGGGAAGGGGAAACGGCGGAACGAGCGATTCCGGATCGGCGGCGGACGACCCTGGCTTTGCCGGTGCGTCGGCAGGGGTGGTGTCGAGGTCGACCGGAGCCCGCGATGCCCCGTCACTCTCCGGTGTCGGATCGGACCGCAACGCCATGACGAAATCGGTCGGCGGCGTCTCGGGCACGACCTCGGCGAGGTCGGGAATGGGGCCCGGCTCCGTATCCGTGGCCGCGCCCGGAAGCGTGACGACGGGAACGGGCATCGTGTCGGTGGACAACTTGGGCGGAAGCGGTCCGCGCTTCGAGGGCCGCACGGGCATCCGCTTCACCATGGTCGATTCTCCCTACCCGCGACCCGACCCGGCTTTGCGCCGGTCACGGGATGGACGGATCGTCTCGCGCGATCCGTCCCGATGATACCCGGCAAAGAAGACGATGCCGCGTCTCCGTCCCTCACGTCACCGGCGGCGACCTCACCGTTGGCCGGTCGCTGCCCTTCGTCGCTTCATACCATTTTCCGGTTGATCACTTCGTGATGCGGAAATGGGCTTCGCTCAGGCGCCGCGCGGGCTCGGTTGTGCGGTTCCCGCTTGATTTAAGCGGAAACCGTATCAGACGGCCGGTTTAACGGCGGTCTGGGCCAGCGCTCCAAGGTCCTTTGCCTGGGCTTGCAGTGCCGCCATCTGGCTCTTCAGGAACTCGGCCTGGAGCGTGAAGGCCTCGCGCAGGTCACGGGTGCGGACCAGCTTCTGGGCGAAATCGAAGGTCGCATTGGCGTTCGTCTGAACGTGGTCGAGACCCTTCGCGACGACGCCCTGCATCGAACTCTGGAGCGTCTGCGTCTGCTCGCTGGCCTTCACGGCGGTGCCGATCAGCGTGCCCACGGCGTTGCGCGCCTGGTCGACGCTCTTTTCCGCGAAATCGCGCATCTCGGCCGGGATTTCGAAGGTGGGGGCGTTCATGGGTGTTCTCCTGTCGATCCGACACAGCGAATCATGCTGCATCACGGCAGAAATATATTGCACCGCAATATCCACGTCAAGAACGCTTACAGAGGTTTGGCCGGAGAGCGCTGCTATAGCGGCATGTAATCGAGTGTCATTCGCTCGCACGATCGCGCCGATCGAATGGAATCGTATTCTGCCCGCACCCGTCACAGTTTATCACGGGATCATGCCAGATCAATAAAGCCAAGCCGGCTGTAAGGCTTTCATGTACGGCAACTTTGACGGAACGAGGCTAAATTTTTACCGCGAGGCCAACGGTGGCGACGTACCAGGATAGGGGCTCCCCCTGTTGTCCCCAAGGCGAGGCTTGTCCTCGCCGGTCGCCTGGCTCAAACACAGGCGGCTGAACGACGGCGTTGCATCGACGGCCGGCAACGCACGGTGTAGGGGCCTCCTTGCCCTCCGCATGCATCGGGGACGGTCGTCCCCCTCGCCCATGCGGGACGTGACGGCAGAACGGGTGGAGAGGGACGGCATCGATGAAGAAGGTTTATCCGGATGCGACGGCGGCGCTGGCCGGTGTCCTCAAGGACGGCATGACGATCATGGCCGGCGGGTTCGGCCTGTGCGGCATCCCGGACGAGCTGATCGACGCCATCCAGGCCTCGGGCGTCAAGGATCTCACCGTGATCTCGAACAACGCCGGCATCGACAACGTCGGTCTCGGCAAGCTCCTGCAGACCCGCCAGGTCGCGAAGATGATCTCGTCCTACGTCGGCGAGAACAAGGAGTTCGCCCGGCAGTACCTCGGCGGTGAGCTCGCGATCGAATTCAATCCGCAGGGCACGCTGGCCGAGCGCATCCGCGCCGGTGGCGCCGGTATCCCGGCCTTCTTCACCAAGACCGGGGTCGGCACCCTGATCGCGGAGGGCAAGGACGTCCGCACCTTCGACGGCGAGGACTACGTGATGGAACGCGGCCTGTTCGCCGACCTCGCCATCGTCCACGCCTGGAAGGGCGATACCGAGGGTAACCTCGTCTACCGGAGGACGGCGCGCAACTTCAACCCGATGATGGCCACCGCCGCGACGATGACCGTGGCGCAGGTGGAACACCTCGTCGAGCCGGGCGAGCTCGACCCGGACGCGATCGTCACCCCCGGCATCTTCGTCAAGCGCATCGTCCACGTGGCGATCCGTGAAAAGCGCATCGAGCAGCGCACCACCCGCAAGCGTGGCGAGCCGGCCAATCCGGCCGCCGCCGCCGGCGTCGTCTGAGGGAGCTTCCAAACCATGGCCTGGACCCGCGAACAGATGGCCGAGCGCGCCGCGAAGGAGCTGCAGGACGGCTACTACGTGAACCTCGGCATCGGCATCCCGACCCTCGTCTCGAACTACATTCCCGACGGCATGTCGGTGCAGCTGCAGTCGGAGAACGGCATGCTCGGCATGGGGCCGTTCCCCTTCGAGGGCGAGGAGGACCCCGACCTCATCAACGCCGGCAAGCAGACCATCACGGCGCTGCCGACCACGAGCTACTTCTCGTCGTCCGATTCGTTTGGGATGGTCCGCGGCGGCCACATTAACCTGTCGATCCTGGGCGCGATGCAGGTGGCGCAGAACGGCGACCTCGCCAATTGGATGATCCCCGGCAAGATGGTGAAGGGCATGGGCGGCGCCATGGACCTCGTGGCCGGCGTCAAGAAGGTGGTGGTGGTGATGGAGCACACCGCCAAGGGCAAGGACGGGTCCGAATCGCCCAAGCTCCTCAAGGCCTGCGACCTGCCGCTCACCGGCACCGCCGTCGTCGACATGGTGATCACCGATCTGGGCGTCTTCACCATCGACAAGAAGGGCGACGGCGGCATGACCCTGGTCGAACTCGCCGAGGGCGTGAGCGAGGACGAGGTCCGTGCCAAGACGGAAGCGAGCTTCGCCGTCGCCTTGACCTGAAGGCCAGCGGGATCGTTTCGGGACGATCGGCTCCCGGCCGGGGGCGACACGGCTAAGCCAGCGTTAAGCGGACTCGTAGACCTTGACCGAAAGCCGGACGGCGCGCCGCACGCAGGGCGGGGCGCCACCGGACGGGTCACGAGGGTCGAGGCGTATGGGTAGCGTTGCGTTGCAGCGGGACGACAATGTGGTGCCGTTTCGCCGGCTGGGGTCACCCCCTCCTGGCGCCACGCCGGCGCCCTCGGCCCTGGCCGCCCGGCGCGGCGACCAGCGCGCCTTGATGGATGCGGTCTATGCCACCGGCACTCTGGCCGTGGCGGCCGGCGACCGCGAGACCAAGCTGATCGCCTCGCGCCTCCAGGTCTACGGATTCCTCGTGGTCGAGGAGGTGACGGACGCGGGCACCTTTCGCCGGCTGCGTCCGTCGGAGGCGATCCGCGCCCGCACCGAGCGGCCCTGGCGCGTCTCGAAGGCGTCCCATGCCACGGGCGACGGCCCCTCGGTGACGATCCCGGCCGTCGACGGCTTCCTGTTCGACCAGCCGGCCTGAACCGGCCTTCAGCGCAGGTAGATCACGCTGTAGAGGGTACGGCGCAACTCGCTCTCGAGAAGCCAGACGCGACCGTCCTCGCAGCGTTCACGGACGCCTGCGCGCATCCGCGAGCAATACTCGCCGGTGTTGTCCTGCACGAGGTAGCGGCACTGGCCGCCCTCGCGCCTGCGGGCGATGACGGTGCTCGAATGGTCGGCGGCGAGATCCGGGTCCTTGGGGTCGCGCTCCTGGAGTTCGTACCAGCTGTAGCCGATGGTCGGGGCGCGGCCGCGGTCGAGGGCGTAATCCACCATCGCCAGCATGCGGGTGACCTGGCGCGGATGCGGGGCGCGGCCGGCTTCCACCCGCTCCATGAAGTCGAGTTGGTTCGAGGCGACCCGGTAGGAGACCGGCAGCAAGGGCACCGGCAGGGGGCGACGGCGGCAACGTTGCTTGACGAGCGCGAGCCAGCCGGCGTTGAAGGCATCCGCACGCCGGCTGCGCAACTGCGCCACGGTGGCGCCGACCGCACGCAGGCACTGCCGGGGTGCGCGCACCTCGCTGCTGAAACGCAGCGCCGCGAACCGCGCGGTAAAATGCGCGTAGCCCTCGTGGCTCGGCAGGTCCCGCTCCTCGCACAGGCCGTCGATGTTGTAGAGGAGCGCGGAGGCATCCTCCTCGCCGCCCTCGAGCTTGTCGAAATACGGTTCGGCCCGCGGGTTGCGGTCCCTCGAGACTTCCGCCGCGTTCCGGGCCCAGGCGATGTCGGCGAGGTAGCCGGGATGGGCACGCAGGTGCGCCTGTAGCGCCGGGTCGGGAATCGCGGCGAGGCGGGCCGGATCGGCGAAATAGAACTTGGTGGCGACGTCGAGGGGCGAGACCGCCACCCCCACGCGCTGCGAAATCATGTCGGCGGTGGCATAGGCATAGCAGATCGCGCTGTCGCCCTGGCCCACCGGGATATCGGTGGGACGCGGCGACAGTTTCACGCCGCCGGGCAGCGCATGGGTGGCGGCCGGCAGGTCGACCCTGACGGCCGGGCAGCCTGCGGCACGGGCGTAGACGGGGTCGGGCGGCAGCAATCGCAACGGCGCGGCCCCGGCGCCGCCCGAGCCGAGAAGCGCCGCCACCAGGGCGAGCCGGATCCAAGCCCAAGCCGACACGTCCTCGGTCCTCCACCGCCGGCCCTGTGCCGACGAAGCAGGTGTCTATCCGAAATCCGCAGTCCGTGAAGCGGGGGCTTCCCGGATCCAAGCCCCAGATGGCGAAGAAGGGTCGGGACCGATCCCGGCCTTGACGGCTTCCATGGCGGCAGGCTACGCCGTTCCTCAAGCGCGGGCGTAGTTCAGTGGTAGAACGTCAGCTTCCCAAGCTGAATGTCGTCGGTTCGATCCCGATCGCCCGCTCCATCGCGTCATGCCCGATTGTGGCAGTCGGACACGCCATTTGCCGATCCGGTTTCGACCATCGGCCGGACCGTGTTCCCGTCTCCCAGTTTGCTTGGGTCGCCACGCGCCGGGGATACCGTCCGGCCCGCCCGGAGCGTGACCGCCGGTCTGGCAAGGCGTCTCGTCGACCCTGCTCGGGTCGATGTCGCGCAGACGCCGGGGTTGCATGAAACTTGACGACGTGACACCTTGACCGCGTCCGATACGACGATGCGGGAGAGCCCAGGCGAACGTTGCGTTCGTCATGGCGCCGACGGAGCAACCACCCCCGGAAACTCTCAGGCACAATCACCGCAATCGTTGGACAATCTGGAGAGAGGCGCCTGAGGGCGTCCACCGAAGGAGAAATCCCGGCGTCGTTTCGGCGTCCGGGAGAAGCTCTCAGGTAACCGCGACAGATGGGGGCAACCGGAACGCTCGTCCGAGCAGTCCGGAGCCTTTCGTGTGCGGGGTTTTCCGATGCAGCCGTTTGCGGCCTCCAGTCCCGGCGATTCCGTCCTTCGGACGCCGCTCCATGCCCTCCACGGTCGCCTCGGCGCGCGCCTGGTCCCCTTTGCGGGCTACGCGATGCCGTTGCAGTATCCGGCCGGCGTCCTCGCGGAGCATCTCCACACGCGGGCGTCGGCGGGATTGTTCGACGTCTCGCACATGGGACAGATCGCGGTGACGCCGCGCTCGGGCGACATCGCCGATGCCCTGCGCGCCCTCGAGGCCCTGCTGCCGGTCGACCTGCTCGGTCTCGCGCCCGGTCGCCAGCGTTACGGCCTCTTCACGAACGAGGCCGGCGGCATCCGCGACGACCTGATGGTCGCCCATCTCGGGGATTGCCTGATCCTCGTCGTCAACGCCGCCTGCAAGGCCGCCGACGAGGCCCACCTGCGATCCTGCCTGTCGTAGGTCTGCCACGTCGCGCGCCTCGACCGGGCCCTGATCGCGTTGCAGGGCCCGGCGGCGGTCGTCGCCCTCGCGGCCTTCGCCCCGGAGGTCGCCGACATGCGTTTCATGGACGTGCGGCGGGTCGTCGTCCTCGGCGCCGAAGCGATCGTGACGCGCTCCGGCTACACCGGCGAGGACGGGTTCGAGATCTCGCTGCCCGCGGATGCGGCGGAGCCGGTCGCCCGGGCGTTCCTGGCGCAGGACGGCGTCCTGCCGGTCGGTCTCGGAGCCCGCGATTCGCTGCGGCTGGAGGCGGGTCTCTGCCTCTACGGCGCCGATATCGGGCCCGACACCGATCCGGTGGAAGCCGGCCTCGCCTGGGCAATCCAGCCGGCGCGCCGCGCCGGGGGGACACACGCGGGCGGATTTCCGGGAGCGGAGCGGGTCCTGTCGGCCCTCGCATCGGGTCCCGACCGCCGCCGCGTCGGGCTGCGGCCGGAGGGGCGGTTGCCGGTGAGGGCAGGGGCGCCGCTCTTTGCCGACGCCGACGACGATGACGCGATCGGCGCCGTCACCTCGGGCGGCTTCGGCCCCAGCGTCGGAGGCCCCGTGGCCATGGGCTATTGCCCGGCGGCCCATGCGGACGTCGGGACCCGCTTGTTCGCCGAGGTGCGCGGCCAGCGCGTTCCCGTCGCCGTCGCGACGCTCCCCTTCGTCGCCGCGGGCTTCAAGCGCCGCTGACCCTTCCTTTCCAAGCCGAGGAGCGAACGATGCTGAGATTCACCGACGAGCACGAGTGGCTGCGGGGCGAGGGCGACATCGCCACCGTAGGTATCACGGCCCACGCGGCCGAGCAGCTCGGCGACCTCGTTTTCATTGAGCTGCCGAAGGTCGGGGCCAGGCTGACGAAGGGCCAGGCCGCGGCGGTGGTGGAATCGGTCAAGGCGGCCTCCGACGTCTACGCGCCCCTCGACGGTACCGTGACCGAGGTCAACGCCGCGGCGGTGGAAGACCCGACGGTCGTGGGCGGCGCCCCCCAGGGTGCCGGCTGGCTCTACCGCATGCGCCTCGACGACCCCGCCGCCCTCGAGGCGCTGATGGACGAGGCCGCCTACGCGGCTTTCCCGAAGTAGGCGGCGCCCTCCTCCCCCACGAATCCCGCGCGTCTGCGAGATCCGCACGTCCGTCGCCCGAGGTCCGAAGGTCCGACTTGGGTGGGGGGCGGGGCGTGCGATCCACTTGCCGTCATTCCTTCCCGATCACGAGGCATCCCCATGAGCGATGACCGCTACGATCCCTACGATTTCGCCAATCGCCGTCACATCGGTCCCACGACGGCCGAGATCGGCGAGATGCTGGCGGTGGTCGGTGCGCCGAGCCTGCACGCCCTCATCGACGAGACCCTGCCCGCCGGCATCCGCCAGGCGGAACGGATCGATTTCGGGCGTTCGCTCACCGAGCGGCGGGCGATCGAGCGCATGCGCGAGATCGCGACCAAGAACCGCCTCCTCGTCTCGCTGATCGGCCAGGGCTACCACGGCACGACGATGCCGCCGGTGATCCAGCGCAACATCTTCGAGAACCCGGCCTGGTACACCGCCTATTCGCCCTATCAGCCCGAGATCAGCCAGGGCCGGCTCGAGGCCCTGATCAATTTCCAGACCCTGGTCTGCGACCTCACCGGCCTCGACGTCGCCAACGCCTCGCTCCTGGACGAGGCCACCGCGGCGGCTGAGGCGATGGGGATGGCCAGACGCATCGCTTCGAGCGAGGCCGACGCCTTCTTCGTGGACCGCGATTGCCTGCCGCAGACCATTGCGGTGCTGCGCACGCGGGCGACACCGCTCGGCTGGCGCATCGTCGTGGGCGATCCGGCCACCGACCTCGACCCCGGGGCGGTGTTCGGCGCCGTCTTCCAGTATCCGGGCGTCGGCGGGGCGATCCACGATGTCTCCGATGCCATCGCCCGGTTGCACGCGGCCGGGGCCGTGGCGGTGATGGCCGCCGATCCCCTGGCGCTGACGCTGCTGAAGCCGCCCGGCGAGATGGGTGCCGACATCGCCGTCGGCTCGATGCAACGCTACGGCGTGCCGATGGGATACGGTGGCCCGCACGCCGCCTACATGGCCACGCGGGACGCGCACAAGCGGACCCTGCCGGGACGGCTCGTCGGCGTCTCGGTGGATGCCCGCGGCAACCGCACCTATCGGCTGGCCCTGCAGACCCGCGAGCAGCACATCCGGCGCGAGAAGGCGACCTCGAACATCTGCACGGCGCAGGTGCTCCTGGCCGTCGTTGCCTCGATGTACGCCGTCTTCCACGGTCCGCGCGGGCTGCGCGCCATCGCCGACAGGGTCCATCGCGACGCCGTCAGGCTCGCACACGGCCTCGCCAGCTTGGGCTTCACTGTCGCGCCGACGCATTTCTTCGACACCATCACCGTGGAGGTCGGGGCGTTCCAGGGGCTCATCCTCCGGCAGGCGGTCGCCAACGGCGTCAACCTGCGCAAGGTCGGCAGCGACCGCATCGGGATCACCGTGGACGAGCGCACCCGGCCGGACATCGTCCAGGCGGTGTGGCGCGCCTTCGGCGGCGAGCATCTCGTCTACGACGAGGCTTGGCCGACCCCGCGCCTGCCCGCGGACCTGGTACGGACCTCCCCCTACCTCACCCATCCGATCTTCCACATGAACCGGGCCGAGAGCGAGATGACGCGCTACATGCGCCGCCTCGCCGACCGCGACCTGGCGCTGGATCGCGCGATGATCCCGCTCGGCTCCTGCACGATGAAGCTCAACGCCACCGCCGAGATGCTGCCGATCTCCTGGCCCGAGTTCTCGGAGATCCACCCCTTCGTGCCGACGGATCAGGCGGCCGGCTACCACGAGATGATCGACGACCTGTCGGAGAAGCTCTGCGCCATCACCGGCTACGACGCGATCTCGATGCAGCCGAACTCCGGCGCGCAGGGGGAATACGCGGGCCTGCTCGCCATCCGGGCCTGGCACCTGTCGCGGGGGGAGGGGCACCGGGACGTCTGCCTGATCCCGTCCTCGGCCCACGGCACCAACCCGGCCTCGGCGCAGATGTGCGGCATGAGCGTGGTGGTGGTGGGGGCGGACCCGCAGGGCAACGTCGACATCGACGACTTCCTGGCGAAAGCCGACCAGTACCGGGACCGCCTCTCGGCCTGCATGATCACCTATCCCTCGACTCACGGCGTGTTCGAGACGCGGGTGCGCGAGATCTGCGACATCGTCCACGAGCGGGGCGGGCAGGTCTACCTCGACGGGGCCAACCTCAACGCGCTCGTCGGTCTCGCCCGCCCCGGGGACATCGGCGCCGACGTCAGCCACCTCAACCTGCACAAGACCTTCTGCATCCCCCACGGCGGCGGCGGACCGGGCATGGGGCCGATCGGCGTCAAGGCGCACCTGATTCCGTTCCTGCCGGGCGATCCGCGCGGCGGGGAAGAGGGCGCCGTCTCGGCGGCGCCCTACGGCTCGGCCTCGATCCTGCCGATCTCGTGGAGCTACTGCCTGATGATGGGTGGGCGCGGCCTCACGCAGGCGACCCGCGTCGCGATCCTCAACGCCAACTACATCGCCCGCCGGCTCGAGGGCGCGTTCCAAGTGCTCTATGCGGGGCAGAACGGCCGCGTCGCGCACGAATGCATCATCGATGTGCGGCCCGTCCAGAAGAGCGCCGGCGTCAGCGTCGACGATATCGCCAAGCGCCTGATCGATTGCGGTTTCCATCCGCCGACCATGAGCTGGCCGGTGGCGGGCACGCTGATGATCGAGCCGACCGAATCGGAGACCAAGGGCGAGATCGACCGCTTCTGCGACGCCATGCTGGCGATCCGCGAGGAGATCGGCGCCATCGAGACGGGCCGGATGGACCGCCAGAACAACCCGCTCAAGAACGCGCCCCACACGGTGCAGGATCTCCTCGGCGCCTGGGAACGCCCGTATTCGCGCGAGGCCGCCTGCTTCCCGGCGGGATCGCGCGGCATCGACAAGTACTGGCCGCCGATCAACCGCGTCGACAACGCCTACGGCGACCGCAACCTGATGTGCTCCTGCCCACCGCCGGAGACCTACGTGAAGGCCGCGGAATAGCCGCCCGGACGACCGCCTCGCGCGCGCCGCCGCATCCCGGACGATGCGGCGGCCGTCGTTCCGGCCGTCAGGCCGCCTTTCAGGCCGCCTTGGCGAGCTTGGCCTTCTCCACGGCGAAGGCCCAGTCGAGCCACGGCGTCAGGGCCTCGAGGTCGGATGCCTCCACGGTGGCGCCGCACCAGATCCGCAGGCCTGCGGGCGCGTCGCGATACGCCCCGATGTCGTAGGCGACGCCTTCGGCGTCGAGGGTGTCGGCGATGCCCTTGGCCACCGCCGCGACGGCGGCGTTGCCGTGGGCGAGGACGTCGGGATCGGCGATCACCAGGCACACGCCGGTGTTGGTGTAGGTCGCCGGATCGACCGCGAGATGGCCGATCCAGGGGGTACGCGCCACCCAGTCGTGGATGACCTTGGCGTTGGCGTCGGCCCGTGCGTGGAGCGCGTCGAGCCCGCCGATGCTCTCCGCCCACGCCAGGGTGTCGAGGTAGTCCTCGACCGCCAGCATCGAGGGCGTGTTGATGGTGTCGCCCTTGAAGATGCCCTCGATCAGCTTGCCGTCCTTGGCCATCCGGAACACCTTCGGGATCGGCCAGGCCGGGGTGTTGGATTCGATGCGGGCGACCGCTCGGGGCGAGAGCACGATCATGCCGTGCGCGGCCTCCCCGCCCATCACCTTCTGCCAGGAGAAGGTCACGACATCGAGCTTGTCCCAATCGAGCGGCATCGCGAAGGCGGCCGAAGTCGCGTCGCAGATGGTGACGCCCTCGCGGTCGGCCGCGATCCAGTCGCCGTTGGGCACGCGCGCGCCGGCGGCGGTGCCGTTCCACGTGAAGATGACGTCGTTGTGCCGGGTGTCGATCTTCGACAGGTCGGGAACGGTGCCGTAGGGCGTCTGGTGGACGATGGGCGAAATCTTCAGCTCGTGCAGCGCATCGGTGACCCACTCGGAACCGAAGGCTTCCCAGGCCGCGACCTCGACGGTCCGGGGGCCCAGCATCGACCACATCGCCATCTCGACGGCGCCGGTGTCGGAGGCCGGAACGATACCGATCCGGTAGTCGGCCGGCACGCGCAGCACCGTGCGGGTGAGGTCGATCGCCTGCTTGAGCTTGGCCTTGCCCACGGCGGAGCGGTGCGAGCGCCCGAGGGCGGCGTTCTCCAGGGCCTGCACCGTCCATCCGGGACGCTTGGTGCAGGGGCCGGAGGAGAAGTTCGGCACGCGGGGACGCTGATCGGGTCGGTTCATGATGCGTCATCCTTGCAGATGAAAGCTCCTCGTTGGGGAGGAGTGGCCCGTCGTCGCCAATGAACCCGCCCCGTCGAATAAGCAAGATGCGCATCGCCTCGCACCGTAGGGCGGCTCGTGCCTGCGCCAGTGGGCCGCCGCACGATCTCGGCCCAACCACGGCGTCACAAGCTCGGCCGGAGGAACATTGATTCCTCGTTCCGGCTTGCCCGTAGAGACAGTCTTTACAGGAAGCCCATCATGAACAGCGACGTCCTCATTCCAGTCCTGGCCATCGCGACATTGGCCATCGTCATCGCGGTCGCCCTGTGGCAGCGGGCCCGTGTCGCGCAATCCAAGAACGATCCCAAGCGGTCGGCCTTCACGCAAGCCCATGGCGAGGCCCCGCGTCCGAACCGTCCGGGCACCGAGCACTGAGCGCGGGCGTCGATCAGAACGGCAGCAGCACGTCCACGAGCTGCTGACCGTAGCGCGGCTGCTGCACGTCGGTGATCTGGCCGCGGCCGCCGTAGGCGATGCGTGCCTGGGCGATCTTGGTCGATTCGACCGTGTTGTCCGACTCGATGTCCTCGGGTCGGACGACGCCGGCCACCACGAGCTCGCGGACCTCGAAGTTGATCCGGATCTCCTGCTTGCCCTCCACCACGAGATTGCCGTTGGGGAGGATCTGCGTGACGATCGCCGCGATACTGGTGGTGACGGTCTCGTTGCGCTGGACCGATCCGGCGCCTTCGCTCGTCGTGTCGGAGGTGCCTCTCACGAGCGACGACGGGTCGATGCCGGCAGCGAGGACGGCCTTGTTGCTCTCCAGGCCGAAGGCGTTGGGAAGTCCGACGTTCTCGGAGTTGGTGCGCGACCGCTTGGTCTCGTTGTTGAGGTTGGCCCTGTCGGTGACGTTGACCTTGACGGTCACGAGGTCGCCGATCCGCGCCGCACGCTGGTCCTTGAAGAACGCCCTCGAGCCGGTGCGCCACAACGAGTTCGGCGCATAGGACACCGGCTGCACGTCCGGCATCGGCAGCCGCACCGGCTTGTAGCCGGCCTGGGCGGTGGGGTCCTCGATGGCGGAGAGCGGCGGCGTCGCCCCGATCTGCGACAGGCGGTCGACGGTGTTGCAGGCACCGAGGGCGGCGCAGGCGACGAGGATCGCGGCGGCGCGGATCGAACGGGATGCGGTCATCGGACTACCGGATGGGAGGACAGCGAAGGGCATCGGGACCGTCAGCGCGCCGGATCGAGGGCGGCACTGGCCTGGCGCACGGGGGCGGCCGACCCCACGGAGACACGGCCGGGACCGATCACGGTGCCCGTCACCACCTTCTTCGAGATCGGGTTGGTGACGCCGACCA
This sequence comes from Methylobacterium sp. Leaf466, assembly GCF_001425565.1. Lineage (NCBI taxonomy): Bacteria > Pseudomonadati > Pseudomonadota > Alphaproteobacteria > Hyphomicrobiales > Methylobacteriaceae > Methylobacterium > Methylobacterium sp. Leaf466. Next base: position 223,248 of record NZ_LMRC01000031.1, on the reverse strand, counting down.
TGCCGCCGAGCTTGCCGCTCTCGTTGGCGAGGCCGCGCAGGGACAGGTTGAGGCCCGGGCTGTCGAAGACCAGGGTCACCGCCTCGCCGCGGGTGACGAGATCGGGCGGGGCCACGTCGCCCGAGCGCAGAACGGCACCGGCGCTGAGGGTCCGTAGCGCCACTTGCCCGAAGAGGTTCGCCGTTCCAGCCTGGGCGTCGGCGGGCGTCGCCTCGCGCGGACGCCGCTCGATGGCGACGTCGGCCGCGGTCACGGCTTCGCCCCGGTTGAGCGCGCGGCCGAGCACCACGACCTCGCGGATCTCCACGATCTGCCCGGACACCCGCAACGAGGCCTGGCGGTCGCCGAGCGTGATCAGCGCCGCCACCCGCTTCAGGCGTGGGTCGTAGGTGAGGTCCATGGCGGTCGCCTGCCCGTCGAGGTCGAGCGGCGCGAGCAGGACCGGCGATTCCCCGTCGAGGCGCAGGGCCAGGCTGCGGCTCTCCAGGCCGTAGCCGGATTCGAGGGCGCGCTTGATCGCGGCCTCGATCTCGGTGGCGCCGACGCGGCGGGCGGCCCTCTGGACCGCCACCTGGACGCGGCCGCCGGTCTCGATCTCGCCGAGCCCGAGCCGGGCCACGGCCTCGGCGATGCGCCGGGCCTGGATGGTGCCGAATGCGCCGAGCGCCGGTGCCCGGAACAGGGGGTGGCGCGCCGCCTCGGCACCCGCCCCCTCGAGGAGGTCGCCGAGCATCAACACGTCGCCCTTGGCGGTGACGTCGCCGCGCAGCCGCAGCCGGGCCGGCTCGGCCAGGACCGGCAGCGCGATGAACCCGAGGATCGCCAGCGCCAGCAAGGTGCGCAGCACGACGCCCGCCCCCAGGGGGATGACGCGGGGACGACGGACCTGCCGGACGGGCTTTAGGACGTACATGGCGGCAACCCTCAACAAAGCGATCAGCTACGGAACATCTGCGAGGTGGTGGAGAGCATCTGGTCGGCGGCGGTGACGACCTTGGAGTTCATCTCGTAGGCGCGCTGGGCCGCGATCAGCGACGAGATCTCGGTCACCGCGTTGACGTTGGCCTCTTCGAGGTAGCTCTGCTGCAGGTTGCCGAAGCCCTCCGCCCCGGGCAGGCCGGTGATGGCGGGGCCCGAGGCCGCGCTCTCGACGAACAGGTTGTCGCCGATGGATTCGAGGCCGACCTTGTTGACGAAGCGCGAGAGCTGGAACTGTCCGAGCGCCTGAGGCGCGGTCTGGCCCGGCACAGTCGCCTGGACCGCGCCCTGCGCGCTGATGGTCACGCTGGTGGCGTTGTTGGGCACCTGGATGCCGGGATCGACCAGATAGCCGTCGCGGGTGACGAGCTGCCCCTGCGCGGAGAGGTCGAACGAACCGTCGCGGCTGTAGGCGAGGCGGCCGTCCGGCATCGTCACGCGGAAGTAGCCCTCGCCGCGGATGGCGACGTCGTAGTCCTTCTCGGTGCTCGACAGCGTGCCCTGCGACATCACCCGGGCGGTCGAGGTCGTCTTGACGCCCGAGCCGATGGCGAGGCCGGCGGGAAGCTGGGTGTTCTGGTCGGAGGTCGAGGAGCCGGCCCGGCGCAGGTTCTGATAGAGCAGATCCTGGAAATGCGGCTGCTGGCGCTTATACCCGGTGGTGCGCAGGTTGGCGATGTTGTTGGAGATGACCTGGACGTTGAGTTCCTGGGCCGCCATGCCGGTGGCGGCGGCGTAGAGGGCGCGCATCGCTCAAAGCTCCTTTTAAGCGACGTCGGCGAGGCGGCGGATCGCCGTGCCGCGCAGCTCGTCGAGGCGGGACACGATGCCCGAGACCATCGTGTAGGTGCGGTTGACATCCATGAGGCGGGTCATCTCGATGACCGCCTTGACGTTGGAGCGCTCGAGCGCCCCGGACTCGAGGCGCCCCGCGAGGCCGGCCGGCCGGGGCGGTGAGTCGGCGGCATAGAGGTTGGTGCCCTCGTTGCGCAGTGCCTGCGGGTTGGCGAAGGTGACGAGGCGCACCCGGCCGCGGATGCCGAGGTTGGTCGAGACCGTCCCGTCCGGGCCGATGGCGATTCCCGTCTCCTGCGGACCGATCTGGATCGGGCCGCCGTCGCCCTGCACCGGATAGCCGTCGCTGGTGACGAGGGTGCCCTGCGCGTTGGTCTCGAAGGCGCCGTTGCGGGTGAAGCGGTCTCCGGCGGGGGTCCGCACCACCAGGAAGGCCTCGCCGCGCACCGCCACGTGGAGCGGGTTGCCGGTCTGCTCGATCGGCCCCTGGGCGAGGTCGAGGGCGGTGCCCTGGTCGATGACGTAGGAGAGGCGCCGGTCCGGCCGCTGGAACGAATCCGCGCTCGCCACCGGCATCAGGTACTCCTGGAAGCGGCTGTTGCGCGACTTGAAGCCGTTGGTGGAGACGTTGGCCATGTTGTTGGCGATTACCTCCAGCTCGCGCTGGAGCGCCATCTGGCTCGAGACTCCCACGAAGAGGGCGTTTTGCATCGGTCGACCAAGCCTCAAGCCGCAGCGGCACCAACCATCAGCGCATGGGCCGTGCCACGATCGGCCGATCCAATTTCCTTCGCTTTATGAATGGTTTGATGGACGTCCGAGGTGAAACGGAGGGTAGACACCCCGGTGCCTACGGCAGATCCGACCCGGCAGCTTTTGCCGCCTTAACGACACGTTAACCGTCACGATCGATATCTTGAGCCTCGGAGCGGGCGCGGTGTGCCTCGCACAAGCCGGCCTCCTTAATCGGTCGGCATCGTTCGTTTCGTCCGGAGGCGCGTCAGATGGCCAAGAAGCCGAAGAAGGCCCCCGCCGAGGGCGATGCCGGTGAGGGCGAGGGCCCGGTCAAGTCGAAGAAGAAGCTCATCGTCATCGCGGCTGCGGTACTGCTGCTTGCGGGCGGCGGCGGCGGTTTCTTCCTCATGAAGAAGAAGTCCGCCGAGGCGCATCCCGACCCGGCCGCGGTCGTCAAGGTTCCGGTCGTCTTCCTCGACGTGCGCGAGATGCTGGTGAACCTCAGCAGCGAGCCCGGCCAGGACAAGGCCCGCTTCGCCAAGCTCAGGATCGCCCTCGAACTGAAGGATGCGAAGGTCGAGGGGGAGGTAAAGCCCCTGATGCCGCGCATCGAGGACACCTTCCAGGTCTACCTGCGCGAACTGCGCGCCACCGACCTCACCGGGTCGGCGGGCATCTATCGCCTGCGCGAGGAGCTGCTGCGCCGGGTCAACGTCGCGATCCATCCGGCCCGCGCAGAGGCCGTTCTGTTCAAGGAAGTGGTGGTCCAGTGACGACCCTCGCCATGGCCCGTGCCGATCTCCATCCCCTCGGACCGATCCGGTCCGAGCCCGTGACCTGAGGCCCGTCGGAGCGCAGTCGAGACAGCCATGGCCGGACCCGGAGACGAGATCGAAGAGGACGATTGGGCCGCTGCCTTGATCGAACAGAACAACGAGGGCGGGGGCGACTCCCTCGCCGACGAATGGGGTGCGGCTCTCGCCGAGCAGGGCACCACCAACACCTCGGGCGACGTCGCGGCCGAATGGGCGACGATGATCGAGGACGGGGAGACCGACAATCTCCCCGAGCTGGCCGGCAACGACCGCATCCTGAACCAGGACGAGATCGACGGCGTCCTCGGCTTCTCCCTGCGCGAGCTGTCGGCCTCGGGTGCCGGCGGCGTGCGTGCCATCGTCGATTCGGGCGTCGTCCAGTACGAACGCCTGCCGATGCTGGAAATCGTCTTCGACCGGATGATCCGGTTGTTGTCGACGAGCCTGCGCAACTTCTTCCAGGACAACGTCGAGGTGACGCTGGACAACATCACCTCGGTGCGGTTCGGCGACTACCTCAACGCGATCCCGCTGCCGACCCTGCTCGGCGTGTTCCGGGCCGACGCCTGGGAGAACTCCGGCCTCGTCACGGTGGAATCGAACCTCGCCTATTCGACCCTCGACCTGCTCCTTGGCGGCAAGCGCGGCGGCACCTCCACCCGCCTCGACGGGCGCCCCTTCACGACGATCGAGATGCAGCTCGTCCGTCGGCTCGTGGAGATCATCCTCACCGACCTCGAACTCTCGTTCCAGCCGCTCTCGCCGGTGCGCTTCGCCATCGACCGGATCGAAACCAACCCGCGCTTCGCCACCATCACCCGGCCAGGCAACGCCGCGATCCTGATCAGCCTCAAGCTCGACATGGACGGGCGCGGCGGACAGCTCCAGATCCTGTTTCCCTACGCCACCATCGAGCCGATCCGTGAACTGCTCATGCAGAGCTTCATGGGCGAGAAGCTCGGCCGCGACCACGTCTGGGAAAGCCACCTCGCCACCGAGATCTGGCAGGCCGATGCCCAGATGGACGCGGTGCTGCACGAGATGATGCTGCCCCTCAAGAAGGTGCTCTCGCTCAAGGTCGGCGACACCATCATGTTCGATACCAAGCCCTCCGACCTCATCACCGTGCGCTGCGGCGACTGGGCCCTGACGCAGGGGCGGATCGGACGGATCGACGACAACATCGCGGTCCAGTTGACGCGCCCCCTCCGGCGCTCGCGGACCACGCTCCAGGCCTTCGAGGCCTCCATGAACAACCGCAACGACGGGTGAGCCTGCGCCATGAGCCTCCTCGTCACCCTCACCGCCGACATCCTCGTGGCGATCCTCCTCGTGGCGACCATCGTCTCCTCGATGCGGCTCAGCCGGCGCATCACCAAGCTGAAGGGCGACGAGGCCGCCCTGCGCCAGACCATCGGCGACCTCGTGACCGCGAGCGCCACCGCCGAGCGCGCCATCGCCGGCCTGCGCGCCACCCTCGACGAATGCGACCGCACCCTGGCCGAGCGCCTCGGCACCGCCGAACGCTACGCCGCCGACCTCTCGGCGCATGTGGAGGCGGGGCACGGCGTCATCGCGCGGATCGCGGCCATCGTTTCCAACGCGCAGCCGGGCCGCCCCGTCGATGTGCCCGCGCGCGCGCGGGAACCGGAGATCGCGGTCGCACCCCGCGCCGTCCCGCGCTCCGTCCCCGCGGTCGTGGACGCGCCGGCCCTCCCTCCCGCCAGCCCGAACGGCGAGCGGATCGGCGTCGCCGCGGCGGCGGCCCTGGCCATGTCCGAGCGTGCCCTCGGGCGCCTGCGCAGCCGCGCCGCATGACCTCGCCGGTCCGCCTGTCGGCGCTCAAGCCGCCGCGCCCCTTCCGGCTCCGGCTCATCGACGCGGTGACCCTCGCCGCCGCCGGGCTGCTCGTCCTGAAGCTGTCGGCCATCGCCGTCGAGGATGCGCCCCCGCCGGGACCGCCGCCGGCCGGGACGCCGCTGCCGGATTTCGCCCGCGTCCTCGCCAAGGCCCGCACCGGCTACGAACCCATCGACCCGACCACCACCGGTTCGGTGACGCCCAAGGAGGAGCCGCCCGCCATCCTCGAGGTCAAGCAGGAGCCGCCGGGCAAGGCACCCCCGTCGCCGCCGCCCGAGGCGATCCCGGCGAGCGAGCGCGCCATCCTCGAGCGTCTGGGGACCCGCCGCGACGCCCTCAAGCAGCGCAGCGAATCCCTCGACCTGCGCGAGCAGATGCTCGGCGGCGTCGAGAAGAAGCTCGAGGACAGCGTCCCCGTGCTCCAACGCGGCGAGGAGACGGGGGAGGGCGGACCGGCCCAGCGGGCCGAGGCCGAGCGCGCCGCCTTGAAGAACATCGTGACGATGTACGAGACCATGAAGCCCAAGGATGCGGCGCGGGTGTTCGACCGGCTCGGCCTCGACGTCCTCGTCCCGATCGTCGTCGCCATGAACCCGCGCAAGATGGCCGAGGTGCTGGCGCTGATGCAGTCCGAACCGGCCGAGAAACTCACCGTCGCCCTGTCGGCGCGCGCGCGCGGCGAACGGCCCGCAGCCGTCGCCCAGCCCGCGGCGGGTCTGCCGGCCAACGAACTCCAGGCGATCGAACCGCCCGCCCGGTAGAGCCTTCCGGCTCAAACTGTTGCGCGAAGACAACAAGGATGCGTCCTGCGGGAACCCGACCGTCGCCTGCGTAGCCGGCCGCCGTGCTGCCGGCTTGCGATCCGCCGCCGAAGGGCGCTTATTCGACCGACCGCGGTACTCGGCCGCGGGCGGACGGGGGCGTCGGCGTGTCGGTCTTCCACCTGCGGATTCGTTCGCCGGACACCACCATCTGGTGCGACGGCAACGCCCTCGAAACGACGGATCTCGCCGTGGCCGTGACCATCGCGGACCGCCTCGCCCTGGCCTGCCGGCGTTGCTCGGACGCCTGTCGCGACGTCACCGCCGGATGGAGCATCGACATCATCAGCGAGTGTGGCCAGATCTTCTACACCGCGCGGGTGGCGTGGGCCTCCTCGCTGACCAGGGGCTGCGCCGTCCACTAGCCTGGTCGCGCTTGCGGCCACCGCCGTGGGGCCTGTGTTGCGAAGGCCGGGTCGCCCGGCTAGAGCGGGCGAGGATTTTCGTCGTACGGCCGGCACCGGATCGACGCCGCCACCCGGGACCGGCGCAGGCGCCGCCCTCGCTCGCAAGGCCGGTCCGACGATCGATATGGCCGCCTTGTCCCGCCTTCGGATCAAGGATTCCATGACGTCGTCTCGCTGCCTCGCCCACGGCCTCGTATCGGTCATCCTTGCCGTCTGGATGGTACCCGGCGCCCTCGCGCAGGAGATCCAGGAGGCGCCCGAGGCACCTGCCGCGGCCGCCCCCAAGCCGCGGCCGCGCAAACCCCCGCCGAAGGCTGCGGCGCCCGAAAAGCCCGCGTCCGTCAAATCCGTCTGGCCGGAAGGGGCCAGCGCGATCAGCGAAAGCTACGGCGACTGGACGATGACCTGCGCCCGTCCCGAGGGAAAGCCCACCTGCCTCGTGACCCAGGCCCAGGGCAACGCTCGCACCGGCAAGCGCGAATTCGTCATCGAACTGAAGCCGCCGGTGGAGGGCCGCGCCGAGGGCACCATCCTGATGCCGTTCGGCTATGCGATCGAGCCGGGCATCGGCTTCAAGCTCGACGAAACGGTGCTCGGCAAGGGCGCCCCCTACGCCCTCTGCACGCTCGACGGCTGCCTCGTGCCGATCAGCCTGCCGACGCTCGCCACCGACACCATGAAGACGGCCAAGACGCTCAGCGTCAGCGGGATGAAGCAGGACGCCAAGGAGCCGACCGTGATCGCCGTGCCGTTGGCCGGTTTCGGGGCGGCGTTCGCCAGGGCCATCGCCTTCTCGGGGTGATCGTCTTTCTTCTCCATCCGCCCCCCGAACGAAAAAAGCCGCCCGGAGGCGGCTTTCGATCGATCATATCATTTCCTGTACCTGAGGGCTGGCCGTGGTTTGATGCGGCTTGGGCGTCCGGCGATCTGACGGTTTCCAGGTCTGTCGGGATGAGATGTGCTTTGCCATCGTGGCGCGACCGTCGATCGGCGCGATCCCGGACGCCCTGTGTGCGTACTCCGAACAGTCGGGTGGGCTCCGCTCCGGCGGGTGCCCGCGTACAGGACAGGATCCGCCATGCTCAGCCTCGTACCGGTGGCCGGCGTCGATGTCGGCAAGCATTTCCTCGATCTCGGGTTCCACCCSGCCGGYATCGAAAGCCTGATCGACGCCTTGCGCCAGCGTGGCGTGCTGCGCGTCGCCCTGGAGGCGATCGGTCCCTATGCCCAGCCCCTGGTGACGGCGCTGGTGGAGGCCGGCTTCACGGTCGCCCTGGTCGATCCGCGCCGGGTCCGAGCGTTCCGCACGGCCGAAGGACTGATCGCCAAGACCGACCGGCTGGACGCCGCGCCGGCTCAAGGCGCTCTCGACCCGCCGCCGCCAGATCACCGAACTGATCGCCATGGAGAAGACGCGTCTCGCCCAGGCCCTCGATCCTCTGGTGGCCGACAGYCACCGGGCGGTGATCGAGGCCCTGGAGGGCGCCTGCGCCGCCATCGAGGCGGAGCTCGATCAGCGCATCGGCGMCGATCCGGTCCTCGCCCGCAAGCGCGCCATCCTCACCTCGATCCCCGGCATCGGCCGGCGCATCGCCACCGTGCTGATCACCGACATGCCCGAACTCGGCAGGCTCGACCGCAAGGCGGCGGCCAGCCTGGCCGGCATGGCCCCGCCAAGGTCGCCATCGTCGCCACCGGCCGACGCCTCGTCGTCCTCGCCAACGCCCTGGTCAAGGACGACAAAACCTTCGCCGAAAGCGACCTCATGGCTTGACCAACAATACAGTCGCCGGTTGATCACGTCGTGATGCGGAAATGGGCTTCGCTCAGGCGCCGCGCGGGCTCGGTGATACGGTTCACGCTTCATTGAAGCAGAAACCGTATCACCCGTCGCCCGATCAGGCGCGAAGGCGGTTGCGGACCTCCCCGAGACTGAGGCGCACCAGATCCTGGGCGACGTCGCCCTGCATCCGCTCCTTGAGGATCACCTCGGAGACCCGCACGGCCGTATCGGCGGCCGCGGCACGGACCTGGGCGGTGGCCTGAGCCTCGGCCTGGGCGATCTTGGATTCGGCGGACTTGGTGCGCCGGGCGATGAAATCGTTCAGGCGCTCGTGGCTCTCGGCAGCGATGCGCTCGGCTTCCGCCTTGGCGCCGGCAACGATGGCCTCCGCCTCGCGCTCGGCCTCGGAGCGGCGGCGCTTGTAGTCGGCGAGCACGCCGGCGGCCTCCTCACGCAGGCGGCGGGCTTCGTCGAGCTCGGCCCGGACGCGCTTGGCGCGACCGTCGAGGCCCTTGGTCAGCTGGTCGAAGCCGCCGACCTTCCAGACCACGACCATGAACAGCACGAAGGCGGCCGCAACCCAGAATTCCGCTTCCATCAACATGCGTGTCGTCCCAGTTTCCCGGCATCCGGCGCCTCGGGCGCGGACGCGATTGTCCGTTGTAAGGCCGACCCGTTCGGGTCAGTGGGCGCCAGCGGCCCTGTCAAGGGCGCGGTCCAGGGCGGCCTGGTCGGGCGTCTGACCGGTCAGGCGCTCGACGATGGCTGCAGCGGTCTCGCTGGCAATGCCACGCACGCTGCCCATGGCCTCGGTGGTGCGGGCCTTGATGGTGGCTTCGGAGGCCGCCAGCCGCTCATTCAACTCGCCTTCGAGGGCCTTGCGCTTGGCATCGGTCTCCTGGGCGAGGGCGGTGCGGGTCTCCTGGGCGATGGCGCGGGCCTTGGCCTGCGCATCCTGCAGGGATTTCTCGTAGGCCGCTCCGGCGGCCTCGGCCTCCGTCTTCATGCGGTGGGCCTCGTCGAGATCCTTGGAAAGACGGGTGGCGCGGTCGTGCAGGATGCCCTGGATCCGGGGCAGCGCGACCTTGTCCATCAGGTAGTAGAGAAGCCCGAAGGCGAGGGCGAGCCAGATGAGCTGCGAGAGGAAGGTATGGCTCTCGAACGGCGGAAAGCCGCCGCCATGCTCGGACGCGGGCACCACGACGGTGGCCTGGTGGGTGTCGGTCGAGGGGGCCGGCTGAGCCATGTCGTCCTTCGCTTAAACGTCGCGAGCGCGAGGTGTCGTCTGTCGGGAGACGTGTCGTCTGTCGAGAAATGCGTGGAGACGGCCGGGGAAGGTGACCCGAAGGTCGCTCCACCCGGCCGTGAGAGGGTCGCTGGCCTGGATCAGACCGCGAACAGCAGCAGCAGCGCCACGAGCAGCGAGAAGATGCCGAGCGCTTCCGTCAGGGCGAACCCGAGGAGCAGGTTGCCGCGCTGGCCGTCGGCGGCCGAGGGGTTGCGCAGGGCGCCGGCGTAGAACTGGCCGAAGAGATTGCCGAGGCCGATGGCGGCACCCGCCATGCCGAGACAGGCCAGGCCGGCGCCGATGTACTTGGCGGCTAAGGGATCCATCAAAGTGCTCCTAAGGGTCGCTTGCGTGCGTTGCGTGGAGAGAAATCCGGCCTGCGACCGCGGGCCGGGGACGAAAGGGATATCCGGGCCGCGCCTCAGTGGCCGGGATGCAGGGCGTCGCTCAGGTAGATCGAGGCCAGCGTCGCGAAGACGTAGGCCTGCAGACCGGCGACGAGGAACTCAAGGGCGGTGACCGCGATGCTCAAAGCGAGCGGCAGGGGCGAAATGATGCCCCAGGCGCCAGCCGCCAGCAGCGCCGGCACGAAGCCCGCGAAGATCTTGAGCGCGATGTGCCCGGCGAGCACGTTGGCGAACAGACGGACGGCGAGGCTGATCGGCCGCGAGATGAACGACACGATCTCGATGGCGACGATCATCGGCATCAGCCAGCCGGGCACGCCCGACGGCACGAACACCTTCAGGAAGCCGGTGCCATGCGCCATGAACCCGTAGACGATGACGGTGCCGATCACCAGCAGGGCCAGAGCGAAGGTGACGATGATGTGGCTCGTCACCGCGAAGGCGTAGGGGATCATGCCGAGCATGTTCAGGACGAGGACGAACATGAACAGCGAGAAGATCAGCGGCATGAACCGCTCGCTGCCGTGGCCGGCCGACTGGCGCAAGGTCGAGCCGATGAAGTCGTAGAAGATCTCGGCGACCGACTGCATCCGCCCCGGGACCACCGACCGCTGCGCTGTCGCGACGATCGTGAGCAACGCGATGATGCCGACGGCGGCGAACATGTAGAGGGACGATTGCGTGAACGCGATCTCCTGGTTCCCGATATGGCCGAAGGAAACCAATGGCTTCAGTTCGAACTGGTGGATCGGATCCATCTTTACGGCCATTGCCGCTCCCGTCCTTCTGAAACCCGGCGCGACGCGCGCCTTAGCCATTCTCATGTGCCGCCATCGCGGGCGGCGGTGGTCCGCCCGGCTCCCCTCGGGAAGCCCGGCCTTCAGCTCGGCGGCTTCGAGAGCGATCCCGACGCACGCATGACGTTGTAGACGCCGGTTGCGAAGCCCAGCATCAACAGGACGATCAGCCCCCAGGGTTTCGTCCCCAGGAAATGATCGGCCATCCAGCCCAGGATGCCTCCTGCCAGGACACCGGCCATGAACTCGGTCGAGAGCCGCATCGCCTGACCGAGGGGAGAAGGCCCGGTGGAAGAACCGGAACGCTGCGATGGAGAGGAACCAGCATCGCGCTGCGTCCGCTCGATCCGCGTTTCGAGCCGCCGGAGCCTCGCAGCGAGGTCGCCGTCCCGTGCCTCATCCGGCGATGCCCTACGCCCGTCGCTAGGTTCGTTGCCGCTCACGGCGTAAACTCACATTGGCGAGAGCGAGGGGAACCGACCTGACGGCCCCCTGAAGCGCGGCGCACCATAGTTTCGCCTATCTTGGGTGTCAAGGCGCCGCACGGTTGATCTAAGTTGTTGACCCAGATTGTGAATTCGCTGTTTTTCCGAGGTTTTCGGAAGATCGGTCGAGGTCGCCGGCAAGGCCATGCGCCGGGCGCAGGGAGCCACCGAGACCCGTATGTCGAAACCGGCCGACGAACGCTCCGATCCCGACGGACCGGAGCCACGACGGCCGATGACGAACCTCAGGCGCCGAGAATCGGCTTGATCACCTTCTCCATTCCCTCGATCGACATCTCGCCCTTGTAGCGCTCGCCGTTGATGAAGAACGTCGGCGTCGAATCGACTTTGTAGACGTCCATTCCCCGCTGCTTGACCGCGTTCACCGCGCTGTAGACCTTCTGGTCCTTGAGGCAGGCCTCGAACTTCTCCTTCGAGTAGCCGGCCTGACGCAGCATCTGCTCCATGGCATCCACCGGCGATTGCGGCTTCTGGACGTAGGCCCAGTTCGCCTGCTGGTCGAATAGGAGGTCGGTGATCGGGTAGTATTTCGCGTCGCCCTCGCAGCGCGCCAGCATGAAGGCGGCGGTGGCCAGCGGATCCAGGGGGAACTCACGCAGGGTGAAGCGGACCTTGCCGGTGTCGATGTAGCGTTCCTTCAGGGTCGGCCAGGTCTGGCGGTGGAAGGCCGCGCAATGCGAGCAAGTCATCGAGGCGTACTCGATGATCGTGACCTTGGCGTCCTTGGAACCGAGCCAGACGTCGCCCAGCGGGCCTGGCTCCATCAGCGTCGAAAGGTTGGCCGCAGGGGATTCCTGCGCCAGGGCCTCCAGGGACAAGCGCGGCAGGAGGACGGCGGCGCCGATGGCGAAGCCGGTGAAGGTGAGGGCGTCGCGCCGGGTGATCATGGGTCAGGCTCCGCTGGCGTGCTCGTGAGCGAACTGTCGGTGCCTGCGGTAGAATCCTCTCGCCCGCCTGACAAGGCATGGGCGTCGCTTCAACGCCGTGGCGTGTCCGAGACGATGGCGATCCCGAGGCGGTCGAGGGCGTCGCGCAGGCCGTCGTCCTCGATCCGGGAGACCGCGAGCGCCACTTCGCCGCGGCGGGCGGGATCGAGGGGAATGGGGGGCTGGCGACGGGCGGGGCGTTCGATCCGGCCCTGCCGCAGCACGATCCGGCCGATGCAGGCCCAGCCGTAGTGGGCGTTGACCCGCTGGATCACCACCGGGGCGAGGTGCTGCAGTTCGAGGGCGAACGCACCTTCGACGCGCACGATCAGGGCGCCCGGGTCGGGCCGGCCGTTCTCGTTGCCGCGCTTGCCCCGCGGCCATTCGATCCTGGAGGGCTGGCAGAAGCGGGCGAGGCGCTCGCCGACGATCTCGGGCCAGGCCGCGATGATGTCGGTGGAGGCGAAGCCCTGCGCGGCAAAGGCCTTGCCGACGCAGGAATCGAGCAGTTCCGCCAGCGGCTTGATCCGTGCCATCGCTTCAGCTCCGCACCCTGTGCCCGGCGGAGGCGACCACGACGGCCGATCGGCCCGAGGCGCCGCGCATCACAGCCTGGCCAGGGCCTGGGCGACGAGACGGTCGCGGATCTCAGCCTGCTTGGCGCGGACCATGCCGGGGATCAGGAAGGCGTCCACCAGGAGCCAGACGAACCCGATGAGCACCACGAACAACACGATCTGGCAGATCGCCGAGATCGGTCGGCCGAGGTAGAAACGGTGCCCCGACAGGAAACCGAGGACAAACCACAGGCCGTAGGCGAGGCCGACGTTCGGCCCCTCGTTGGTGACCCGCGCTTCGATGAGAATGAGGTCCTGGGTCGTGAGGAGGTCCTGGGTCGTGAGCATGACGGCCTGTTCTCGAAGGCGGTGGCCAAGCGTGGCGATCGAGCGTGGCTATCACGGCGCGTCCGCTCCGGTCGAGGCGCCGGGCTTCCCTCGGCCGCATTCGGACGGAGGCTTGGACCCACGGCGAGCTTGCGCGTAAGGACCGTGCCGCATGCCAGCGTCCGACGCGTCGATCCTCCGGCCCCAGGCCACAGATCTCCTGACCTGGTACGACCGGCATCGTCGCGTCCTGCCCTGGCGGGCGCTCCCCGGCGAGTCGCCCGACCCCTACCGTGTCTGGCTCTCGGAAGTGATGCTGCAGCAGACGACGATCGCGGCGGTCAAGCCGTATTTCGCGGCGTTCCTGGCGCGGTTTCCCGACGTGGCGGCGTTGGCGCAGGCGCCCGAGGAGGCGGTGATGTCGGCCTGGGCCGGGCTCGGCTACTACTCGCGCGCCCGCAACCTACACGCCTGCGCCAAGGCGGTGGCGGCGGCCGGCGCCTTTCCAGACACCCTCGACGGCTTGCGCAGGCTTCCCGGGGTCGGCGCCTACACGGCCGGGGCCATCGCGGCGATCGCCTTCGGGCGCCAGGAGGCGGCGGTCGACGGCAACGTCGAGCGGGTGGTGACCCGGCTCTTCGCCATCGAGACCCCGATTCCCGCCGCGCGCCCGGCGATCCGCACCCTCACGCAGGAGCTCGTGCCTCCGGACCGTCCGGGCGACTTCGCCCAGGCCGTCATGGACCTGGGCGCCACCCTGTGCACGCCCAAGCGCCCGGCCTGCGCGCTGTGTCCGTGGATGGCGCCCTGCCGCGCCAGGTCGCTGGGCACCCAGGAGACGTTTCCGCGCAAGCTCAAGAAGGTGCCCGGCGTGCCGCGCCGGGGCGCCGCCTTCGTGGCGATCCGCAGCGGCGACGAGGCGGTGCTTTTGCGAACCCGCCCCCCCGAGGGGCTGCTCGGCGCCATGGCGGAGCCACCGACCAGCGCATGGCAGCCGGATTACGACGTCGCCCGGGCGCTCCTCGACGCGCCGCTGGACGCCCGCTGGAAGCGCCTGCCGGGTGTCGTCCGCCACGTCTTCACGCATTTTCCGCTGGAACTGACGGTGTTCGTCGCCAGGGTCGGCCTGGGCGGCGCGGCACCCGCCGGCATGCGCTTTACCCCGCGCCGGGACCTGGAGGGTGAACCTTTGCCCGGCGTGATGCGCAAGGTGATCGCGCACGCCTTCGATCCCAAGGCCGAGCCGGAGAGGAAGCCTCGGGGCCGGCCGAGGAAGGACCCCGGCCCGGCGCCCCTGCTGGCGGTGACGGACCCCGACGAGGGCCCGCGTTTCCGGCCGGCGCCGAAGCCGACGCCGCGTCAGGCGCCCGTCGCGACCGATCAGGATTCGGCCGGCGAGGACACCCCGCCGCCGCCGGCACCGGCGAGGAAACGCGCCAAGCCCAAAGGCCGACGGCCCTGACGGGACGACGGGGTCGCGGCGACCCGCCGCGCCGGATACGGGCGGTCGACCCACCTTTCTCATCGCGGTTGCGCGCCCCCACCGATCAATCCCCACGTCTCGTCGGCGATCTGGCGCTCTTCGTCGGCGGCAATGACGAGGATGGGGATGGCCGAGCCGGTCCGGTCGATGCGCGGACGGCCCCCGGCATTGCGCTGCGGGTCGAGGTCGAGGCCGAGGAACGTGAGCCTCGCGCAGACGGCGGCCCGGATGGAGGCTGCGTTCTCGCCGATGCCGCCGGTGAACACGAAGGCGTCGAGACCGCCGAGGGCAACGGCCAGCGAGCCGGTCTCGCGCGCGATCCGGTAGGCGAACAGGTCGAGGGCCTCGCGCGCCTCGGGCGCGTCGCTGGCCTCCAGGACCCGGACATCGTCGCTGATGCCCGAGACGCCGAGCAGGCCCGAGCGCCGGCCGAGGAGGTCGGCGACCTCGGACGCGCCGAGGCCGCGCGAGCGGATCAGGTGGAGCACGAGGCCCGGATCGACGGTACCGGAGCGGGTGCCCATCATCAGGCCGCCCAGCGTCGTCAGGCCCATGGTGGTGGCGACGCTGCGCCCCTCGGCGATGGCGCAGAGGCTGGCGCCGTGCCCGAGATGGGCGACGACGACCCGTTTCCTGGCCCGCGCGCCGACGAGCCGGGGCAGGACCCCCGCGATGTGGGCGTAGGACAGGCCGTGGAAGCCGAAGCGCAGGAGTCCGTCCTCGGTCAGGCCGCGCGGGATCGCCTCGATCTGCGCGAGGCGGTCCTGGGTGCGGTGGAAGGCGGTGTCGAAACAGGCGACCTGCGCCATGCCCGGCCATGCCTCGTCGACGGCGGCGATGCAGGCGAGCCCCTGCGGCTGGTGGCCCGGGGCGAACGGCACCAGCGTCTCCAGTTCCGCGATGAGGCCTGCATCGATGCGGGCGGGGCCGTCCCGGCGGGCGCCGCCGTGGACGATCCGGTGAGCGACCGCCCGGAGGCGGAGGTCCGGCCGGCGGCGCAGGCGCGAGAGGACCCAGCCGGCGACCGCCACGAGGTCGGCCCCGACCGGCGGCTCGCCGTCGAAATCGAGGTCGCCCGTGACCGTCGGCGTATCGGCACCGCCGATCCCGGCGACGTGGACGCGCAGGAGGGCGGCCTCCGCGCCGCCCCGGAACAAAGCGCAGCGCAGGCTGGACGAACCGGCATTGAGGACGAGGATCACGCGCATCTCCGGGCAAGCCCCCGAGTGGCACGGCCCGGCCGAGCCCGGCATGATCCAGATCAAAGAACCGGCCGGAACGGAATGCGAGGAAAGCCGCCGATGGGGTGGAGCGTCACCCTCCAGCGCGCGGGAATCCTAGATGCCATTTGCGAGCGATCCGAAGCTTCCCGCCCTCGGCGATCTCGGCGACGCGCCGGTCCATCTCGATGTCGTGCCCGGCCCCCTCGGGCCGGACGACCTTGCGGCCATCGACGCCTATTGGCGGGCGGCGAACTACCTCTCGGTCGGCCAGATCTACCTCCTCGACAACCCGCTGCTGCGCGAGCCCCTGATCCTCGGGCACGTCAAGCCGCGGCTCCTCGGCCACTGGGGCACGACGCCGGGCCTGAACTTCATCTCCGCGCACCTGAACCGGGCCATCGTCCTGCGCGACCTCGACATGATGGCCGTGTGGGGACCGGGCCACGGCGCGCCCGGTCTGGTGGCCAATGCCTGGCTCGAACGGACCTACAGCGAGGTCTACCCGGATGTCGGCGACGACACCGACGGCATGCGCCGCCTGTTCCGACAGTTCTCGTTCCCCGGCGGCATCCCGAGCCACGCCTCGCCGGAACTGCCCGGCTCCATCCACGAGGGCGGCGAACTCGGGTACTCGCTGATCCACGCCTTCGGGGCGGCGCTGGACAACCCGGGCCTGATCGTCGCCTGCGTGGTCGGAGACGGCGAGGCCGAGACCGGACCGCTCGCCGCCTCCTGGCACGCGTCGAAGTTCCTCGATCCCGTCGGCGACGGCACCGTCCTGCCGATCCTCCACCTCAACGGCTACAAGATCGCGAATCCGACCCTGCTGGCGCGGATGCCGGCGGCGGAGCTGCGCAGCCTTCTCGTCGGCTACGGCTACGAGCCGCTGTTCGTCGAGGGCGACGAGCCCGGCCCGATGCACCAGGCCATGGCGACGGCCCTGGACGACGCCCTCGACCGTATCGCCGAGATCCGTGAGGCGGCCCAGCACCGCGACGTCGGCCGGCCGACCTGGCCGATGATCGTGCTGCGCAGCCCGAAGGGATGGACCGGGCCGAAGGTCGTCGACGGCAAGCCGGTGGAGGGGACCTGGCGGTCGCATCAGGTCCCGGTGGCGGCGCTGCGCGAGACCCCGGAGCATCTGGCGATCCTGGAGCGCTGGATGCGCTCCTACCGGCCCGAGGAACTCTTCGACGAGGCCGGCCGTCTCGTGCCGGCGCTGGCCGCCCTGCATCCCCGCGGCGACCGTCGGCTCAGCGCCAATCCGCACGCCAACGGCGGGCGSGATCCGCGGCCGCTGCGCCTGCCCGACCTCGCCGCCTACGCCGTCGCGATGCCGTCCCACGGCAGGGCGGTCGCCGAGGGCACGCGGGTCCTCGGCCGCTACTTGCGCGACGTGCTCGCCCTCAACGCCGAGGCCCGCAACTTCCGGGTCATGGGTCCGGACGAGACCCTGTCCAACCGCCTCGACGCCGTCTTCGACGTCACCGACCGTGTGTGGCGCGACGCCATCCTGCCCACCGACGAGCACATGGCCCGGCAGGGGCGGGTGATGGAGGTCCTGTCCGAGCATCTCTGCGAGGGCTGGCTCGAAGGCTACCTGCTCACCGGACGCCACGGCGTCTTCGCCTGCTACGAGGCTTTCATCCACATCGTCGATTCGATGGTGAACCAGCACGCCAAGTGGCTCAAGGCCTCCCGCGCGCTGGCCTGGCGCAAGCCCGTGCCCTCGCTCAACATCCTGCTGACCTCGCACGTCTGGCGCCAGGACCAGAACGGCTTCAGCCACCAGGACCCCGGCTTCATCGACTTCATCGCCAACAAGAAGGGCGATACGGCGCGGGTCTACCTGCCGCCGGACGCCAACTGCCTGCTCTGGGTGATGGACCATTGCCTGCGTACGCACGACCGCATCAACGTCGTCGTCGCCGGCAAGCAGCCGGCCCCGCAGTGGCTGGGCGTGGACGAGGCGGCCCGGCATTGCACGGCGGGCATCGGCGTGTGGGAATGGGCTTCGAACGACGGCGGGGCCGAGCCCGACGTGGTCATGGCCTGCGCCGGGGACGTGCCCACCATGGAGACCCTGGCGGCCGTCGAATGGCTGCGCCGGCGCATCCCGACGATCCGGATCCGGGTGGTGAACGTCGTCGACCTGATGACGCTGCCGTCGCCCGGCATGCATCCGCACGGGCTCGACGACGCCACCTTCGACAGCCTGTTCACCCGCGACCGGCCGGTGGTGTTCGCCTACCACGGCTATCCGTGGCTGATCCATCGCCTGACCTACCGGCGCACCAACCACGCGGGCATCCACGTCCACGGCTTCGTCGAGGAGGGCACGACCACGACCCCCTTCGACATGGCGGTGCTGAACGGGCTCGACCGCTATCACCTGGCGCTCGCCGCCCTCGAGTGGTCGACCGGGCTCGGGCCGCGCGTCGAGCACGTCGAGGAGGAATTGCGCGACCTCCTGGCGCTGCACCGCGAGCACGTCTGCGCCACCGGGGAGGACCTGCCGCAGGTGCGCGACTGGGCCTGGGGTGAGGATGCCGCTCCCGCGGACATGCGGGTCGCCATCGACGTCGTCGCCTACGAGACCGGCCCCGGCACCCGGCCGACCTGAGCGGGTGTTGCGAATGCCATCCCCGACTGTGCGTCAGTCGACCGCGAGCCGACGAATTCGGCCCGTCGTGGGCTTTGCCGATCATCGAACCCGGAGCCGTCCCATGTCCAAGCGTCTCGCCTGCCTCTCGCTTCTGCTCGCCGGGCTCCTGCCGTCCGGGGCGTCCGCGACAGACGGGCAGGTCCAGCGTGGAAAGACCTTCGTCGGGGCGAACTGCGCGCGATGCCACGCCGTCGGGCGCGCCGACGCGAGCCCGCTCGCGGGCGCGCCCGCGTTCCGGACCCTCCACACGAAGTATCCGGTGGAGGATCTCGGCGAGGCCCTGGCGGAGGGCATCACCACCGGGCACCCGACCATGCCGGAGTTTCGCCTCGATCCCGATCAGGTCGCGGACGTGATCGCCTACCTGAAGTCGCTCGAACGCTGAATTCTCGGATCCCCCCAGCTCCGTCCGGTCGACCCCGAGGATCGGCTGCAGCCGCCGGGAGCCCCTCGCCCGCCGGTGAGGAAGTCACCGTTGGGCAGCGCTTGGTCGCCCCTCGATCCACCGCGCGGTTCCCACATGGGATGCTGCGGGCTCGTGAAGGGGCCGTGTCACGAGCGGCCGTCCGATGGTGGGTGAGGCGACCGCTCAATGAGCGAGGAACAGCGGCACCGGGCAGGCCTCCATGAGCGACTGCGTCAGTCCGCCGAAGATCCATTGGCGCACCGGGCCGTGCCGGTAGGCGCCCATCACCATCATGTCCGCCCCGTAGCGAGCGATCTCGCCGCGGAGGGTCTCGGCGATATCGCCGTCCGGCCTCAGTGCCAGGTCGTTCACCGTGGCGGCAATGCCGTGGCGGGCGAGGTGCGGCGCCAGTTCGGCCCCGGCGACCGACGTCGGCAGCTCCTTTTCGCCGACGACCGAGACGATCTCGACGGCCTCGGCCGCCCGCAGGAACGGGAGCGCGTCGTTGACGGTTCTGGCGGCATGCGCGCCGCCATCCCAGGCGATGACGATGCGCCGCCCGGCAAAGGTGTCGTGGCCGGCCGGCACGACGATGACGGGCCGGCCGCTGCGGAACAGCGTCGCCTCGATCAGCTCGCGGTCGAGGTCGATGGTGTGCGTCTCCGAATCCAGGATCGTGAGGTCGTGCAGCCGGGCCCTGGCGGCGAAGGCGGCCAGGACGTCCTGATGCCTCAACTGCGGGCTGGCCACGGTGCAAGCGACGCCGGCCAAGGCCGCGTCGTGGAGGACCCGGTCCGCAACGGCCCGGCTCAGGCCGTCGAGACGCCGGTTCTCCTCGGCGACGAGGCCACGGACCAGACCTCCCCCGAGGGCGCTGGTGACGACCAGACGCGGCGAGGCCGCCTGCACGGTCAGATGCGCTCGCGCCGCCACCGCGAGCGACAGGCCGTAGCCGATGGCGTCGGAGGGCTCGTTCTCCTGGCCCTCCTCGGTCAGTCCGACGATGACGTTCTTGATGTTCTGAAGTGCCGACATGGAAGCGTCCGTTGTTGCCCGACGACGCAGCCTAATCCCGGCCGGGGACGTGTCCTTGATCCAGCGCAAATCCGGATGCGACGCAGCGTGGCCGCACCGCGATCCCGCCCGCCCGTGGGCCGATGTCTGCCGGTGGGAAGTGGGTCGGCCCGCCGACACTCCCTCTCCTGCGACGGTCGCGGATGGCTCGGCCCCCCTGGGACGTCAGACACACGATGGATCGCCCGCGGACCCGATTGGCCGGAAGCGGCCCCCGATGGAGACGTGCCGAATGGCGGCGACCCTTCCGCCAACCGACCATCGTCCCGGACGACCGGAAAACGGAGGCGGTCGCTTCCGAGCGCTGGGATAGCGTCGTCGGACACCCTCGACGCAGAAGGGCACAAGCCCGTCTTGGAGCGCAGCCGCAAGGTCCGGCACGGCATCGCTCGGCCTCGGGAGCGCGCAGTCTCGTTTCGCGACGGGGGACAATCGCCACACTCGGGCCGTCCTCTCTCTGCGCCTCGATACGACCGTGTCGTTCGGGTACCCGACCCCGTTGCGAGGAATGGGAAACGCCCGCGTGTCGCACGCAAACGAAAACCGTTTCGCTGCAGGGAGTTGTGAAGGAGACATCGTGAATGGCGGAGACGGAGACCGCCCTACTAAGCTTCGACAATGTCCGAAGTGGTCCAATCTGCAATACATAGCAGCGACTTAGCTGGTAATGGCAGTCCGAAGCGGTCCAGCCGAAACCCACCACATCCGAGCCGTGATGTGGTAAGGAATGTGGGGTACCCCAGTTCGGCGGAGGATTTGTGAAAAGTAGGGGCAAGCACCCGGAAAAGGCGCTCACTGCAGTGCAAGTGCGGCAGTTCAAAAAGCCAGGCCGCTACGCTGATGGCAACGGCCTCTACCTCGTCGTTGATCCATCTGGCGCAAAACGCTGGCTGCTGCGCCTCGTCGTGCAGGGCCGCCGTCGGGACATCGGTTTGGGCGGTGCAGGCCTCGTGACGCTGGCCGAAGCGCGTGAGCGTGCATTGGCCTATCGGAAGCTCGCACGGGAAGGCGGTGATCCGCTCGTTGAGCGCAGAAAGGCGCAGGTGATCGTCCCAACGTTCGCCGAAGCGGTTGAGCTCGTCCACTCCGAGCATCGTACATCCTGGGCCAACGCCAAGCACGCCCAGCAATGGCGTAATACCCTGCAGCAGTACGCCTGCCCGCAACTCGGGGTGCGCCGCGTCGATCAGATCGACACCCCCGACGTGCTGCGCGTCCTCGCGCCGATTTGGTTGACCAAGCCCGAGACCGCCCGTCGCGTGCGCCAGCGCATCGGCACCGTGCTCGACTGGGCCAAAGCCGCCGGTCATCGAAGTGGTGAAAATCCCGTCGAAGGTGTCGCCAAAGGGCTGCCGAAGCAGGGTGACCGGGACGAGCACCATGCCGCCCTGCCGTATGCGTCCGTGCCCAACTTCGTCAGCCAGTTGCGACACTCCGAGACTGGCGAAATCGCCCGCCTCGCCTTCAAGTTTTTGATCCTCACGGCGTCACGCACGAGCGAGGTGCTGGGTGCGCGTTGGGACGAGATCAACGTGGTGGAGAGGCTGTGGACAGTCCCGGCCATGCGCATGAAGGCCAAGCGCGAGCACCGCGTACCGCTCAGCACCCGCAGCATCGAGATTCTCGCGAGAGCTCGCGAGCTCGCGGGGGGCAGCGCCCTCGTCTTCCCGGGCCGCTCGGGCGAGAAGCCACTTTCAAACATGGTGTTCCTAATGGCCCTGCGTCGTATGAAGCTCCCAATCACGGCGCACGGATTCCGCTCGTCTTTTCGCGATTGGGCGGCCGAGCGTACGAGCCTGCCGCGGGAGGTTGCCGAGATGGCGTTGGCGCACGCTGTCGAGAACCGGGTCGAAGCGGCCTACGCCCGCAGCGATTTGCTCGACCGTCGTCGTGACCTGATGGAGCAGTGGGCGACGTTCGTCTCGCCGGGGGGATCGTCTGCCACCTGACGCATATGCGGGTGTTCCACCGTAGATCAAAAAGCGGAGGCAACGCTGGCGGGCAATATGGCAACGGGCGCAGGGCGGAGATCAGTTGGATGACGGATTATAGCGACTCACGGACCGTTGAGGATGTGCTGCTCCGGTTCCATGCCGATCAGGCGGCGCAGCGCAAGGCGGCCGGTGCGGTCACAAAACGCCGATTCGCTCAGTACGCCTGGAAAACCTTCGACACGAGAGAGGTGATCGCGGTCCTGGCCTCACCGAAGGCGTCCTTTTCCGGCCACAAGCCGGTACTGTTCGCGGGCTTGTGCGCCTGGATTATGAACCCCGTCTCAAAAGGCGGTCTGTCGCGAGCTGCCATGACACTGAACGCTGCCAAGCTCTTACACAGAGCCGAAGTCAAGGGTCGACAGAACCATAAGGTGCCTATTGTAGGGGAAATGTACGCCATGGAAGCCTCGCGGGACTGTATGGGGATGGGGCGGGGTACGGCGGACACGCAGGGTCGCCGCGGGGGTGCCCGGGCCGGCGGTGCCTGACCCGGGCGGAATGGTCGCCGGCGGCTAGGCCTCGCCGGGGGGCATCAGGGCGAGCTCACCCCGCTTGCGCAAAAAGGTGCCCTGGTGGGGATAGTCCCGCCAGCGGCAGGAGAAGACCCGGCCGTTCATGCCGATGATCTCGGCTTCCCACCAACCCTCGTCGGCGCCCTCATGGGCGAGGACGACACTACCAAGCCCGATCTCGTCGCGCTCGCGGGGCACGGGGCTGCCGACGAAGTTGTGGTCGCGGAACTTTGGTTTGGCCGGGCCGTTTGATGCATCGGTCGCCGTCACCGGCTCGAGCGCCGCCGCGGTGCACCGATAAGGCTCGCTCGGCGCGGGCCGCTCCGCCTGCTCGATGTCGCCGACGGCATCAGCCCCGGCCGCGGCCGCCACGGCGACCGGCTCGCATCGATCATCGGGACGTTCGGTGATGCTGAGCCCGGCGCTTTCGCCGGCCAGCGCCACGAGGCGGCTGTAGAGGTCGCGGCGGAGGCCGGGCACATGCGCCTTGCCGCTCGGCAGAATGCGGCCGTGTGCGAGCTGCGCTGCGAGCGCACGCTGGTCGTCATCGGCGAGCGGCAGGGCTCGTAGCTTCATCGGATCGGCCGCGGCTCTCGCGGCCTCGGCCTGATGGCCATCGAACCAGGCGGCGCGGGGCTTGCCGCCGCGATCACGGCCAAACAGCACGAGTGCGGGCGGCTGGGGCGTGAGCGGGGTCTCGGTGACGGGTGCGGGAATGAACTGGATCGCCATTTTCGGGCTCCTGAAACGACGAAGGCCCCCGTGATGGGGGCCTTCTGTGGAGGTGCTGGTGAGAAGCGGGCGCTGGCTGGCGCACGATGGCGGTCGATGCCGCTGCGGTCGTGATCGCCGATGCATGATGCCTCTCCTGGTTCAGCGTTGGCCGGCACCGAAGCGGTGCCCCGGTTTACCAGCCAACAACGTCAGCATAGCAAAAACCGCATTAATGTCAAGATTTAAATCCTATATGAAGCTTTAGCATATAAATTAGCAAGCGTTTACTGAACCGCGCCGGGATTTTCGGAGGCTCCAACTCTTGCGAGGATGGAGCCATGACGAAGCGAACAGCACCCTTTTCCACTGAGGTCCGTGCATGCGCTGTGCGGATGGTATTGGATCACCAGGGCGAGCACGGCTCTCAATACGGTGCGATCCGCTCGATCGCCGCCAAGATCGGCTGCTCGGGTGAGACGCTGCGGAATTGGGTC
The DNA here is from genome assembly GCF_001425565.1 of Methylobacterium sp. Leaf466. Lineage (NCBI taxonomy): Bacteria > Pseudomonadati > Pseudomonadota > Alphaproteobacteria > Hyphomicrobiales > Methylobacteriaceae > Methylobacterium > Methylobacterium sp. Leaf466. The sequence goes on along the minus strand of NZ_LMRC01000031.1, from coordinate 199,681 downwards.
CGCCAAGCCGAGCAGGAACAGGGCCAACGAGCCGGCCCGACGACGGACGAGCGCGAGCGGATCAAGGCGCTGGAGCGAGAGGTTGGCGAACTCCGGCAGGCCAACGAGATCCTGAGAAAAGCATCGGCGTATTTTGCCCAGGCGGAGCTCGACCGCCCGTTCAAGCGATGATCGCGTTCATCGACGATCACCGTGTGGCCTACGGGGTCGAGCCGATCTGCCGCGTGCTGCCGATCGCTCCGTCGACGTATCACGCCCATGCCGCGCGGCGGACCGATCCCGGTAGTCTGTCAGCACGATCCAAGCGGGATGCGGTGCTGATGACCGAGATCCGGCGCGTGTACGAGGCGAACTTCTGCGTCTACGGCGTGCGCAAGATCTGGCGGCAACTCGCCCGTGAGGGGATCACGGCGGCTCGTTGCACCGTTGCACGGCTGATGCGAGCGATGGGTCTGTAGGGCATTGTACGGGGCAAGACAGTCCGGACGACGATCCCTGATCCAGGCGCGGCGTGCCCACTCGACCGGGTCAACCGGCAGTTCAAGGCCGCCCACCCGAACAGGCTGTGGGTCGCCGACTTCACCTACGTCGCGACCCGAGCGGCTTCGTCTACGCGGCCTTTGTCGTCGACGTTTTTGCCCGCCGGATCGTCCGCTGGCGCGTATCACGTTGGGCGCGGGCGGACTTCGTGCTCGATGCCCTGGAGTCGGCCCTGCACGAGCGCCTCCCCTTCGCCGGCGGCGGTCTTGTCTGTCATTCCAACCGCGGGTCGCAATACGTCAGCATCCGCTACACCGAGCGTCTCGCCGAGGCAGGTGTCGAACCCTCCGTCGGAAGCGTCGGGGACAGCTACGATAATGCTCTCGCCGAGACGATCATCGGCCTGTTCAAGACCGAGGTGATCCACCGGCGCGGCCCCTGGCGATCGTTCGAAGCCGTCGAGTTCGCCACCCTTGAATGGGTCGATTCGTTCAACACCCGTCGTCTGCTCGAAGCGATCGGGAATATCCCTCCCGCCGAGGCCGAAGCGCGTTACTATACCCAGACCGAGGTGCAAGCCTTGGCGGCCTGATCCAAACCAAATGGCCTCCGAGAAACCCGGGCCGGTTCAGGGGCAAGTCGCCAGAAACAGAACCTCCCCCAGCTGGTACTTGACCTTGCAAGCTTCGGGCGGATCGCCGATCCGAGCAAAGTCCTCCAACATCAGCCGTAGCCGTTCCTTCGCAAAAATCTGATCCCCCATGCCGATCCTCTCATCGGCATCCTTGAATCAGATCGCACCAAGCGGCGCCGCGCAGACGTTGACCTGACAACGTTGCAGTGGGATGAACCAACTGCCCCTTGATTCGACAATGCAAAATATTGTATCCCACTACATCAGCTTAGCGCACAGCGAATAATCCATATGAAAAACTTATATCAAGAAATAATGAAAGCTACTAATGAAATTTATCCTGAACTATTTGATGGCAACCCAGATAGGATCGGAGAAGCTACAGGGCATATCGCCGATGCGCTTGGCAGTATGTTCACAATAATTGGATTAACGGCCCCAAATCAAGCCACTGCCCAGGAGGCGATAAATAAGACAATCGAAAGGGCCCTGCTATTTTCCCACGACGTGAAACAAAAACAGCAATGATTTTATTTTAAACGTTAACTTTATAATATTTTTCACCCGATAGAAAATGACCTCTATGATTGTTTCGTGGATACTGTAATGGTCTTCGCGTCAGTTAATAGGTTGATCCAACGTCAGCACCTGCGGGACAGATTGCGAGTCTTCACGAACGGAGGATGGCTGATTTGGTTCTACCCCGGCTGCACGGACACGGGTTCCGCTCGGCCTGCTCTGGCGTGAGGACACCTCGAAGAACCGCACAATTGCAGGGTTTGGCCGTCGATTTGACGTCGCCCGCCGCTTTTTGACGTGATCGGACTGGGCTTCTGGCAATCTGGCGGCGAGCGTGAGCGGGCTCGGTGGTCATCCCGCGATTGCCTAAGGCCGCCATCGGCCGGCAATCGATCCAGAGGAAGCGCTTGAGGTTGTAGTCGAGGTTGGCGAGCCCGATCTTAGAGTGATCGGCCCCCACGCGGTGGTCCAAGGTTAAAGTTAGTGCGCGGTTGGCCGCTCCGCTACGGGTAGCTTGGCCGGTGGAGCTGGTCGGGCGAGCGCAGCCGGCCAAGCGGAGAAGAGGGCAGCGAGAACCGGATCGTGGCCGGCAACCCGGCGGTCACCGCGCTGATCGGCCCCCACGCGGTGGTCCAAGGTTAAAGTTAGTGCGCGGTTGGCCGCTCCGCTACGGGTAGCTTGGCCGGTGGAGCTGGTCGGGCGAGCGCAGCCGGCCAAGCGGAGAAGGCTGGCATGAACACTTCCGGTGCCGGGGGCCGGTATCCCAGAGAGGCATGCGGGAGCACGGTGCTGTAGTGACGTCGCCAGCTTTCGATGACAACCTGCGCTTCCCTGAGTGTGTAGAATATCTCGCCGTTGAGGAGTTCGTCGCGCAGACGAGCGTTGAAGCTCTCGACGTACCCATTCTCCCACGGTGAGCCTGGCGTGATGTAGGCTGTCTTTGCTCCGACGCCGGTAATCCAAGCTTGAACGGCCTTCGCAACGAACTCCGGTCCGTTATCCGAACGAATATGGCCCGGCACGCCACGCAGGATGAACAAGTCCGAGAGCACATCGATGACGTCGATCGCTTTCAGCTTACGGGCGACCCGAATCGCCAGGCATTCATGGGTGAACTCATCGACCACGTTGAGCATCCGGATCTTGCGTCCGTCATGCGTGCGCGCCTCGACAAAGTCATACGACCACACGTGATTGCGGTGTTCCGGGCGAAGACGAACACAGGAGCCGTCGTTGTCCCAGATCCGCCCTCGCTTGGGCTGCTTGGCCGGCACTTTCAGCCCCTCACGCCGCCAAATGNACGTGATTGCGGTGTTCCGGGCGAAGACGAACACAGGAGCCGTCGTTGTCCCAGATCCGCCCTCGCTTGGGCTGCTTGGCCGGCACTTTCAGCCCCTCACGCCGCCAAATGCGTTCGACGCGCTTGTCGTTGACGAACCACCCGGCCGCCTTCAACAACGCACTGATCTTGCGGTAGCCGTAGCGCCCGTACTTCTCGGCCAACGCCACGAGATCAGCCGTCAGCGCCTCTTCGTCGTCGCGGCCCCGCGGTACCTTGCGCTGTGTCGAGCGATGCTGTCCGAGCGCCCGACAGGCGCGGCGCTCGGAGACGGTCATCGTCAGCATGATGTGCTCGACACAGGCGCGTCGGCGCGCGGGGCTCAGAAGTTTCCCCGGGACGCCTCCTGCAAGATCAGCTTGTCGAGGGTNCGGTCATCGTCAGCATGATGTGCTCGACACAGGCGCGTCGGCGCGCGGGGCTCAGAAGTTTCCCCGGGACGCCTCCTGCAAGATCAGCTTGTCGAGGGTAAGATCCGCAATTGCCTTTCGCAGCCGAGCGTTCTCGGTCTCCAGATCCTTCATCCGTCGAACCTGATCCGACTTCAGGCCGCCAAACTCACGCCGCCACCGGTAGTATGTCACTGAACTCACGCCGAGCGCGCGGATTGTATCGGCCACGCTCTGGCCCTGTGAGATCAGCACATCCGCCTGCCGTAGCTTGGCGACGATCTCCTCGGGCTTCGGGTGCTTTGCCATCTCGTCCGTCCTCCAGGCTCAAAAGCCATACCAAAGGGCGGACCACTTCAATGGGGGCTGATCACACGCCCGGTTCGCCGGAGCAGGGCTTTTTGTTGCACCCATCACCAGCACTCGGCATCGAAACAGGCGCCTTTCGATGCCTGTCTTGACAGCCTCAGATGCAGGCAACAGCATGAACGCGGTTAAGAGATGCGCCTAGCCGCAAGCTGGCCGATCGACATTCCCCCTTGTGCCCGAGCGTGATTTCGCGTCAACCACTTACCCACGCGACTGTTCGCCTAACCGCCGGAGATCAGGATGGACGACACCATTGGGGGAAAGCTAGACTCGGTTCGAGCCGCAGTGATGTCCTCGGTCAACCTTGAGCGTATGCTTTTCTGGAGCAAATCTCAAGACCACATCGAAAGCCTGCTAAATATAGCTTCGACAAAGCGTGGGACGACCTTTCAGGCGGAAGAGGTGGCTAATCCTGCCTGAGCGGCATGTCACGGCCCACAACCAGCTTTGAGCCGTGACTAACCGTTCTCTGGGCGCGGAAGCCAGCTTTGCGTCACTCCAATCAAATCTGAGTAGGCTTATGGTAGATCCAGACTACATCTCAAAAGCCACGCCATTATTTGAAAACCTTCGGACTTTCTTGGAGCCGGTTTATAAACTTACGCCTAAAGCTAATAAAGTTTACCTCGAATTTGGATGCGGGCAATTCGGGGGCTATATACACTTTTGGAAAAACTACTTCAAACATGCGTATGGCTTGGATATTTTTGATTACTCAAAAAACTTTGAAAGCGACGTCAAATTTCTGCACTCGGCTGACGCCCTTACCATTCCACTTCCTGATCGTAGCGTCGATTTCATCGCATCACATTCGGTCCTTGAGCATGTCATTGATCTCCCGCACACACTCTCCGAAATGCAGCGGGTTCTAAAAGTTGGCGGCGTCGCGTATCTCACCGTCAGCCCTCTGTTCTACGCCCGCCGTGGCGGCCACATCGCCGGACACACGACATGGGAACATCTGGACCCTGAATCCAAATGGTTCATGGGCTCTCGCACCCTTGATGAGAGGCCCACGGTGGATCATCTCAACGGGCTGACGAACTCTCGATTTTTAGAGGCGATCGGTCATCACCCCTGGCGCCTGCTCAAATACGATGTGCGCGTCGAAACGGGTCTTGAATTGCCGGATTTCGTGAAAGATGGTCCCATTTCCAAGATGGACCTCTTCACACGAGAGTTTCGGTGCGTTGCGCAGAAAGTTGCCGATTTTGACGGAGATGACGTCCTAGTCAAACACAACGCCAAAAATTTCATTATCTCAGAACCTTCGTAAGGTGTCGGAGGAAGCCTTGGCAGATCAAGCACGCAGCGGCGTCTTGATGATCGCATGGTATACGCGGAAAGACTTCAACCGCATCCGCAAGCTTGCTTCAAATGGGGGTGGGCTACAAGCTAATTACGACGAATGGTGTGAGCGTGCTGATCACGCCATTCAAATAGCTGAGACCGCTGGGAAGCGAGGTGAGAAAGTCATTGTTGACGCCGGCGATCTCGAAAAATGGCTCAAGAACAAGGGCCTTGAAAGTACATCGGATAATTGAGCGCAGTTTGTATATGAAACAACTCGCGCTCATTTCAATAACTGAGCTAACTGAAATTGGCAGGAGACACCATGTCTGAAGAAAATAAGGTTGAGGCGGAATTACTGAAGCTTGAGATCGGCGCGGGAAATAAGCCTCAGCCTGGGTATATCCACCATGACATCAGACCACTTCCAGATATTGAGGTGGTTTGCGATGCTCGCAGTTTTCCAAAAGAGGAAAAAGACAAATACGATGAGGTGTACGCCGCAAACATCTTGGAGCACTTCAATCGATTTGAAGTGAACAAGGTTTTGCGTGAGTGGGTCACGCTTCTTAAGATTGGCGGGAAGGCCACGATTATTGTCCCCGACATTAAAGAGATTACCCGCCAGTATGTAAACGGATGGATTGATCACCAGTTTTTTGTCTATCTGACGTATGGCGGGAATGATTACGAGTTCAACAAGCACTACTACGGCTTCAGCCCCGAGCATATCGAAGAGGTTTTCGCAGCCAATGGGCTCAAGATGGTGAAGTGCAAGCCGGGCAAGTCGTGGGAGAACCGCTCATCTGATAAGTACTGTCCAATGATCACCGCTGTCGGTGAGAGGGTGACCTAAGGATTGTTGCCTAAAAACTTGCCAACTTCACGACTGACACCCTATCATTTTACTCCGCATATCGTGAGGTTGGCAAGTCTTAATGACCAATAATTAGATCGGCTTATGATAGGGATCGTTGTTGCGTGGTTCGGGACTACGATAGCGGGGTCTATCTGCTGATCTGGCGAATGGCCGGCCAACCGCCGTGGATGGTCAACAACGACCTCAACGGCTGGTGGCTGTGGTGGCAGATCGTCGGCGGCATCCTGCACCTGACGGCGCCGCGGTCGATCGAGAATGAGGTGCCGCGTCCGAACTTCTCGCGCCTAGGGGGCGCTCTCATGGCTGGCGTCGCGCTCGGTTACACGGTCGCCGTGCTGCGGCCGGACGTGGCCGGCTTCGTCGAGGAGTTGCGGCCCTACCTCAGCGAGGGCTTCTGGCGGCCGCCGTTTGACCCTGACCCAGCAAACTGGTCCGCGTTGTGCGCAAGTTTTTCGGGCATCCTGATCCCTGAAGGAGGGTGGATGCCATGCCTCGCAAGCGCTTCACCAATGAACAGATCGCCATCGCCCTGCGGCAGGCGGAGAATGGCGCCACGGTGGACGAGGTCTGCCGGAAGATGGGCGTCTCTGAGCCGACATTCTACCGCTGGAAGAAGCAGTTCGTCGGCATGGGCGTGCCGGAGATTCGACGGCTCAAGCAACTGGAGGACGAGAACAGCAAGCTCAAGCGGCTGGTCGCCGATCTGACACTGGACTTCTCCATTCTGACACTGGACTTCTCCATGCTGCAGGATGTCCTGAAGCAAAAGTGGTAAGAGACCTTCCGGGAAGTCTACCTGTCTGATCAGGGGTTTGCTGCGAGACGTCGGAGCATGAGGCGGATCATGGCGAGGCGGACGAAGGCAGCGGCCTTTCTCGCGTGGCGTTCATAGTCTCGGGCGAGACGCCGGCAACGGCTGATCCAGGCGAGGGTGCGTTCCACGATCCAGCGCTTGGGCAGCACGACGAAGCGATGCTTGTCGCATCGGCGGACGATCTGGAGCGTCCATGTGCCGGTACGGGCGACGGCGGCTTCCATCTTTGGGCCTTGGTAGCCGGCGTCTCCGATGATGCGTTCGACGAAGGGAAAGCTCCGTCGCGCCTCCTAGAGCAGCGCCTCGGCGCCGTCGCGGTCCTGGATGCTGGCTGGATGCACGTTGACGGCGAGCAGGAGGCCCAGCGTGTCGGTCAGGACATGGCGCTTGCGGCCGACCACCTTCTTATACTAAGCCTCGCTGAGCAGGACTCACGCGGGGTAGCGTCGGCATCTCGGTCGTGATTCCTTCCTTGGGTTTGGAGCCTGAGGAGGATGCGATGGCTGCGAGCACCGCAACGGCCGCTGGGCCGATTCGCGCCGGCGCTACGACGCAAGGGTTCGCGTGATCCGGCGCAGACCCGCCGCCTGTTGGCGCTGTCGGTGATCGCCGCGGGTGKTCTGCGCTCGGAGGCGGCCGAGATCGGCGGGGTCGGGCTGCAGACGGTGCGCGACTGGGTCGTGGCCTTCAACGCCGATGGACCGGACGGGCTGATCGACGGCAAGGCCCCCGGGGCCCGTCCGCGCCTGAACGCCGACCAGCGCGATGTCCTCAAGGCGCTGGTCGACCACGGACCGACGCCGGCCGCACACGGTGTGGTGCGGTGGCGATTGTGCGATCTGGCCCAGATCCTGTCCGAGGATCACGGCGTGTCGGTCTCCGAGCAGACCTTGAGCCGAGTTTTACGGGCCATGGGCTACCGCAAGCTCTCAGCCCGCCCGCGCCATCACGCCCAGGATCCGGACGCCGCGGCTGTTTTTAAAAAGACTTCCCCGACCGTCTGGCGGACATCGCGCAGGCTGTCGGCGGCAAGCCGGTAGAAGTCTGGTTCTGCGACGAGGCCCGTGTCGGCCAGAAGAMCACCCTGACCCGACGCTGGGCCAAGCGCGGAACGCGACCCTCGGCCCCCAAGGACCAGCGCACGGCCTCGGCCTACATCTTCGGGGCGATCTGCCCGGCCAGAGGCGTGGGCGCGGGCCTGATCATGCCCCGTTGCACCACGTCGGCCATGGCCCGTCACCKCSAAGAGATTTCGGCGACCGTGGCTTCTGGCGCCCACGCCGTCCTCCTGCTCGATCAAGCCGGCTGGCACACCACCAGGAAGCTGCCAATTCCCGACAACATCACCCTGTTGCCCCTGCCGGCGCGCTCACCCGAACTCAACCCGGTCGAGAACCTCTGGCAGTTCCTTCGCGACAACTGGCTCGGAAACCGGATCTTCCAATCCTACGACGACATCCTCGATCACTGCTGCGACGCCTGGAACAAGCTCATCGCCCAACCCTGGCGCATCATGTCCATCGGACTGCGCCGATGGGCCCATGGGTGCTGATCAATGAGAATTGGTATTTTGCCCGCGATGTAGGGGGGCAGCGGCAGGGTTGCGACGCCTGGAACAAGCTCATCGCCCAACCCTGGCGCATCATGTCCATCGGACTGCGCCGATGGGCCCATGGGTGCTGATCAATGAGAATTGGTATAAGTCCTTGCCATGACGTGGGTGCTGGTGACAGGTCCGATGGCGCGGCCTATCAAGGCGCGAAGCGGCATGCCCGAGTCGTCGGGGAACGGCCCTGCCGTCCCGTGGCAGTCCGCGCCCATCGGCGGACCACGCGCCGGACCGGTGCACGCGTCGACGAGGCCGGCCTCGAACAGGAACCAGAGGGTCACAACGGATGCGCATCGCTATCGTAGGGTCCGGCTACGTCGGCCTCGTCTCGGGAACCTGCTTTGCCGATTTCGGACACGACGTGATCTGCGTCGACAAGGACCCGGCCAAGATCGAGGCCCTGAAGGCCGGCCGCATGCCGATCTACGAGCCCGGGCTGGAGGCGCTGGTGGCCGACAACGTGCGCCAGGGCCGCCTCAGCTTCACCACGGACTTCGCGCCGGCGGTGGAGCAGGCCGATGCGGTCTTCATCGCGGTGGGCACGCCCTCGCGCCGCGGCGACGGTTTCGCCGACCTCACCTACGTCTTCGCGGCCGCCCGCGAGATCGCGGCATCGCTCACCGGCTACACGGTGGTGGTCACCAAATCGACGGTACCGGTGGGCACCGGCGACGAGGTCGAGCGCATCATCCGCGAGGCGCGGCCCGAGGCGGACGTCTCCGTTGTCTCCAACCCTGAGTTCCTGCGCGAGGGCGCGGCGATCGAGGACTTCAAGCGCCCAGACCGCATCGTCATCGGCAGCGAGGATCCGCGCGCCACCGAGCTCATGGCCAAGGTCTATCGGCCGCTCTACCTCAATCAGGCGCCGATCCTGGTCACCGGCCGCCGCACCGCCGAACTGACGAAATACGCCGCCAACGCCTTCCTCGCCACCAAGATCACCTTCATCAACGAGATCGCGGACCTGTGCGAGCAGGTCGGCGCCAACGTCCAGGAGGTCGCCCGCGGCATCGGCCTCGACAACCGCATCGGGGGCAAGTTCCTCCATGCCGGCCCGGGGTACGGCGGCTCGTGCTTTCCCAAGGACACCCTGGCCCTCGTCAAGACCGCGCAGGACGCCGGCACCCCCGTGCGCCTCGTGGAGACGGTGGTCTCGGTCAACGACCAGCGCAAGCGGGCAATGGCCCGGCGCGTGGTGGCGGCCTGTGGCGGCTCGGTGCGGGGCAAGACGATCGCCATCCTCGGCCTCACCTTCAAGCCCAACACCGACGACATGCGCGATGCGCCGTCCCTGTCGATCATCACCGCCCTCCAGGACGGCGGCGCGCGCATCGTCGCCTACGATCCGGAGGGCATGGAGCAGGCCGGCCTGATGCTGTCGAACGTCACCTACGCGCAGGATGCCTATACCTGTGCCGAGGGTGCGGACGCCGTGGTCATCGTGACGGAATGGAACGCCTTCCGGGCGCTGGATCTCGCCCGCCTGCGCGAGATCATGGCCGCCCCGGTGCTCGTGGACCTGCGCAACGTCTACACGCCGGCCGAGGCGATGCAGCAGGGCTTCCGCTACACCGGCATCGGCATCACGTCGGATACGACGGTCGACGCCGCCGGGTGATGCGGCCGCCGCCCGCGGCGCAGGTGCCGGTAACCGCCGACCTCTGAATTGGCCGGCCTCAGAACTCGCCGGCCTCAGAACTTGCCGAGCATCGGAAAGTCGACGCTGAGGGTCGATTCGGCCGCGAGCGGCGCCTCGCGCTTGCGCGGCTTGCGGTTGATCACCTGCTTGAGCTTGGACTTGAGCACCGACATGTCGAACGGCTTGAGGATGAAGGCGTCCGCGCCGGCCTGGTGAGCGAGGTTGATGTCCTCGAACTCGAACGAGGCCTCGGTGAGGATGAAGGGGGTGTTCATCAGGGCGTCGTCCCCCCGGATCTCGCGCAGGAGCGAGAGACCGTCCATCGGCTCCATGTCGAGGTCGGCGATGACGAGGGCGTACTTGCGCTGCCGAAGCCGCTCGAGGGCCTCCAATCCGTCGGTCACCCCCTCGACGTCCGGAAACCCGAGGCGGTTCATGAGCAGGATGACCAGGCGGAGAAGCTTCTCCTGGTCGTCGACGATGAGAATCGGGGGCGTCTCGCTCATGGCGTCTTGGACTCGAGGTGGTCACGGCCCCGAAGATCGGAGTCAGGATATCGGATGACGGCGGTGTTTGTGGTCATACGAAGAGGTGATCGATGCCCTGCTTCGACATCGACTCGGTCTGGAGCGCGAGGGCGAGGGACTGGATCGAGATCGCGCGCGGCGTGCCGCGCTGGAACATCGGCAGGAGGTTGGCCTTCTGGAACAGGGCGTCGTTGGCGGGATTGCGCACGCAGGTGGAAAAGGAGTTCACGAACTCCCGCTTCACGATCTCCCGCCATTCGACGATCTGGACGTCGCGGTGGCGCGTATCGACGTTGATGCGCCCGAAGGTGTCGTTGACCGACATCCGCTCGCCTTCGATGATCTGGGCAGCGAAGTTCTGCTCGACGATCAGAAAGCTCGTGATGACAGAGAACTCGTTCTTCTTCTGCGCCTGACGGGTGATCTCGCCGAGTTCGCGAGAGCGCGTCAGTGCATCGGCGGCCAGGTTCAGCCGCGAGAAGTAGATGAGGTGGACGAGGGTCGTCCGCTTGTTTTTCATCGAACCTGGTCCAGTGGTCACCGCCGGGAACGCTACAGCCATCGGCCATAACGCCGCGTAAACGCGCTCAAAGACCGGCAAATCCTGCCGGGACCGGGCCGCGGACCGGCGTTTTCTGCCGCCCCGCCAGCCGCGATCGTGAATCATATCAATGGCTTGGTCTCGGCACGGGGCTTGCGCCGGCTGGTCCCGGGATCGGTCCGCGCTTCGGCCGCTCCCCGACGAACGGTCATGCGCGAGAGGTTTTGCCGGCCATGGATGTCTTCACCGCCCTGCAGACGGCCGTATCCGGCCTGAAAGCCCAATCGTTCTCGCTCAACAACATTTCGGGCAACATCGCGAACTCGCAGACGACCGGCTACAAGCGGATCGACACGAACTTCGTCGATCTCATCGCCGAACAGCAGCCCGGCCGCCAGGTGGCGGGCTCGGTCCTGGCCGATTCGCGCCTGACCACCACGATCCAGGGCGGCCTCAACGCCACCAACGTCGGCACCAACATCGCCCTCAACGGCGACGGCTTCTTCACGGTCCAATCCAAGACCAGCGACGCCAACGGGCAGCCGACCTTCTCGACCGCCGAGAAATTCACCCGGCGCGGCGACTTCGCCCCCGACAAGGACGGCTACCTCGTCAACGGCGCGGGCTCCTACCTCAAGGGCTCGACCCTCGACCCCGCCACCGGCCAGGCCTCCTCCGAGGGGCCGATCAAGATCTCGAACGCCCTCCTGGCGGCACAGCCGACCAGCACGATCACCTATTCGGCCAACCTGCCGAAGGTGCCGGCGACCACCAACGCCTCGGCCGCCTTGCCCGGTTCGGAGCTCCTGGCGCCGTTCGGGACCGCCCCCAACCAGCGCGACCCGCGCATCCTCAGCGGCACCGGGACCGCGAGCGTGGCCGCGGGCGACGCGCAGAGCCTCGTCAACAACAGCGTGGTCGGCCCGACCATGACCCTGTACTCGGCCAGCGGCGGCCCGGTGAGCCTGGCGACGCGCTGGGCCAAGGTGCAGACGGGCGAGCCCGCCACCGGGACCGCGGCCGCCACCGACGACGTCTGGAACCTGTTCTACGCCAACAACAGCACAGCGGGCCTCAACCAGTCGCCCTGGACCAACGCCGGCACCGCCTTCGGCTTCAACGCCAGCGGCCAGCTCACCGCACCGGCCGCAACCTCGATCACGGTTCCCGACGTGACCATCGACGGGATCAACCTCAACGACCTCACCCTGCGCTTCGGCAGCGGCGGGCTGACCCAGTACAACACGTCCGACGGGCGGGTGACGACCAACACCCAGCAGCAGGACGGCTATGCCTCGGGCTCGCTCATCAGCACCGAAGTGACCGAGGACGGCACGATCGCGGGCACCTACAGCAACGGCAGCACCCTGTCCCTGGCCAAGATCAACGTCGTGCAGTTCACCAACTCCGACGGGCTGAAGTCGGATTCCGGCGGCAACTACGAGCAGACCATCGACTCGGGCCCGCCCCTGGTGGGCCTGAAGGGATCGACGGTCATCGGCGGCACCATCGAGCAGTCGAATACGGACATTGCGAGCGAATTTTCGAAGATGATCGTAACCCAACAGGCGTATTCGGCCAACACCAAGGTCATGTCCACCGCTCAGGACATGATGTCGGCGCTGATCAATATCATTCGCTGATCGCCGAAAAGGGTCTGCCGGCCCGAGCACCGGGCCGGAACACGGATCGGATTTTCGGCAGATGCCCGGTGCGAGGGCAATTTCTTAGAGACTCGGGCCGGATATCCTATCCGGTCAAGGCCTCGACGACCGAGAACGGAGGGACGAGATGGCCACCAACGCCCTGAACACGGCCACCGCCGGCCTGCGGGTGACCCAGGCCGCCATCGGCGTCGTCTCCCAGAACATCGCCAACGTCGGGACCGCCGGCTACGTCAAGCGGACGTTGTCCACGGTCAGCGACGGCGTCGGCAATTCGGGCGTCGCCACCGGCCTGATCAACCGCACCCTCGACGAGGCGGCCCAGACACAGCTGCGCCTGGAGACCTCGGGCTCCGCCTACACCGGCCGGATCGCCGACGTGCGCGGCCAGCTCGACAAGCTCTACGGACAGCCGGGTAGCGCCACCGCCCTCGACGGCGTCGTCAACGGCTTCGCCCAGGCGCTCCAGGGGCTGGCCGCCGATCCGACCTCACCGCCGGCCCGTTCGACGGTGGTCGACCGGGCATCGAGTCTCGCCGCGAAGATCGGCGGCATCGCGCAGGGCGTGCAGAACCTCCGCGGCGCCGCCGAGTCCCAGCTCGCCACCGAGGTTCGCGACGTCAACGACCTCCTCAGCGCGATCGCAAACCTCAACACCAAGATCGTCGCCTCGGGCGACGATTCCGCCAAGGCCGACCTCCTCGACCAGCGCGACCAGAAGGTCACGACCCTCGCGAGCTTCCTCGACGTCAAGACGGTTCCCCAGCGCGACGGCTCGGCCACCATCGTCACCGGCTCCGGGCTGACCCTGGTGGAACGGGCGGTGGCCACCACCCTGAGCTTCGACCAGCGCCCGGCGATGACCCCGGAGGCGAGCTATTCCACCGATCCGGCCAAGCGCGGGGTCGGCACCATCATCGCCCGCCAGCCGGGGGGGGCGGGCATCGACCTCATCGCCGACGGCGGCATCGGCTCGGGCTCCCTGGCGGCGGGGATCGAGCTGCGCGACACCATCCTGCCCCAGGCACAGCGCCAGCTCGACGATCTCGCCGCCGGGCTCTCGCGCAGCTTCTCCGACCGGCAGGCCACCGGGACGGCCGTCACCGCGGGCACCGCCTCGGGCTTCGACATCGACCTGACCGGCCTGAGCGCCGGCAACGCGATCACCCTGAGCGTCCGGGACGCGGCGGGCACGCAGCGCAACCTGATCCTGGTGCCCTCGAACCTGCGGCCGGCGCCCGCCGTGAGCGCGTCCGACACCAGCGACCCGTCCGCGACGGTGATCGGCTTCAGCCTGCCCACCAGACCGGGCGACCCGAGCGTCGCCGACACGCTCGCGGGCCTCTTGAGCCCGACCTATTCCGTCACCGCCCAGCCCGGCGCCGGGGCCGGGGCCTTGCGCATCCTGAGCGATCCGGCCGCGAACGCGCCGACCCTGCTCGCCACGAGCGCCAGCGTGACGGTGCCGCGCAGCGGCGCAGACACCCAGACCGGCCAGCCGCAGTTCGCGCTGTTCGTCGACGGCGCCAAATCGGGCAAGCTCTTCACCGGATCGATCGACGGGGGCAGCCAGCTCACCGGCTTCGCCCAGCGCATCGCCATCAACCCGTCGGTGGCGCAATCCACCGCCACCCTCGTCAACACCAGCCCCACCACCCAGAACGGCGACACCACCCGCCCCGATTTCCTCTACGACGCCCTGACACGCACCAACCGCACCTTCTCGGCAGCCAGCGGCATCGGCGGCATCAATGCGCCCTTCGTCGACAGCGTCCAGGGGTTCGCGCAGCGCATCGTCGACGCGCAAGGGGCGGGGGCGGCCAATGCCAAGGACCTCGACGAGGGCCAGACCATCGCGCTCTCCACCGCCCAGAGCCGCTTCGCGTCGAAATCCGGCGTCAAGATCGACGACGAGATGTCGACCCTCATCCAGCTCCAGACCGCCTACACCGCCAACGCCCGGGTGCTCACCGCCGCCCGGGACATGCTCGACACCCTGATGCGGATCTAGCGCGCTGCGGGGCCTGCCCCCGTTCCGCCGGCTCATCCCATCCGTGACCGCATCCGAGGCCCGCCATGTCCATCTCGCCCTTCACCGCCGGCACCTACGTCTCGGACCGGAACGCCGCCAACCTGGTGTCGATCAAGAACCGCCTCGACGGCCTCTCGACGCAGCTCGCCACCCAGCAGACCGCCGACAGCTACGGCGGCCTCGGGTCCGCCCGCACCACCAGCCTCTCGGCCCATGCCACCCTCTCGGCGCTGGACGGCTACGACGCGGCCATCGCCGGCGCCACCACGCGCGTCAACCTCGCCACCACCAGCGTCACCCAGGTCGCGACGCTGGGGGACGGCGTGCGCGCCTCCCTCGCCGCGGCGGGCACCTTCGGCACCGGCCCGTCGGTGGACACCGCCACCAAGATCGCCCGCAGCAATCTCGACGCGGCCCTCGACGCGCTCAACCAGCAGGCGGCCGGCCGCTACCTGTTCGGCGGCCGCGAGACCGATCGGCCGCCGGTGGCCGCCAGCGCCGCGATCCTCGACGGCGACCCCGTGCTCGGCCGCGACGGCCTCCGGGACGTCATCGCCGAGCGCAAGGCCGCCGACGGCGCCCTCAGCCCCGGCCGTGGCGGCCTCGCCGTGGGCAGCGCCGGCCCGGGCAGCGTGACGCTGTCGGAAGCCGCCACCGTCGCCGGCGACGGCGGCAAGGCCGCCGCCGACCGCGCCAACTTCGGCTTCTTCATCGGGTCAGTGACGAGTTCGCGCCCGGCCGCGATCCAGGCGACGCGCACCGCGGCGGTGGCCCCCACCGTGACCCCGAGCTTTTCGAGCCAGCCCAACGACGGCGACCTGGTGCGCGTGAGCGTCAACCAGCCCGACGGCAGCCAGCTGTTGGTGGATTACACCGCGCGCACCACCCCGACGCCGGGCACCAACGAGTTCGCCATCGGCACTTCCGCGGGCGAGGCCGCCGCCAACCTCTCGGCGAGCCTGTCGGGCAAGGCCGTGGCCGCGGCCCAGAGCGGGACCCCTCCCGGCGTGGACCTCGCCTTCTCCGGCGGTGCGCCCGCCAGCGTCGCGCTCTCCGTCTCCGGCACGACGCGCCCGGTCGACGGGGACACGGTGACGGTGGCGCTGGGCATGCGCGACGGCACCACCACCACCATCACGCTGACCGCCAAGTCGACCACCGCGACCGGCGGCAGCGGGCAGTTCCGGATCGATGCCGACCCGGCGGTGACCGCGCAGAACATGCAGGCGGCGCTCGCGAACGCCCTGGAGACCAGCGCGGCCACCACCCTGGCCGCATCCTCCTCGACGATCGCGGCCCAGGACTTCTTCGCCGGCTCGAAGCAGACGGCCTTCGCCCCGCGCCGGGTCGACACCGCCAACGGCGGCTTCGTCTCGGAACCCGCGACGGCGGCGGCCAAGACCGTGATCTGGTACACCGGCGACGACACTGCCGCCGACCCGCGCACCACCGCCGCGGTCCAGGTCGACGCCAGCCGCAAGGTCGGCATCGGCGCCCAGGCCAACGAGGCGCCGATCCGGGCCGTCCTGGCGGGGATCGCCGCCCTGGCGGCCGAACGCTTCACCGACACCTCCGCCGGCACGCCCGACAATGCCCGCTACCAAGCCCTGGCCGAGCGCTCGCGCACGGTCCTGGCGTCCGACCGGGCGGCGGGCAGCATCGAGAGCATCGCGAGCGACCTCAGCCTCGCCGCCCGCAACATGCAGGACGCCAAGGCCGAGAACGGCGCCACCCGCGCCGTCCTGCAGGACACCCTCGACGGCCTCGACACCGTCGACGTCAACGAGGTGACGGCCAAGCTCCTGGCGCTCCAGACCCAGCTGCAGGCGAGCTACCAGGTCACCTCGACCCTCTCGAAACTCACCCTGGTCAACTACATGAGCTGACGCCGCAGCGGGTCAGCGCGGCGTCGTCGGGATACCCGCGATCGGGCATTCCTCGGTCCCGACGCCGGGCCGGGTGATGGCGTGGACCGCCTCGCGGGTGCCCTCCGGGTCCTCGATCCAGCGACGGTAGAAGTCGTAGGGGCATTCGGCCTTGCCGTGCTCGTTCTCCTTCGAGTTGATCATGCCCGTGTAGCCGCGGTGCAGGAGCTTGAAGAGGTGGTTCTCGGACTGCATGTGCGTGCGCGCATCGCGGATCAGGAACTTCGAGAGCGAGGCATATTGGATGCCCATCTCCTCCGTGCCGCATTCGCCGAGCGTGCGGCCGTCGAAGCCGATGATCGCGGAGTGGCCGAAGTAGGTGTAGACGCCGTCGAAACCCGCCGCGTTGGCCACGGCGACGTAGCAGTTGTTGGCGAAGGCCATCGCCTTCGACATCAGGATCTGCTGCTCCTTGGCCGGATACATGTAGCCCTGGCAGCGGATGATGAGCTCGGCCCCGCGCATGGCGCAGTCGCGCCAGATCTCCGGGTAGTTGCCGTCGTCGCAGATGATGAGGCTGATCTTGAGACCCTTCGGCCCGTCCGAGACATAGGTACGATCGCCCGGATACCAGCCCTCGATCGGTGTCCAGGGCATGATCTTGCGATACTTCTGCACGATCTCGCCCTGGTCGTTCATCAGGATGAGGGTGTTGTAGGGCGCCTTGTTGGGATGCTCCTCGTGGCGCTCGCCGGTGAGCGAGAACACGCCCCAGACGCGCGCCTTGCGACAGGCCTCGGCGAAGATCGCCGTCTCCTCGCCGGGCACGGCCGAGGCGGTCTCGTACATCTCGGCGCCGTCGTACATGATGCCGTGGGTCGAGTATTCGGGGAAGATCACGAGGTCCATGCCCGGCAGGCCGGACTTCATGCCGACAACCATGTCGGCGATCTTCTTCGCGTTCTCGAGGACCTCCGCCTTCGTGTGGAGACGGGGCATCTTGTAGTTGACGACGGCCACGCCGACGCCGTCGTTGCTCGAGGAAATGTCGCCGTGCATCATGACGGTGCTCCTTCTGTCATCGCGCGTTTCGCAAAGCCCGACGCATTCCCCATCCCCTGGCGGGGAGAGGGCAGGGGTGGGGGCGGTTCCGCTTTCAGTGCGGCAGGGTCAGCCCGCCACCCCCACCTCCATCGTCTCCCCGCAGAGGTAGGAGGGGGGCCACTTTCGCGTCAGTGGCTGATCATCCACGGCCGCGCGTTGGGGAAGCTTTTCGCGGCCGCCGGTTGCTTGGTCCTGGCAGCGCCGCCGCAACAGCCGCAGCCGGCCCCGTGGCCCGACGAGCGGCGGGGCGCGTGGGCGCTCCGCTCGTTGGTCGCGTGCGCCTTGCGCTTGCCCGCATCCATGGAGGCGAGGTTGGGCGCGGTGAGGAAGGCGCGTCCGCACGACGACCCGCAGTCGGGGCAATCGTGCGGATCGCGGAACTGCGCCATCGGGCGCAGCACCGTGAACGGGCCGCAGCTATCGCAAGCGTAATCGTAGACGGGCATATCCGTGCTTTCAGGCAAAGTGGTCACGGTTTGCCGCGCGGAAAGAACGGCAAGCCAGGAGACTACAAATCCGGCGAGAGCGGCATCTGGATCGATCCGTCGATGTGCTTGATCGGCCCGTCCGCACCGGGGTTGATGTCGAAGTCGAAGATGCCCGTGGGAATCCACAGGGTGGCGCAGGCGTTGGGGATGTCGACGACGCCGGAGATGTGGCCCTGGACCGGGGCGGTGCCGAGGATCGAATAGGCCTGGGCGCCCGAGTAGCCGAACTTCTTCAGGTATTCGATCGCGTTGAGGCAGGCCTGGCGGTAGGCCACCGTGACGTCGAGGTAATGCTGCTTGCCGTATTCGTCGACCGAGACACCCTCGAAGATGAGGTGGTCGTCGAATTTCGGGGTGATCGGCGAGGGCTTGAAGATCGGGTTCTTGATCCCGTACTTCGCCATGCCGTCCTTGATCAGGCTGACCTTGAGGTGGACCCAGCCGGCCATCTCGATGGCGCCGCAGAAGGTGATCTCGCCGTCGCCCTGGCTGAAGTGCAGGTCGCCCATGGAGAGGCCCGCGCCCGGCACGTAGACGGGGAAGTAGATCTTCGAGCCGCGCGACAGATCCTTGATGTCGCAATTGCCGCCGTGCTCGCGCCCCGGGACCGTGCGGGCGCCCGTCGCGGCGGCCTTGTCCTTCGCCTCGCCCTTGAGCCGGCCCATGTGGGCGGTGGGACCGAAGGGGAGGGTGGCCAGCGCGGGAACGCGGGTGGGATTGGTGTCGAACAGCGCCTTCTCGCGGGTGTTCCAGGTCTCGAGCATCTTGGGGTCGGGCAGGCAGCCGATCAGGCCCGGATGGATCAGGCCGGGGAAGCGCACGCCGGGGATGTGGCGCGACTTCGTGAACATGCCCTCGAAGTCCCAGATCGACTTCTGGGCCTGCGGAAAATGCTCGTCGAGGAAGCCGCCGCCGTTGTTCTTGGAGAAGAACCCGTTGAAGCCCCACTGGCTCTCGGGCTTGGCGCCAATGTCCAACAGGTCGACCACCAGGAGGTCGCCGGGCTCGGCGCCCTCGACGCCGATGGGGCCGGAGAGGAAGTGCACGATCGACAGGTCGATGTCGCGCACGTCGTCGGCCGAATCGTTGTTCTTGATGAAGCCGCCGGTCCAATCGTAGGTCTCGACGATGAAGTCGTCGCCGGGCTTGACCATCGCCACCATGGGGATGTCGGGGTGCCAGCGGTTGTGCACCATGTCGTTGTCGTAGGCGGATTGGGTCAGATCGACCTTGATGAGCGTCTCGGCCATGCGCGTTCGTCTCCCTGGTGATCCCTGGATCCAGGCCGCTCGGCGGCCTTGGACGGCGTGTGTCCGGCGTCAGCGCGCAAGCAGTTCCTTCAGCGCGTCGTTCAGGACCTTGATGTCGTCGGGGCTCGTCCCGGGGCCGCCGGCGAAATGGCCCCACCACGTCTCGACCACGCGCAACTCCGCCTTCGGCATCAGCGCGGCTTCGATTTCGTTGTCGGCGGGTGGGAAGTAGAGGTCGGTGGAGGCCGGCATCAGGATCGCGTCCGCCGTGATCGCCCCGAAAGCGGCCTTGAGATCCCCATTGAAGATCTCGTTGGCGCTGATGTCGCCGTTCTGCCATGTCCACAGCATGGCAAGCAGGTTGTTGGCGTCCCGCGTGTAAAACAGGCCCTCCCAGAACCCGACGAGGAAGTCCTCCAGCGAGGCGTAACCCATGTGGGTCCGGTCGGTCTCGATCCGGTAGAAGGTCTGCGACAGGCCCCAGCCGGCATAGACCCGGCCGAAGGCGCGCAGGCCCCGCGTCGGCGGCGTCTCGTACCATCCGTCCTTGAAGGCGGCATCGGCCTGGAGCGCGGCCTTGGCCCCCTCCAGGAACACGAAGTTATGCCGCGAGCACTTGGCCGAACCCTGAAACGGCAGGATGCGCGGCACCATGTCGGGATACATCGCCGCCCAATGATAGGTCTGGAGCGCGCCCATCGACCAGCCGGTGACGAGGACCAGCTTTTCGATGCCGAACACCTCGGTCACCAGCCGGTGCTGCGCACGCACGTTGTCGTAGGCCGTGACGTTGGGAAAGCGCGGCCCGTTCCAGGGCGGCGGCGTGTTGCTCGGCGACGAGGACAAGCCGTTGCCGAACATGTTCGGGACGATGATGAAATACTTTTCCGGGTCCAGGGCCTTGCCCGGCCCGATCAGCCATTCGTTCTCGTAGTGCTGACCGGAGTACCATGTCGGGTAGACGATGGCGTTGTCCTTGGCGGCGTTGAGCGTACCGAAGGTCTTGTAGGCGAGCTTGGCTCCGCGAAGGGTCTTCTGGCACTGGAGAACGAAGTCGCCGAGGTCGAAGATCGCGTAATCGCTCATGGATTCCCCTCAGACCGACAGGAAGCGCGCCACCTTGGCTTCGTCGACGTCGGCCCGCATCGCCTCGTGGACGATGGCGCCGTTCTCCACGACGAGCACCCGGTCGGCGACGTCGAGGGCGAAGCTCAGCACCTGCTCCGAGACGACGATGGACAGCCCGCGGTCGTCGCGGATCTTGCGCAACGTCCGCCCCATCTCGCGGATGATCGAGGGTTGGATACCCTCGGTCGGCTCGTCGAGGAGCAGCACCTTGGGCCGGCTCGCCAGGGCGCGGGCGATGGCGAGTTGCTGCTGCTGGCCGCCCGAGAGGTTGCCGCCGCGCCGGCCCTTCATCTCCAGCAGCACCGGGAACATCGTGTAGAGGTCCTGCGGCACCTTGCGCTCGTTGGTGACGGTGAGCCCGGTCTCGATGTTCTCCTGCACCGTCATGGTCGAGAAGATCATCCGCCCCTGCGGCACGTAGGCGAGGCCCTTGGCCACCCGCTGGTGGCTCTTGAGGGTGGAGACGTCCTCGCCCGCGACCCGGATCGCACCGGACTTCACCGGCACGATGCCCATCAACGTCTTCATGAGCGTGGTCTTGCCCATGCCGTTGCGGCCCATCACGGCGACGATCTCGCCGGGCGCCACCGAGAAATCGAGCCCGTGCAGGACCTCGCTCTGGCCGTAGGCCGAGTGGAGGTTTTCCACCGACAGCATCGGCGTGACGCCGGCGGCGAGGGACGGCGGCACCGGAGCGGCCTGCGCGGGTCGGGGAGCGGTCTGAAGCATCGCGAAAAAATCCTTCAGTGGCCGAGATAGACTTCGATGACCTTGGGGTCGTTCTTGACCCGCTCCATCGACCCCTCCGACAGCACCTTGCCCTGGTGGAGCACGGTGACCCGATGGGCGATGTCCTCGACGAACTTCATGTCATGCTCGATCACCAGCACCGAGCGGCCGACGATGATCTGGTTGAGGAGTTCGGCGGTCTTGATGCGCTCGCCGACGCTCATGCCGGCCACCGGCTCGTCGAGCATCAGGAGCTCGGGGTCCTGGATCAACAGCATGCCGATCTCGAGCCATTGCTTCTGGCCGTGGCTGAGGAACTCGGCCCGCTCGGTGAGCTGGTCCTTGAGGAAGATCATGCTCGCGACCTCCTCGATGCGGTCGCGGACCTCGGCGTCGCGCTTGAAGGTGAGCGCCCCGAACACCGAGCGCCCGCGCGGGAACGAGATCTCCAGGTTCTCGAACACCGAGAGGTCGTCGTAGATCGACGGGGTCTGGAACTTGCGGCCGACCCCGGCCTGGACGATGGCGCTCTCGGAGAGCTTGGTGAGCTCCTGGCCCTTGTACTTGATCGAGCCGGTGCTGGCCTTGGTGCGCCCGCAGATCAGGTCGAGCACCGTGGTCTTGCCGGCACCGTTGGGACCGATGATCACCCGGATCTCGTTGGGATCGACGTAGAACGAGACGTCGTTGACCGCCTTGAACCCGTCGAAGGACACGGTGAGGGATTCCACCGCGAGCAGGAATTTCGGGGCGTCCGGGCTCTCGCCGATGAGGGGCGCATGCAGCATGGCGGCGTTCATGGACGGGGGCTCCTATTCGGCCGGGGTGCCGTGGGGCAGGGCACGGGCCTCGGCCGGCGCGAGGGCCTTCACCTTCCGGGTGAGGCGCGGTTCGACGTAGGTGCGGTAGATGCCCGCCAGACCGTTGGGGAAGGCCAGGACCACGGCGATGAACAGGGCGCCCAGGCCGAACAGCCAGAGTTCGGGGAAGCTCTCTGAGAAGCTGGTCTTGGCCCAGTTGACGAGCAGCGTGCCCCAGACCGCGCCGAACAGCGACAGGCGCCCGCCCACGGCGGCGTAGATGACCATCTCGATGGAGGGCACGATGCCCACGAAGGAGGGCGACATGAACCCGACCTGGAGGGTGAACATCGCCCCCCCGATGGCGGCGAACACGGCGGCCATGCAGAACGCGAAGGTCTTGAAGCTGGCGACCTGGTAGCCGGAGAACCGAACCCGGTCCTCCTTGTCGCGCATGGCGACGAGGATGCGCCCGAGCTTCGATTTCTTCACGTATTGCGCGAACAGGATGCAGCCGATCAGCAGCCCGCCGTTGACGAAGTAGAGGATGTTGTGGGCGCTGTCGGTGCGGATGTCCCAGCCGTTGAGGGTGCGCAGGTCGGTGATGCCGTTGATGCCGCCGGTGTAGCCCTGCTGGCCGACGATCATGATGGTGAGGATCGCCGCGATGGCCTGGGTGATGATGGCGAAATAGGTGCCGCCGACCCGGCGCCGGAACATCGCCGTGCCGATCACGAAGGCGAAGAACGCGGGCAGCGCCACCACCAGGAAGAGGGTGAGGGGCAGGCTCTGGAACGGCTTCCAGATCCAGGGGAGCTCGGTGATCTGGTTCCAGTCCATGAAGTCGGGGATGCCCGGCGTCGACTGGATCTTGGTGTTCTCGACGCTGGATGCCTCGAGCTTGAGGTACATGGCCATGCAGTAGCCGCCCAGACCGAAGAAGCAGCCCTGGCCGAGCGAGAGGATGCCGCCGAAGCCCCAGCAGATGACGAGGCCGAGCGCCACGAAGGCGTAGGTGAGGTACTTGCCAACGAGGTTGAGCCGGAAGGCGTCGAGCAGCATCGGCAGGACGACGAGGATCACCGCGGCGAGCAGTGCCAGGCTCACCCACTCCATCGGCTTCATGAACGGGTTGTCGTGGACGCTCTCGGCGGCGGCGGATCGGTGTGCCATCGGTGTGTGCT
Organism: Methylobacterium sp. Leaf466; assembly: GCF_001425565.1. NCBI lineage: Bacteria > Pseudomonadati > Pseudomonadota > Alphaproteobacteria > Hyphomicrobiales > Methylobacteriaceae > Methylobacterium > Methylobacterium sp. Leaf466. The sequence goes on along the minus strand of NZ_LMRC01000031.1, from coordinate 176,407 downwards.
CCATCCTCGCCTCCTCAGCGCCGGACCTTGAGGGTGAAGAGGCCCTGCGGCCGCAGCATCAGGATGCCGACGACGGCGAGCAGCGTGATGACCTTGGCGGTGGAGCCGGACAGGAAGAACTCTAGCGTCGACTGGGTCTGCGAGATCGAGAACGCCGAGGCGATGGTGCCGAGCAGGCTCGCAGCCCCCCCGAACACGACGATGAGGAAGGTGTCGACGATGTAGAGCTGGCCCGATGTCGGCCCGGTGGACCCCACCATGGTGAAGGCGGAGCCGGCGATGCCGGCGATGCCGCAGCCCAGGCCGAAGGTGAGGCGATCGACCTTCTCGGTGTCGATGCCCACCGCGCCGGCCATGGCCCGGTTCTGCACCACGGCGCGGACCTGGGCGCCGAAGCGCGAGCGGTACATCAGGGCCGCGACGCCGAGCGTGATGAGGGTGGTGACGGCCATGACGAAGATGCCGTTGATCGGCACCTCGATGGTGTCGGTGACCTGCACCGAGCCGATCAGCCAGGACGGCAGTTCCACGCCGACCTCGCGGGCCCCGAACACCGTGCGGTAGGTCTGCTGCAGGATCAGCGACAGGCCCCAGGTGGCGAGCAGGGTATCGAGCGGACGCTTGTAGAGGTGGCGGATCAGGCTCCACTCCACCAGCATCCCCAGCGCCCCGGAGGCGAGGAAGGCGAGCGCCATCGCCACGAAGAAGTAGGCGGCGAACAGCCCGGGCAGGTAGGTCTGGAAGAAGGTCGAGCAGAGGTAGGTGACGTAGGCACCCAGAATCATGAACTCGCCGTGCGCCATGTTGATGACGCCCATCTGCCCGAAGATGATCGCGAGCCCGAGCGCCATCAGCAGGTAGACCGAGAACAGGATCAGGCCGGCAAAGCCCTGCATCGCGAAGATCGCGCTCAGGTCAGCGAGTGAGTAATCACCGAACATCGCCCGATCTCCGATTCATCTAGCCGGCGCGGATTGTCTTTTGTCGTCCGCCCCGACCGCTGCCCCAGCCCGAGGCGCCAGAGCGAAGCGGAGGCCTCGAGGGAGACATCCGGCACGCACGATCGTCTCTCGAACCCTCCTTCGAGCCCCGCTCCGCGGGGACTTCGGGATGAGGCCAAGGGCGGATCGAGGCCGGCGGGCCATGCGGGGCCCGCCGGCCGTTGCAAGTCGCGCGCCGACTACTGGTAGCCCTTGGGGAAGGGGTTGGGCTCGATGAGGTCGGGGCTTTCGTAGACGACCTCGAACTGGCCGCTGGGCAGGGCCCTGGCGACGCGGGTCTTCGACCACAGGTGATGGTTGGGGTGGATCTTGACGTAGCCTTCCGGCGCTTCCTTGAACTCGATGTCGGCCGAGGCCACGGCGAGCTTGTCGACGTCGAAGGAGTTGGCCTTCTCGCAGGTCATCTTCCACAGGTAGGGTCCGAGGTAGGCCGCCTGGGTGACGTCGCCGATCACGGTCTTCTCGCCCCACATCTTCTTGAAGGCGGCGACGAACTTCTCGTTGTTCGGGTTCTTGAGCGACTGGAAGTACTTCATGCACGAGTAGGCGCCGGCGATGTTCTCGCCGCCGATGCCGTCGATCTCGTCCTCGGTCACCGAAATGGTCAGCAGGGTCTGCTTCGAGAGGTCGATGCCGGCCGCCTTGAGCTGCTTGTAGAACGCCACGTTGGAGCCACCGACGACGTCGGTGAAGATCACGTCGGGCTTGGTCAGCTTGAGCTTGTTGATGACCGAATTGAACTGGGTATGACCGAGCGGGAAATATTCCTCGCCGACGACCTTGGTCTTGAGCACGTTCTCGATGTGCTTGCGGGCGATCTTGTTCGAGGTCCGCGGCCAGATGTAGTCCGAGCCGATGAAGAAGAACGTCTTGGCGCCCTTCTCCTTGGCGACCCAGTTGAGCGAGGCGAGGATCTGCTGCGTCGCCTCCTGGCCGGTGTAGATGACGTTCTTGGACTGCTCCAGGCCCTCGTAGAAGGTCGGATAGTACAGGAGGCCGTTGTACTGCTCGAACACCGGCAGCGCAGCCTTGCGCGAGGCCGAGGTCCAGCAACCCATCACGGCGGCGCAATGGTCGTTGACGAGGAGCTTCTTGGCCTTCTCGGCGAAGGTCGGCCAGTCGGAGGCGCCGTCCTCCTGGATGATCTTGATCTTGCGGCCGAGCACGCCGCCGGCGGCGTTGATCTCCTCGATGGCGAGCTTCTCGGCCTGGATCGAGCCGGTCTCGGAGATCGCCATGGTGCCGGTGGCCGAGTGCAGAATGCCCACCGTCACTTCCGTGTCGGTGACCGCGAGGCCGCTGGTGTTGACCATCGCGGTCGGCGGGCCGGCGGCGAACGCCTGTCGCGGCAGCAGGGCCAGGGCCGGAGCGCCGGCCAGACCCATCAGGAGCCTGCGCCGCAGCGCCGATTGCAAACCGGTGTTCGTCTCGTCTGCCATCGTGACCTCGACCCCTGTTCGTTCAGCGCGCGGCTCGTGACACTGGCCGCGACCCGACGAAGCAAAGGCTAGGCCGCATGACGCGCCGCAGCATATACGCTGTTTTGCGTAGGTCGCTTCCGCGAGCGGGGCCTGCGGGAGGTGACATAGGTCGCGGCATAGGCCATATGCTCCGACCATGGAACGTATCGTCAGCCTTTTCCGCAACGGCCGGAGTCAGGCCCTTCGCATCCCGCGCGAATTCGAGCTTCCCGGTAAGCGGGCCATGCTGCGTCGGGAAGGAGGACGGCTCTTCATCGAGCCTTTCGACGACGTCTCGTTGTCCGCCGCTTTGTCCGGCCTCGCTCCGCTCGATGCCGAGGATCGGCTCGATGTCATCGCGGATCTCGAGGTCGATCGGGTCGATCTGTGAGCCGGTTCCTGCTGGACACCAACATCATGTCCAGCCTGATCAACGATCGTGGACAGAGCCCCGTCCTGAGGCGGATCGCACAGGCCGGTGACGATCGGGTGTGCACGAGCGTCATCGTGGCGGCGGAGATTCGCTATGGGGTCGCCAAACGCGCATCCATCAAGCTCGCCGAATCGGCCGAGCGCATCCTCGGGGCGCTACCGGTTCTCGCTTTCGAGCCGCCGGCCGCGAAGACCTATGGCGACATCCGGTCGGATCTCGAACGGCGAGGCCTGATGATCGGCGCGAACGATCTCCTGATCGCAGCGCAATGCCTATCGCTGGACCTCGTGCTCGTCACCAACAACAGGCGCGAATTCGAGCGTGTCCGAGATCTGAAGATCGAGGATTGGTTGACCTGACCGGATCGACGGCTGCGATAGGCCGCGTGCACGATCCTTGCTCCGGAGGGGACATCACGTGAACCGATCAGGCTCGAGTTCTATCGCGGCGCTGGATTTCTTTCCCGGCGCAATGAAGCCGACCCCATGACCGCCCGGCAGCGCATCGTCCCCATCCGCCGCGACTACAACCGCTTCGTCGCCGACGAGACGCTGGAGGACTATGCGCTCCGCTTCACCGCCAAGTCGGCGCGGCGCTGGTCGGGGTTCCAGGTGGCGCAGACGGCGTTGGGCTCGCTCTCGTTCCTGGCGCTGGAGGCGATCGGCGGCACCCTGGTGCTGGCCACGGGCTTCACCAACACCGTGGCGGCCGTCCTCGTCGCCGGCCTCGTCATCTTCGCCACGGCCGCCCCCATCAGCGTCTATGCCGCCCGCTTCGGAGTCGACATCGACCTGCTGACCCGCGGGGCGGGCTTCGGCTACATCGGCTCCACCATCACCTCGCTGATCTACGCGAGCTTCACGTTCCTGTTCTTCGCCATCGAGGCGTCGATCATGGCGCTGGCGCTCAATCTCGCTTTCGGCCTGCCGCTGTCGATCGGCTACGTCGTCAGCGCGCTCGCCGCGATCCCGCTGGTGATCTACGGGATCAGCCTGATCAGCCGCTTCCAGATCTGGACGCAGCCGATCTGGATCGTCCTCAACCTGCTGCCCCTCGCCTTCATCGCGGCCAAGGGCGGGGGCTCGTTCGAGGCCTGGACCGGCTATGCCGGCACCTCCGGCCGGGCCGACGGTTTCGATCCGGCCGCCTTCGGCTTTGCCGTGGGCATCCTCCTCGCCCTGCTGGCGCAGGTGGGCGAACAGGTCGACTTCCTGCGGTTCGTGCCCGAACGGACGGCGGCGCATCGCGGGCGCTGGTGGGCGGCGGTGCTCGGCGCCGGGGCCGGCTGGATCCTGCCCGGCATGCTCAAGATCCTGCTCGGGTCGTTCCTCGCCGTGCTCGCCCTCGGCCACGGCGTGCCGGCCGAGCAGGCGAGCGACCCGACCCGGATGTACGCCATCGCCTTCGGCTACGTGGTGCCCTCGCGCGAGGCGGCGGTGGCGCTGATGGCGCTGTTCGTCGTCATCTCGCAGCTCAAGATCAACGTGACCAACGCCTACGCCGGCTCCATCGCGTGGTCGAACTTCTTCTCCCGGCTCACCCATTCGCATCCGGGGCGGGTGGTGTGGCTGATCTTCAACGTCGCCATCGCGCTCCTCCTGATGGAGCTCGGCATCGACAAGACCATCGCCAGCACGCTCTCGCTCTACGCCGTCGTCGTCTCGGCCTGGGTCGGCGCGCTCTCGGCGGATCTCGCCGTCAACAAGCCGCTCGGCCTGTCGCCGCCGGGCATCGAGTTCAAGCGCGCCCACCTCTACGCGATCAACCCGGTCGGGACCGGGGCGATGGCCGCCGCGATCCTCGCCGGTTGCGCGGCCTATGCCGGGTGGATGGGGGAGGGGCCGCAGCCGTTCGCGCCGGTCCTGGCGCTCGCCACCGCCTTCGCCGGCGCGCCGCTGATCGCCTACGCCACGGGCGGGCGCTACTACCTGGCGCGCAGCGCGAAGACCGACTGGGGCGGCGCCTCGACCATCACCTGCCAGGTCTGCGACCATCCCTTCGACACCGAGGACATGGCCCATTGCCCGGCCTACGGCGGAGCGATCTGCTCGCTGTGCTGTTCGCTGGACGCGCGCTGCGGCGACCTGTGCAAGCCGCACGGACGCCTCGACGCCCAGGCCCAGGCGGCCCTGGCGACGGTGCTGCCGAGCCGCACCGCGGCCTGGATCGGGGCGCCGCTCGGGCGCTACCTCGCGCTGATGGCGACCCTGGTGGCGGTGATCGCGCTGATCCTCGGCATCGTCCACGCCGGGGCGGCGGCCGAGAACCCCCAGCACCGCGAGGCCCTGGCGACGGCCCTGACCAGCGTATTCCTGATCCTCGTCGTCATCCTCGGGGTGGTGGCCTGGCTGTTCGTGCTGGCCCAGGAGAGCCGCCGGGTGGCGCAGGGCGAGACCGCCCGCCAGACCGCCCTGTACGAATCCGAGATCGAGGCCCACAAGGTCACCGACGCCAAGCTGCAGGAGGCCAAGGAGATCGCCGAGGCCGCCAATCTCGCGAAGAGCCGCTACGTGGTCGGCATCAGCCACGAGTTGCGCACGCCGCTCAACGCCGTGCTCGGCTATGCCCAGCTCATCGAGGGCGACCCCGAGATCCCGGCCTCGCGCCAGAACGGCATCCGCGTCATCTGCCGCAGCGCGCAGCATCTCTCGGGGCTCATCGACGGCCTCCTCGACATCTCGCGGATGGAGGCAGGGCGGCTCCAGGTCCACCGCAACGAGATCCGGCTGTCCGATTTCCTCGACCAGATCGTCGACATGATCAGCCTCCAGGCGAGCGAAGCCGGCCTCGCCTTCCGCTTCACGCGACCCGCCAACCTGCCCGCGGTGGTGGCCACCGACGAAAAGCGCCTGCGCCAGATCCTGCTCAACCTCCTCTCCAACGCCATCAAGTTCACGGCCACCGGCGAGGTCGTCCTCGATCTGAGCTACCGCAACGAGGTCGCGGTGTTCACGATCCGCGACACCGGGCTCGGCATCCCCGAGGCGGACCTGCAGCGGATCTTCGAGCCGTTCGAGCGCGGCTCGACCCCGGCGGCACGGGCGACGCCGGGGACCGGCCTCGGGCTCACCATCGCGCATCTGCTGGCGCAGGTGATGGGCGGCGAGATCACCATCGCGAGCACGGTCGGGCAGGGCACCCAGGCGCGGGTGCGCCTGATGCTCGGCTCGGTCTCGCGTCCCGCCGTGGTGCCGGTCCAGGCCACCCGCGCGCGCGGCTCGGTGGGCGGCGGGCGCATGGTGATGGTGGTGGACGACGATGCCGCCCATCGCGGGCTCATGCACGAGATCCTCGAACCCTTGGGCCTCACCGTGATCGACGCCGCCGACGGCCCGGCCTGCCTGCGCCTTTCCGCCTCGCACCGGCCCGACCTGTTCCTCCTCGACATCGCGATGCCGGGCATGAGCGGCTGGGCGCTGGCGCGCACCCTGCGCGAGACGGGCCACACCGCCCGCATCGCGATGATGTCGGCCAACGTCCACGAGATCGCCCCGAACCGGGGCGACGACGCCCCCCACGACGACATCATCGCCAAACCCTTCGACCTGCGGGACTTCGTCGAGCGGGTCTGCGTCCTGCTCGGCCTCGACCGGCCCCAGGCGCCCGAGACGCCGGCCGCGGCCGTCCCGCTTTCCGAAGCGGCGCCCCGGCGCGAGCACGTCGCCGACCTCCTTCGGCTCGGGCGCATCGGGCATATTCGCGGCATCGAGGCCAAGCTCGACCAGATCGCGGCCGAGGAGGCGGCGCCGACCGCCTTCGTGGCGCGGATGCGCGGCCTCGTCGCCGCTTACGACCTGCGCCGCTACATGAGCGTGCTCGAAGGGCTCGCCCGCGATGGCTGAGCCACAGCGCGACATCGTCCTCGTGGTCGACGACTCGCCCGAGACCCTGAGCTTCCTCACCGAGGCGATCGAGCGGTCGGGCGCCACCGTGCTGGTGGCGGTGGCCGGCGACCTCGCCCTGGCCCTCGTCGACGAGATCACCCCCGACGTCATCCTGCTCGATGCGGTGATGCCCGGCATGGACGGGTTCGAGACCTGCCGCCGGCTCAAGGCCAAGCGCCACCTCGCCCATGTGCCGGTGATCTTCATGACCGGCCTGTCGGAGACCGAACACATCGTGAAGGGGCTCGACGCCGGCGGCGTCGACTACGTGACCAAGCCGATCGCCCCCGACGAGATCCTGGCCCGCATCCGGGTGCATCTGGCCGGTGCCCGCTCCGCCCAATCGGCGCGGGCCGCCCTCGACACCACCGGCCGGACGCTGTTCGCCGTCGACCCGGCCGGAGCCGTGCTGTGGTCGACCCCCCAGGCGGCCCGGCTGCTCGCCGAGATCGCGCCCGAAGCCGGGCCCCTCGGCCTTTCCGCCGCCGCCCGGGCCTGGCTCACCGGCTGCCTGTCGGGGGGCAAGGCCGGCTCGTTCGCGCTCCACGACCGGGCCGGCGCCACCCATTCCTTGAGCTTCATCGGCAGCACCGGGGCCGAGATCCTGCTGCGGCTGACGCGCGACGGCACCGCCGCCGGCCTGGAGCGCCTGAGCCGCCGCCTGCCGATCACCAGCCGGGAGGCGGAGGTGCTGCTCTGGCTCTCGCGCGGCAAGGCGAGCCGCGATATCGGCGAGATCCTGGGATTGAGCCCGCGCACCGTGACCAAGCACCTGGAAGGGATCTACGCCAAGCTCGGGGTGGAGAACCGCACCGCCGCTTCGCTGATCGCCGCACGGTGCCTTCAGGATCTCGAATAGGCCGCCGAAGCCCGGTGCAACGGCCGGCACCAGCCACGGTTGGTGCGCGAGCGCACATCAAGATTGTGCACCATCGATCGGTCGCGAAGCCCTCTTTGCACGTTTGCACGCCTCGCGAGGGCACGGGCAGCCGATTTGTCTCGGCATTTCGGCCTCGGCGCGATGGTGCACCGCACACCGGGTGACGATCCCGCGTTCGCAAGACCCGTCGGGTGCGACGGATTGCCGACGAAGGATCGACGGGAACGCGGCGGGAGGAGCCGACTTCTCACCCCATGCCGACGGCACCGATGCCGGTCGGACGGCACGATCATTTTCTAAAGGACGTCACACCCACCATGCGTACCATCACTCTCGCCCTCGTCGCCGCGACCCTGAGCGCCACCGCCGCCCTGGCGCAGTCGCCGTCCGGCAACGTCGGCCAGCCCGAGCGCGCTGTCCCGCAGGCCGGGCAGACCACGCGCGGCCCCATCGACAACCCCTCGACCTACGGCGTCTACCGCAACGCCGACCGCCCGGTCCTCGTCGATCCCGACGCCACCGGCACCGTGATCGACGGACCCTACCGCTCCAACAGCGAGGCGATCGTCGAGGATTCGGCCAAGGGCGGCAACGCAGAGCAGATCAACCGGGCCGTGCCGAACCTCGGAACCACTTCGGGCGGCCCCCAGTTCTAAGTCTTGCGAGAACGATGTGAAGCGGCGGCGGGGCGAGAGCCCCGCCGTTTTCGCATGTGGCGGCCAGTGCCGGCACTGGCCATCCGGCCGAGGCCGGGGCAGGATCGGACGATGCACGACCGACCTTCGGACGATGGCGACCGCGTGGAGATCACGCCCGAAATCCTGCTCAAGGCCTATGCGGCCGGCATCTTCCCGATGGCGGAGGACGCCGACGACCCGGCCATCTACTGGGTCGAGCCGCGTGCGCGGGGGGTCCTGCCCCTCGACGGTTTCCATGTGGGCCGGCGCCTCGCCCGCACGGTGCGCAGCGACGTGTTCGAGGTCCGGGTCGACCGCGACTTCGAGGGTGTGATCGCGGGCTGCGCGGCACCCCGGCGCGATGCGGAGCGCACCTGGATCAACGGCCGCATCCGCGACCTCTACGGCGCGCTGTTCGATCAGGGCCATGCCCACACCGTCGAGGTCTATGCCGAGGGTCGCCTCGTCGGCGGGCTCTACGGCGTGTCGCTGGGCGCCGCCTTCTTCGGGGAGAGCATGTTCCACGTGGAGCGCGACGCCTCGAAGGTCGCCCTCGTCCACCTCGTGGCCCGCCTCAGGGCCGGGGGCTACCGCCTCGCCGACACCCAGTTCGTCACCGACCACCTGCTGCAGTTCGGCGTGACGGCGGTGCCGCGCCACGTCTACAAGCGTCGTCTCGCCGAGGCGATCGCCATGCCGGCCGCCTGGGGCGTATGGCCGGTCGCCGAGCCGAGCCGCGGCGCGCAGGTGCTCGCGGCCCTCGAAGGATGACAGGCCCGCTCAGCGACCGGTGTCGAACGCCATCCGCAGGCCGAGGCCTCCGAGGACCCCGCCCATCAGCCAGCGTTGGACGTTCAGCCATCCCGGCCGGGTGGCGAGGAAACCGGCGATCGACCCCGCCGCCAGCGCGATCATCGCGTTCACGCCGACGCTGACGACGATCTGCACCGTACCCAGCACGAGCGTCTGCGACAGGATATGGCCGTGCTCCGATGTCACGAACTGCGGCAGCAGCGCGAGATAGAGCATGGCGATCTTGGGGTTGAGCAGGTTCGTGACGAAGCCCATCGTGAAGAGCTTCGTCCTGCTGTCGGCGGGCAGGTCCCTGATCGCGAAGGGCGAGCGCCCGCCGGGGCGAAGGGCCGACCAGGCCAGCCAGCCGAGGTAGAGCGCGCCCGCCAGGCGCAGGCCGTCGTAGGCATAGGGGACCGCCAGGACGAGGGCGGTGATCCCGAAGGCCGCGCACAGCATGTAGACCACGAAACCGCAGGCGACGCCGGCCAGGGAGACCAACCCCGCGAGGCGGCCCTGGCAGATCGAACGCGAGACGAGGTAGGCCATGTTCGGTCCCGGCGTCAGGACCATGCCGAGGGAGACCGCCGCGAAGGCGAGGATCGTCGCCGCCTCGGGCATGGGAGCTCCTACCGGAACAGGGAATCGAAGATCGACTGGGGCTGCTGCGGCGGCGGCGCCGGGGCGGGCCCCTCGTTGTTGGGGAAGAATTTTCGCGATGGCTTCTGGCGCGGCTGTACCGGCACGCCGCGGGGGCCCTCGACGTCGACCTGGCCCCGCGGGTTGACCTGCTGGGCGGTGCGGGTCGGGTCGTCGCGGCGGGTCGGCCGCTTGGTCTTTTCGGACTTGGCGGCCAGGACCGGCACGTCCTCCTGCTCGCGCGCCTCGGCGATGATGTCGGTGCCGCCCTTACAATCGACGAGCCAGACGTCGTAGATCGGGTGCTCGATGGCATGCAGGCCCGGGCTCGCGGCGAACTGCCAGCCCGTGAAGATGCGCCGGTACTTGTTGTCGAGGGTCACCTCGTCGACCTCGAGGAAGGCCGTGGTCTTGGGGCTCTCGGTGGGCGGCCGGCTGTAGCAGACCCGCGGGGTCAGCTGCAGGGCGCCGAACTGCACGGTCTCGTCCACCGCCACTTCGAAGGAGACGATCCGGCCGGTGACCTTGTCGAGGCCCGAGAACACCGCCGTCGGGTTCTTGATCTTGTCCGCGAACGCGGATCCGAGCGGCGCGGCAGCGAGGAGGCCCGGAAGGACGGCACGCATGAGGACGGTGCGCAGGCGGGATGCAGGGGGCATTCGGCACGGTCTCGCGGGCGCGGTCTACTGGAACGAAGCGGGTGGGCCGGAGCACTCCGACCCGGCGAAACACCCCATATCCCGCCGCGATAGACAGGCAAACGATGTTGAAAAAGCGGCGGCGCCGGCGAGTCGCCCGCCGCCACGGCGACGGCGGCTCCGCCCGTTCGCGGTCACATCTTCGAAAGGCTGCTTCGTGAGCACGCTTTAACCTGAACGCGCGTTCAGATCTCGATGTTAACCGATGAAACGATGCCGTCCTGCATAGTCGAAAACAGACGGAAACATCGAGCGGCCCCAAGTAGAGCCGCAGGAGCATCAACCAATGATCAACGCTTCTCTTCAGCTTTTCTGTAACCGTATCGTCGCCGAGGGTCGCCTCGACGCCGGCGACGTCCGCCTCCTGGCCGGGGAGATCCTCGTCGACGGCATCGCCTGCCGCGACGAGGCCGACATGCTCATCGCCCTCGACCGCGCCTCCGTCGACGCCGATCCCGCCTTCGGCGACCTCCTCACCGCCCTCGTCGTCGACTTCGCCGTCTGGGGCGAGCGCCCGACCGGCTACATCGATGCCGGCATCGCCCGTTGGCTCGCCGCCTCCCTCGGCGCCGGTTCCGGCCCGACCCCCCTGGCGGCGCGGATCGCCCTGAGCGTCGTCCAGGAGGCGCAGGCCAGCGACGAGCACTTCATCGCCTTCGCGCTGGCCGCCAAAGCACTCGCCGCCAAAGCCCTCGCGGGCGGGACCCGCCAGGCCGACGAGGCGACCGCCCCGCAGGCCCTCGCCGCCTGAACCGGAACGGATGCGGCGCCCGACGCGAAGGCGCCCCCGACAGGCCCCGACCCCCGGCGTCGACGAACGACATTGCGCACGCGAGGTGACACGACCCGAGGCCCGGACGGCCCTCAGGAAACACGCAGCGGATGCGACCATCAGCTTCCCGAAGCAGCACAACTGCTTTAACGGAGGCAAGCTTGGGCGGCTCGTCCCGTCCCGTGATCCCGACCGACCCAGAGTGCCCGGACCGATGTTCGAGAAGATCCTGATCGCCAATCGCGGCGAGATCGCGTGTCGCATCATCAAGACCGCCCGGCGGATGGGCATCAAGACGGTGGCCGTCTATTCCGACGCCGACCGCGACGCGGTCCACGTCGCCATGGCCGACGAGGCCGTGAACATCGGCCCGGCCGCGGCGGCGCAATCCTACCTCGTGATCGACAAGATCGTCGACGCCTGCAAGCGGACCGGGGCGCAGGCGGTCCACCCCGGCTACGGCTTCCTGTCCGAGCGCGAGGCGTTTCCGCGGGCGCTCGAGGCGGCCGGCATCGTCTTCATCGGACCCAACCCCGGCGCCATCGCCGCCATGGGCGACAAGATCGAGTCGAAGAAGGCGGCCTCGGCCGCCAACGTCTCCACGGTGCCGGGCTTCCTCGGCGTGATCGAGAGCCCGGAGCACGCCGTCACCATCGCCGACGAGATCGGCTACCCCGTCATGATCAAGGCCTCGGCCGGCGGCGGCGGCAAGGGCATGCGCATCGCCCACTCCTCGGGCGAGGTCGCCGAGGGGTTCGCCCGCGCCAAGTCGGAGGCCGCGTCCTCCTTCGGCGACGACCGGGTGTTCGTCGAGAAGTTCATCACCGATCCGCGCCACATCGAGATCCAGGTGATCGGCGACAAGCACGGCAACGTGATCTATCTCGGCGAGCGCGAGTGTTCGATCCAGCGCCGCAACCAGAAGGTGATCGAGGAGGCGCCCTCGCCGCTCCTCGACGAGGAGACCCGCAGGAAGATGGGCGAGCAGGCCGTGGCCCTGGCGCGTGCGGTCGCCTACGATTCGGCCGGCACGGTCGAATTCGTCGCCGGCCAGGACAAGTCCTTCTACTTCCTCGAGATGAACACCCGCCTGCAGGTGGAGCATCCCGTCACCGAGATGATCACCGGCGTCGACCTCGTCGAGATGATGATCCGCTCGGCCTACGGCGAGGCGCTGCCCCTGACGCAGGACCAGGTCAAGCTCGACGGCTGGGCCGTGGAGAGCCGGGTCTACGCTGAGGACCCGACCCGCAACTTCCTGCCCTCGATCGGGCGCCTGACCACCTACCGCCCGCCGGCGGAAGGGCGGTTCGGCGAGGCGATCGTGCGCAACGACACCGGCGTCGAGGAGGGCGGCGAGATCGCGATCCACTACGATCCGATGATCGCCAAGCTGGTGACCTGGGCGCCGACCCGCGAGCAGGCGATCGACGCGCAGGCCCAGGCGCTGGATGCCTTCGCCATCGACGGCATCCGCCACAACATCCCGTTCCTCGCCGCCCTGATGGCGCATCCGCGCTGGCGTTCGGGCAACCTCTCCACCGGCTTCATCGCCGAGGAGTTCCCCGAGGGCTTCGTCGCCCCGGAGCCCGCGGGCGAGATCGCGCAGCGGATGGCGGCGGCGGCGGCGGCCATCGACCACAAGCTCAACCAGCGCAAGCGCGGCATCTCCGGCCAGATGCGCGATCCGAGCCTGCTGCACTTCGAGCGCGACCGCGTCGTGATCCTGGCGGGCCAGGCCTACCCGGTGACCGTCGACACCATCGGCGAGGCGCTGGCGGTGACGGCCGAGGACGGCAGCATCCTGAACGTGGTCAGCGACTGGCGCCCGGGCGAGCCGGTCTGGTCCGGCGAGATCGGCGGCCACGCGGTGGCGATCCAGGTGCGCGGCCTTCTCAACGGCGTCTCGCTCCAGCACGCGGGCGCGGCGGCCGAGGCCCGCGTCTACACCCGCCGCGAGGCCGAACTCGCCGCCCTGATGCCGGTCAAGGAGAACGCCGGCTCCGGCAAGCAGGTGCTCTGCCCGATGCCGGGGCTCGTGAAGGCGATCCTGGTGACGGAAGGCCAGGAGGTGAAGAACGGCGAGGCGCTGGCCATCGTCGAGGCCATGAAGATGGAGAACGTGCTGCGCGCCGAGCGCGACGCCACCGTCTCGAAGATCTCGGCGAAGGAAGGCGACAGCCTGGCGGTGGACGCGGTGATCCTCGAGTTCGCGTGAGATCGCGCGAGGCGTGAACACGACGCACAACGGGCAGACCAAACTGCTGGCCACGGGGATCAACAACATCGCCGTGGCCTTCATCGTGATCGGCGTCGTCACGCCGGTCACGGCGGTCAGCTTCGGCATCGCCGTGGCCCCGGCTCCGAGCCTCGCCACGGCGTTCTTCGCCGGCGTTTGGTTTTGTGCCGGTGCGGGCCTACATATTCTCGCGAGACGCGCGTTGCGGAGCCTGAAGTCATGAACACCGGCGAGATCTTCGTCACCTTCGTGATCCCGGCGGTGGTCCTAGCCGCGGCCTATCTGGCCGTGCTCGCCAATGAGCGGGCGATACGCCGCTCGGACGAGCAGGGCGGCAAGTAGAAACTCCGGCGCTCCATCCGCCGGCACGCAATGCCCCTCTATTTCGCCTACGGCGCCAACATGGACGCCGGCGCCATGGCCCTGCGCTGCCCGGGCTCGATCCTGATCGGACAGGGCCGGCTCCACCGGCACCGCTTCATCATCATGCGCGAGGGCTACGCCTCGGTGGTGCGCGACCCCGCCGCCACGGTGTGGGGCGTGCTGTGGGACCTCAAGCTCGCCGACATGCCGGCGCTGGACCGCTACGAGGGCGTGTCGGGCGGGCTCTACGTCAAGGCGTCCCAGCCGGTGGTGACGACGGGAGGCATCAAGCGGGCGCTGATCTACCTCGGCGGCAACGCGGTGGCGGGGATCCCGCGGCCCGGCTATCTCGAAGCGGTCCTGGCGGCGGCGGTCGCCGCGCAACTGCCGGCGGCCTACCTCCGGGAGATGCGCGGATGGCAGCGCCGGGCGCGCTGACGCGATCGGCCGGGAAAATCGAGGGACGATGACGCAGACGAGAACGGTGCAGGTCGTGATCCGGGGTCGGGTGCAGGGCGTCGGATACCGGTATTGGACCAGGGACGAAGCGCTGCGCCGCGCCCTGTCGGGCCATGTGCGCAACCGCGTGGACGGCGCGGTGGAGGCCCTGTTCTCCGGTCCGGCCGAGGGCGTATCGACCATGATCGAGGCCTGCCGGCGCGGCCCGCCGGGCGCGCGGGTCGACGACATCGTCGTCGCCGAAGTCGAGTCCATGCCGTCCGCAGAGGGATTTGCGATCCTGTCCGACTGACGTCGGCGAACACGACGTCGGGTGGAGGGGTTCGTATCGGACACACGGCTGGCATGCGCGACGGAGCACGCCCCGGACCTGGACCTCGGCCGAATCCGCACGCAGAACAGCCCGGCATTGTCGCGGCACCCGTCCGGCGCATCGTCCCACGGCGTCTCGAGCCACCCGCCGCGGACGCGGACAGACGAGGAGACCATGGCGTCCCAGACCCTCTCCACCGTGTCGCTCCCGGCGGACTTCTCGCACCTCGATCTGGCCGCCCTGATCGTCTTCGTCGCGATGTGGCTCGGCTATGGCCTGGCCGTCGGCCGGATGCGTGGGCGGCGCACCAGCCTCAGCCAGTTCATGAACGGCCAGCGCGAGGTCTGGTCCCGGCAGATCGTCACCCGCGACAACCGGGTGGTGGACACCACCATCAACGCCTCGCTGCAGAACGGCACCGCCTTCTTCGCGTCCACCTCGCTGATCGCGCTGGGCGGCGTCCTCACCCTGTCGCGCTCGAGCGACGACGTGCTCACCCTGTTCGGGGCGCTGCCGTTCGGCGCGGTGGCCAGCCGCGTCACCTGGGAGATCAAGGTGGCGGGGCTGGCGGTCGTCTTCGTCTACGCCTTCTTCAAGTTCGCCTGGGCCTATCGCCTCTTCAACTACGGCGCGATCCTCATCGGCGCGATCCCGACGAAGGGTTCGGGCGCCGGGGAGGCCGAGATGGAGCGGGCGGCCCGCCGGGCGGCGGCGATGAACATCGCCGCGGGCGGGCACTTCGCCCGCGGGCAGCGCGCCTTCCTGTTCGCGCTGGCCTACCTCGGCTGGTTCGTGGGGCCCTGGGTGCTCATGGCGACGACCGCCGGGGCGGTCTATGTGATGTGGCGGCGGCAGTTCGCCTCCGATATCCGTGCCGCCCTCCTGGCGGACGAGGACATGCCCTTATGACCATGCCCCTATGACGAAGCCGGTCCGTCCGAGCGACGCGCTCATCACCGAGACGATCCTGGCCATGGTCGAGACGCGCGGGGCCGACAAGACCGTCTGTCCCTCGGAGGTGGCGCGTGCCCTCGGCGGTCCGCATCCGGAGGGCTGGAGCCCCTTGATGCAGCCGGTGCGCCGGGCGGCGGTGGCCCTCGTCAAGCAAGGCCGCATCGCGATCCTGCGCAAGGGCAGGCCCGTGGACGATCCGGACGATTTTCGCGGAATCTACCGGCTCGGGCTGCCCGTCGCGGACGGGGAGGGGGCCGGGAACCAGTCGTCGGTGTAGCCGGCCAGGCGGTAGGCGAGGAGGCCGACCCACTCCTTGGCCATGAGGTCGAGGACGAGGAGCCCGGTGGAGGCGAAGCTGTTGAAGCGGGCCGCATCCCCCCGCGCGCCGGTGCGGTAGTCGACCGGATAGGCCACGACGTCGAAACCGGCCTTGCGGAAGCACCCCATCGCCCGCGGCATGTGCCAGGCGGAGGTGACGAGCAGCCAGCGCTCGCCGGGTTTCGGCTGGACCTTGTCGGCGGTGAAGGCGGCGTTCTCGCGGGTGTTGCGCGAGCGGTCCTCCTGGATCAGGCGAGTGCGGGGCAGGGAAAGGGTATCGGCGAAGCGCCCGACCACCTCGGCCTCGGAGGTGGTCTCCCCCGCCAGACTGCCGCTGCCGCCGGAGAACACGAGCCGGGCGCCCGGGTATCGCCTGGCGAGGTCGGCCATCGCGACCTGCCGCTCGCCGGCGTCGTTCGTCATCATCTGCCCACGGCCCATGGTCAGACCCGTCTCGACGGCACCGCCGAGCACCACGATCCCGGCGACCGGGCCGCCGTCGTCGGCGAAGGCCGGGAAACGGTCCTCGAGGGGCAGGGCGATCCAGGTGGCGAGCGGCGAGAACCCCGCGACCGCGAGGCCGACGAGGCCCGCCATCGCGAGCCCCAGCCCGATCCGGCGCAGGCGTGTCGCCAGCGCCAGCAGCACCCCGAGGCAACCGAGGAGAATCAGGAAGTTCGAGGGCGTGATCAGGAAGAAGACGAGCTTCGAGAGCGGGAAGAACATCGCGCGGGCCGGTCCGATGGTGGGAAGGAGTGCGCCGTCAGGCGGGATCGCCTGGGCGGGGCGGGTAGGCGTGCTCGACCCCTTGCGGATCCCGGACACGCCATCCGGCGCCGTCCGCGCCGAGATAGGCCGGACCCACCGGCACCTTGCCGTGGCCGCCGGGAATGTCGAGGACGTAGGTGGGCTGCGCCAAGCCCGAGAGGCGTCCGCGCAGGGCCTCCATCAGCGCCCGGCCCTGCGTGAGATCGGTGCGCAGGTGCGCCGTGCCCGGCGCGAGGTCGCCGTGATGCAGGTAGTAGGGCTTGATGCGGTTCTCGACGAACGTCCGCATCAGCGCCTCCAGCGTGGCGGCATCGTCGTTGACGCCGCGCAGCAGCACGCTCTGGCTCACCAGCGGGATGCCGGCGTCGACGAGCCGGTCACAGGCGGCGCGGGCCGCCTGCGTGAACTCGCGCGGATGGTTGGCGTGCAGGGCCACGAACACCGCACGCCCGAAACGCTTCAGCGCTGCCACGAGGTCGGCATCGACCGCAGCCGGATCGACCACCGGCACGCGGGTATGGAAGCGCAGGACACGGACGTGCCCGATCGCGCGAAGGCCGGCGGCGATCCGCTCCAGGCGGCGGGGCGACAGGGCGAAGGGATCGCCGCCGGTGACGATCACCTCCCAGATCTCGGGCCGGGCGGCGATATAGGCGAAGGCCGCGATCAGCTCCGCCTCCGTCAGGCTGCCGAGGCCGCCGGGGCCGACCATCTCGCGGCGGAAGCAGAACCGGCAATAGACCGGGCAGACGTGGAGCGGCTTCAGCAGCACCCGGTCGGGATAGCGATGGACGAGGCCGGGCAGCGGGCTGTGGGCGGCATCGGCGATCGGGTCGGCCCGCTCCTCGGCCCGCGTCTCCAATTCGGGGCCCTGCGGCAGGAACTGCAGGCCGATCGGGTCGGCGGGGTCGAAGGGCGCGATCAACTCGGCCATGTCGGGCGTCACGCCGATGGCATAGCGCGCGGCCACGGATTCGAGGGCGGCCATGTCGGTCGCGGCGGCGAGGCCGGCCGCGACGAGATCGGCCGGGCTGCGCAAGGTGCGGGTCAGCATGGGGCGCCCATCATGGGACACCCATGGCGACCGGCGTCCAGACCACGTCCTCGATGCGCGGGGCACCGGCGAGCAGCATCACCAGCCGGTCGAGGCCGAGGGCGATCCCGCTCGCCTCCGGCATCAGGGCGAGTGCGGCCAGGAAATCCTCGTCGATGGGATAGGTCCGCCCGTAAAGGCGCGCCTTCTCGGCCATCTCGCCCTCGAAGCGGCGGCGCTGCTCTGCCGGATCGGTGAGTTCGCCGAACCCGTTGGCGAGTTCGACTCCGCAGGCATAGAGTTCGAACCGTTCCGCCACGCGCGGGTCGTCCGGGCTACGGCGCGCCAGCGCCGCCTCGCTGGCCGGATAGGCGTGCAGGACCGTCGGCCGGCCGATGCCGAGGTGCGGCTCGATTGTCGCGACGAGGACGCGGCCGAAGAGGTCCGACCAGGTATCGTCGGGCGCGACCCGCAGTCCCGCACCGGCCACCGCCTCGGCCATGGCGGCGCGGTCGGTGGCGCCATCCCGGTCCATCGTCGCCAGGAGGTCGATGTCCGCAAACCGCGAGAAGGCCTCGGCGAGGGTCAGCCGCTCGAAGGGAGCGAACGGATCGGACCGGCGCCCGCGAAACTCGAGGTGTCGCGTGCCGGCGGCATGCGCGGCCTCAGCGAGGAGGGCGGCGCAATCCTCCATCAGCACGGTGTAGCCGGCCTCGGCACGATACCATTCGAGCATCGTGAACTCGGGATGGTGGAGGGCGCTGCGTTCGCCGTTGCGGAACACCCGCGCGAGGGTGAAGAGCCGCGTCTCGCCGGCCGCGAGCAGCTTCTTGCAGGCGAACTCGGGCGAGGTGTGGAGATGGAGTGGGGCAAGGGAGCCGTCCGGCGCCACGATCTGCGTCGAGAAGGCGTGCAGATGCGTCTCGTTGCCGGGCGAAACCTGCAGGGCCGCCGTCTCGACCTCCACGAAATCATGCGCCGACAGATGCGCACGCATGGCCGCGACCACGCGGTTGCGCATCATCAGGACCGGGCGACGGTCGGCGTGGACCTGGGGCGTCCACCAGGGCGAGGGCGCGCTCACGGCGTCGCGCGCCGTGGATCGACGTCGCCGGGACGCGCTGACACAGCGGCGACTGGCAACCACGGCGCGGATGGAGTAGTGGCGAACCACAGATGCCGTTCCCGCGGGCCGGACCCGACGGGGCGTGCGCAGCATTTTCGTACAGACAGGACCAGACCCCGTGAAGGTGATCGCCTCTTCGCTCCGCAAGGGCAACGTCGTCGACAAGGACGGCAAGCTCTACGTCATCCTGACGATCGAGAACATCCACCCCGGCAAGGGCACGCCGGTGACGCAGCTCGACATGCGCCGCATCACCGACGGCGTGAAGATCTCGGAGCGCTACCGCACCACCGAGTCGGTGGAGCGGGCCTTCGTGGAGGATCGCGACCACACCTTCATGTACGAGGACGGCGAGGGCTACCACTTCATGAACCCGGAGACCTACGAGCAGGTCGCGGTGCCCAAGGACGTGGTCGGCGATGCCGCCCCCTACCTCCAGGAGAACATGACGGTGAAGCTCTCCTCCCACAACGGGGTGCCGCTCACCATCGAGTTGCCCCAGCGCGTGGTGCTGGAAATCGCCGAGACCGAGCCGGCCATGAAGGGCCAGACCGCCTCCTCGTCCTACAAGCCGGCGATCCTGTCGAACGGCGTGCGCACGGCCGTGCCGCCGCATATCGCGGCCGGCACCCGGGTGGTCATCATGACCGAAGACGGCTCCTACGTGGAACGCGCCAAGGACTGACGTCCCCGCACGGCCCTTCCCGGATCAGGCACGGCCCTTCCCGGATCAGGCACGGCCCTTCCCGGATCAGGGAGGGGATGCCGCCGCCTCGTAGCAGGCCTGCGACAGGGCCTGCGCGCGGGCGCGGTCGGCCGGCGTGAACGAGCGGCCCGCCTCGGCCCACAACCCCTCCCGGCGAAAGCCGACGACGACGCAGCGTGCCGCGATCCGGCACGGCCCGGCCTCGCCGCCGGTCTCCGTGCAGTTGCGTGCGTAGACCCGGCGGAACTCCGCTTCCCCGGCGCGCGGGTGCTGGCCGCTCAGCGCGACGACGCCGGTGAGGAGGCCGAGCAGCACCGGTTGGTGGACGAGGTAGATCGACAGACTGTGGCGCCCGGCCATCGCCAGGCCCCGCATCGCGCGACCCGTCGCGGCCCACTCCGCAAGTGAGGAACGCGCAGCGGCGGGGCCGGCGAGGCGGGCGGCGGCGATCCCGGCCAGCACCAGCCCGAACCAGGGAAACAGCGGCACGTAGTCGTTGGTCTGCGGAACGCCGCGACCCAGCCCGAGGAAGGCGAGGACGGGATCGTCGAAGACCCTTACCGGCGGAAAGACCTCGGCCTGCACCAGGTGGGGGGCCGCCAGGACCGCGACCGCCCCCAGTGCGGACACGAGCGCCGGCGCGCGCAGGAACGGCACCGCCAGCACGCTCGACAGGGCGATGCAGTGCAGGATTCCGAAGAAGATGTAACTGTCGGGGAAGGCGATCCGCGTGGCCGCGGTGATCGCCAGGGCCGCTCCGCCGATCCGCAGGAGCCGCATCAGGAAACGCCGCCGGCGGATGGCCTCCGTCGCGGCCTCGCCCCGTCCCCGCATCAGGACGAGCCCGATGCCCACGAGGAACAGGAACGTGCCGGCGATGCCGTGCGCGGCCGCCTTGCCGGGCGGGGTGAGCGCATAGTTCTCCGGCGTGAGGCCGAGATGGCCGAGGTCCCAGGTAAGGTGATAGGCGGCCATGGCGACGAGGGCCGCACCCCGGGCGGCGTCGAGGGCAGCGAATCGCCGCCCCGGCGGAACGGCGGCGGGCGGGGTGGTCTCGGCGCTCTGCATGGCCGCGGCCCCTAGCATCGATCGGCGCTTCGGGCGACCTGTCACGGCCGCCGGCAGCCACGGCGTCGCAGGCGGCCGTCGACCCTTTCCGGCCCCGCAGGAGCGCGGGTTAAGATTTCCCGAGTCCGATCAGCGGCTTCCCCCGGGCAGGGCAGGGGCATGTGCGATCGCCACCTGTTGCGCCTTTGCCGGGTCGGCGGAGATTGCGCGATCGAGAGGCAGCGCTGGCGGGCAAACGGGCTTCCGCCGAGTCACGACTTTGTTAATCTTGATTGCGGATCGCGCAGCGTGATTCGGTGTGGGTTGCTTACAATGTCGGACGTCTTCGGATCAGGCCTCCACGGGTCGCACCCAGCCGCATCGTCCGACGACGCCCGAATCGCCGACGGCCTGTCGTCCGAGGAGCTTCGCCCCCTCGATCTCATCGAGGTCGCCGGCCGCATCAAGTGGTTCGACGTCGCCAAGGGCTTCGGCTTCATCGTGCCCGACGACGGGACCCCGGACGTGCTGCTGCATATCACCTGCCTGCGCCGGGACGGGCACCAGGGCGCGAGCGAGGGTGCGCGCGTCGTCGTCGAGGCGACCCGGCGCGCCCGCGGCTGGCAGGCCTTCCGCGTGATGTCCCTCGATCAGTCGACGGCGACCCACCCCTCCGAACTGCCGATGCCGCGCACCCATGTGAGCGTGACGCCCACCAGCGGCCTCGAGACGGCGGTGGTGAAGTGGTTCAACCGCCTGCGCGGGTTCGGCTTCCTCAGCCGCGGCGACGGCACCCCGGACATCTTCGTGCACATGGAGACCCTGCGCCGCTACGGGATCGCCGAACTCAAACCCGGCGAGACCGTTCTCGTCCGGTACGGCGACGGATCGAAGGGTGTGATGGCGGCCGAAGTCCGCCTTCTCGACGGTGCGTTGCCCGCCTCCCACTGAAGCGGCAGAACCGTAGCGATGCACATGTCCGTTTTCCGCTCCCGCCCCTGGCAGCGGTTCGCCGCGGCCTTCCTCGCCCTGGTTCTCCTTCAGGTGTCGGCGGCGGCACAGACCCAGACCGAGCCGCTCACCATCGCGGCCCACGGCGCCAGCCACGGCTTTGCCGTCGAGGTCATGCGCGACGACGAGGCCCGCTCGCGCGGGCTGATGTTCCGCCGCACGATGGCGGCGGACCACGGCATGCTGTTCGACTTCGAGAAGGTCGCCCCGGTCGCCATGTGGATGAAGAACACCTACCTGTCCCTCGACATGCTGTTCATCCGGGCGGACGGCACCATCGCGCGAATCGCCGCCGATACCGAACCGCAGTCGACCCGCGTGATCCCCTCCGGGGAACCGGTCCTCGCCGTCCTCGAACTGAACGCCGGCACAGCCGCCCGCCTCGGCATCAAGGCCGGCGACCGGGTGCAGCATCCGCTGTTCAAGCCGCGCTGATCGCCGCGCATGACGACGAACGAAAAGTGAACGACGCCGGTTGACGGGAGTCCCCTTTGCGATCATCGTTCCCGTAATGTTCCGGTCCCGCCGAGACGGCGGCCCGGTCTCGCGGCGGGAGGCCACCATGGTCGATTGTGATGTCGAGCCGGCTTGCGATGCCGTGCCGTGCACGGAGGTGCTCTACGCCAACGGGGAGTGGCGCGTGACCGCCGAGGGGATCGAGCATCCGCGCACCGGATACGTCATCGACCGGGCGGGTATCGATCGGCGCCGGGACGGCGAGCTCTGGGAGTGGCCGTTGCATCTGGCGGAGAAGAGCTGGTGCGAGCCGGGACCGTTGCGGGACGCCTTCATGGTGGCCCTCGGCCGCTACGGGGTCGCCGCAGATCCTGATCTGATGCGGTCGTTCGCAATCGGCTTCGGTCCGAGGTTCGGGAGCGGACGCGACATCGTCGACCTGGGGTTCACGTCGCTGGGCGAGATCGTGTCGCGTCGGCGCCATGGCGGGCGCAAGCCGCCCGGCCCTCTGCCGAGCGACGTGGCATGGCGTCGCGACGAGACCGGCGACAGACGCAGGGTCGCGGTCGCGGGCCGCTGACCGGCGGCAGGGACCGCGCCCGTGCCGCCCCGACCGGTGGTTGACGGGGCCGGTGCCCGATGGTCCTTCGCGTCGGGCAAGTCCGGTGAGGATTGCGAGACTGGCGAGGATCTCATGCAGCACGACGAGACGGCTCACCGAAGCGACGCCCCCGAAGGTCACGAGGGCCTGCTGACCCCTCCGTTCTCGCGGCGCGGGTTCGTCATGACGAGCCTGATGACGGGGCTGACCCTGGCGACGACCTCGGTGGAGGCTCAGGTCGTCACCACCGATTCGGTGGGGATCGAAGCCGGCGAGGTGGCCATTCCGACCGTGGACGGGCCGATGCCCGGATACCGCGCGGTGCCGGAGGGGAGCGGTCCGTTCCCGGTGGTCCTCGTCATCGAGGAGATCTTCGGGGTCCACGCCTACATCAAGGACATCTGCCGCCGTCTCGCCAAGGCCGGCTATTGCGCCGTGGCGCCGGAACTCTACGCCCGTCAGGGCGATCTCGCGTCGATGACGGATGCCCAGACGATCATCCGCGAGGTGATCTCGAAGACGCCGGACGCCCAGTGGATCGCCGATCTCGACGCCACGGCCGCCTGGGCGACCTCCGCCGCCAAGGGCGATCCGGAGCGGCTCTCGGCCATGGGCTGGTGCCGGGGCGGGCGCGCCATCTGGCTCTATGCCGCCCACCGTCGCGACCTCAAGGCGGCCGTGGCCTGGTACGGGCAGCTCGGGGGCGAGCGCACGTCGATCCAGCCCAGGACCGCCGGCGACGTCGTCACCGAGATCCAGTCCCCCATCCTCGCCCTCTACGGCAGCGCCGATACCGGTATTCCCGTCGCGAGCATCGAGGAGGCCCGTGACAAGGCCAAGGCGGCCGGCAAGTCGGTGGAGCTGGTGGTCTATCCCGACGCACCGCACGGGTTCCACGCGGACTATCGGCCGAGCTACCGCAAGGCCGCAGCCGAGGATGGCTGGGCGCGCGCACTGGCCTTCCTCAAGGCGAACGGTGCGGGCTGACCGCGCTGGATAATCGGCCGACCCAGCTTCCATACAAACCCTGCGCGACCGATGGTCCGCAGGATTGACATAATGAAGCCTTAACGGGTCTCGAGAGTTACGAAAGGATCGGCCGATCTTTTCGCCGTCGGGGGCGTTCGACGCAGATGAGTGCTGTAAGTTCGACGGCCCGTAAGCCGATGATCCTGGTCGTGGAGGACGAACCCGACGAGCGCTTCCTGGCCGCGACCCTCCTCGAGGAGACCGGCTTCGACGTGATCGAGGCCGAGACGGCGGAACACGCCCTCGCCATCCTGAACGATCGTGCCGACGAAGTCAGCGTCGTCTTCTCGGACGTGCGCACGCCCGGTCCGATTGGCGGCTTCGAACTGGCACGGATCATCGGCGTGACCTGGCCGCGGGTCCGCGTCCTGCTGACCTCCGGCGATGCCGGCGACCAGCCCAGCGACCTCCGGGTCTCGGCCACCTTCATCCCCAAGCCCTGGCGTGCGGCCGACATTCTGTCGTGGGTCGAGGAGAACGCGCCGCCGCGCCCCGGCACGCCGGACCGACCGGCGCTGGTGGGAGATTCCCGACCGGCCTGACGTCATCGTGGGCGATAAAATTCAGGATCTTAGGGGAAACTTGGCTCGACGGATGCGTTGACCGAGTCATTGCGCGTCATGTCTCGCGCGGTGACGAAGCCTGAACGTGAACAGATCACACCATGATCACCGTCGATTATCAACGCCCGGCTATATCCCAAGACAGTGATTCGTTTCACACCGGCTTTTCGTCGACAAAGCTCGTCGCGAAGCTCGGCGAGGAATTACAGGGTCTCTACGGCGACGTGACCGGGGCAGGGCAACCCAGCGATTTGCTTGCGCTGGCGAGACGGATCGACGAGCAGCGAAACATTCACGAGGGTGAGGGTTGAGGGCAACAGGCAGCCGGAATTCGTTATTCCTGGCATCGGCCGGCCCTCCTTGTTGTCCGGTGGTGACGGTGCGGCTGCCTTGCCGCCGCCGAATCTCTGATATGAGAACGAGATCGTTTCGCCCGATCCGCCGTCACCGCCGAGTTCCGGATGCCCCTGATGAAAAGCCTCGGCACGGTCGCCGCCGTATGTGCCGTGACGCTGTCGCTCGTGGTTGCGGCGAAGGCCGCAGCGCCTCCGGTCCAGCCGATCGAAGGCCCCGGCGCAAACGGTGACCGGAGCGCCACCGTCGTGAAACGTGCGGTCGGCCGCATCGGGTCGGCCAGCTACGTCTTTCACAAGGCCGGACCGGCGCCGGCCGAGGGCCGCCCCGTGGCGATCGTCCTGCATGCCTGGGGGGCACCGAACCCGCAGGTCTACGGCGCCTGGATCGACCATCTCGCCCGCAAGGGCTTCCTCGTGGTGTTCCCGCGCTTCCAGGAGGTCAATCGCACCCGGCCTGCCGATGCCACCGCCAACGCCATCAAGGCCGCCAAGGCCGCCTTCGCCGAGATCGCTCAGGACGGCGACGCCAAGCCCGACCTGAACCGCGTCGCGGTCCTCGGCCATCTCGCGGGCGCGCCCATCGCCGCCACCCTGGCGGCCGAAGCGGCGGCGGAAGGCCTGCCCGTGCCCAAGCTGGTCTTCGTCGTCATGCCCGGCGGCATCGCCAGCGACGCCCGCTCCCGCGGCGTGCCGCTGAAGGATCTCGCCGCGCTGCCGGCCCAGACGCTGATAGTCACGATGATCGGGGACCGCGACGCCCGCGCGGCCGATCTCGCGGCCCGGCGCATCCTGCGCGAGGCGACCTCCGTTCCCCCCGAGCGCAAGCTGTTCGTGCGCGTCCTGTCGGACGACCACGGTTTTCCGGCCCTCACCGCGACCCTGGCGTCCCCGGCCGGGGTCGATGCCGCCTTCGACGGCGG
Source organism: Methylobacterium sp. Leaf466 (assembly GCF_001425565.1). NCBI lineage: Bacteria > Pseudomonadati > Pseudomonadota > Alphaproteobacteria > Hyphomicrobiales > Methylobacteriaceae > Methylobacterium > Methylobacterium sp. Leaf466. The sequence goes on along the minus strand of NZ_LMRC01000031.1, from coordinate 150,909 downwards.
CGCCATCAAGGCACCGCCGGAGCCGCCGCGCGACCCCAAGCAGCCCCCTCCGCCCTTCCGCTGGTCGGCGGACATGGCACTGACCGGCGAACAGACCACGCTGGTGGCCCAGCTCAACAACGCGCGCTCCGACAGCCTCGATTATCTCGCGTACTGGAAGACGTTCGATCTGGCCGCCACCGCAGCCTTCGCGGGCACGGACGCCGCCACCCTCAAGAACAATCCCCGCCTCAGCGACATGGATCGCTGGGCCGACGGGTGGCCGGTCAAGCGCCTTGTGGTGGAGATCCCCCGCCTCGGCCCCGCACCCAAACCCGCCCCTACGCCGGAGACGGTCGCCGCACCGCGGCCCGCCGGACGCCGATGATCGGGTGATCGACCGCCCGGTCCGATTTCATCGCCACGGATACCCCGATGCAGCTGTTCCATTCGCATTTCTCGCCCTTCGCGCGGAAGGTCATGGTGGTCGCCCATGAGCTCGGCCTCACCGATCGGATCGCGCTGTTGCCGACCGCCGCCCATCCGGTCACGCGCGATGCCGCCATCCTGCGCCATCATCCCCTCGCCCAGGTGCCGACCCTGATCGACGACGACGGATTCGTACTCGCCGACAGCCGGGTGATCTGCGAGTACCTGGATACCCTCTCCGAGGGCGGCATCTTCCCCTCCGCCGGCCCGGCCCGCTGGGACGCCCTCGCGCTTCAGTCCACCGCCGACGGCCTCCTCGATGCCGCGCTGCTGATCCGCTACGAACTCACCGCCCGGGCCGAGGCCGAGCGCTCGGCCGCCTGGATCGCGGGACAGGAGGCCAAGATCGCCACGGTGCTGGCAGACGTCGAGGCGCAGGCCGATGGCTTGGGCGAACGAGTCGACATCGGCGTGATCACGCTGGGCTGCGCCATCGGCTACCTGGACCTGCGCTTTCCCGACCCGACCCGGGCCGCCCGGCTGCCGAAGACGGCGCTCTGGTACGAGGGCTTCGCCCAGCGGCCCTCGATGGTCGCCACCCGCCCGCCCGCGGCGTGACGGGCAACGCTGCGGTGGCGTGGAGTTTGCTCCGTCGGCAACCGGCCAGCCGGATGCCGCACCCATGTCCTATACACCCATGCCCGATACGCCCCTGCCGAACTTCGTCGCCGTCCTGATCTCGGTCCTCGCGTTCACCCTCGGCGTCGTCGTCCTCAACGGTCTGACGCGCCTCGCTATGGCTGCGGGCATGGCGCCGGCCGATCTGGCCGAGAACGGGTTCCTGCAGTACGGCGGCGCGCTCCTCGCCGCTCATGCGATCCGGCGGCTCACGGCCCGTCGCGGCCTCGCGCGATCGAAGTCTTGATGGCCTCCCGTATTGGGTTGGCCGAGCGCCGAACGGCGAAGTGGACATCCGATCCACTCCGAATACTCTACTCACGCAGCCCAATAACATAGATCAACATTCGATAGGGCGACCGGTACCGAATCAACATTGTTAAGCACATTGCCGATCTCTCGGTTGCTCAGCGCGAGGTTTCGTTGTGCGGCGATCTGGTTTTGCTATCGTGCACCCACCGGCTCGCCAATCGGCCCGGCGATCGAAGACCACGATCGACCGGGACCAGGACGGCGCCGTTCACGATGCGCTCGCGAGGGCACGATGGGCGAACACCAGACGGAGACGCCCGGTGGCGTGACGGATGCGGCCTGGGAAGACTGGGCGACGTTCCGGACCCGGACCGACGACCCCACGGCGTCCGGCATCGCGGCCTGGTTCGAGGACTACGTCATGCAGCCGCATCGCGATGTCGGACGCAGCGGCCACGTCTGCCCCTACATGGCGCCTGCGGTCCGGCAGAACCTGGCGCGCCTGAGCGTCTACGCGGCGGATCCCGGCGACGCCGGAGGGATGCGCGCCACCCTCCTGAGGGGTATCGACCTCTTCCAGGCGATCCCGTGCTCGCCCAGGACCAGCCTGTTCCGGACCGTGGTCGTCGCCTTTCCCGCCCACGCCGACCGGGACGGCGTCGCCCGGCTGCAGGTGCTGCAGCGGTCGGTGCGGTACCGCGCGGCCTGGCACGGCCTGATGGTGGGGCTGTTCGAGCCGGACTCGTCGCAGCCGGGCGTGGTCAACCGGACGTTCCATTCGTTCCGCTCGCCGATCCCGCTGATCGCCATCCGCACGATGGTGGAAGGGGACGCCCCGTTCGTCCTGCGCAACCCGTTGATGATCCCGCTCTACCTGTCGCGTTTCGGCGCGAGCGGGCGCAGACGCCTCCTGCGCGCCCTCAAGCAGAGGCTCAAGGACAGGTTCGGCGCTGCCCACGGCACCCCCGAGGCGGTCTGAGGCGAGACCGGGCGCGGACGCCGCAGGACCCGGTCCATATGTCTCGCCGACGCCCCGGAATCGCGTTGGCGCCACGGGCCCTCGACCGGCTACCATCGCCGGCGACATGATCCGTTCCTTCGCGCTCCTCGCCCTCCTCGTTCTGCCCGTCCACGCCGCCGAGCCGCTGGGGCCGGCCGGACTGCCGGCCTCGGCCTTCCCCCGGCCGGACCGACCGGTGGCGGAGATCATCACCTCGGTCTGGGCGCCGGAGGCGAGCCGCGACAAGCGCGACGAGGTCGGACAGGTCGCCCGCCTGATGGGGATCGGGCCCGGCCAGACCGTGGCGGACATCGGCGCGGGCAGCGGCTACTACGTGGCGCGGCTCAGCCGGATCGTCGGGCCGCAGGGCCGCGTCTTCGGCGAGGACGTGATCCCATCCTACCTCGACGACCTGTCGCGCCGGGTCCGCGACGAGAAACTCGGCAACGTCACGGTGGTGCGCGGCCAGTCGCACGACCCGCGGCTGCCGCCCGGCTCCGTCGATGCGGCAGTGCTCGTCCACATGTACCACGAGATCGACCAGCCCTACGGGCTGCTCCACAATCTCGCCGCCGCCATGAAGCCCGGCGGCCGCATCGGGATCGTCGACGACGACGATATCCCCGCCCGCCACGGCACGCCGCCGGACCTGCTGCGCTGCGAACTCGCGGCGGCCGGCTACCGCGAGGCCGGCTTCTCGAAGCTGGAGGGCGGCAGCGACTATCTCGCGGTCTTCGAGGCGCCAGCAGTGGACGCGCGTCCCGACCCGGCCGGCATCGTGCCCTGCAAGGACACCACGACCCGCAGCCGCACCAGGGCTCCGTGAGCGGATGGCGGGATTCACCCTTCGCTAGCGGCCATCGCCTAAGGCTGGTGCCCGCAACGGATCGTCGCGGAGGTGGGGTGTGGTTCTCGCGTATTGGCTCGATCAGCCAGTCTGGCTGATCTTCGTCTGGATCGCGGCCGTGTTCGGCTTCGCCAGCGCGCTCATCGTCGGCCTCACGGTACTGCCGATGACGCGGCCGGCGATGGCCAGGATCGGCGGCGGCATGGTCCCGACCTATTTCACCGCGATCTCGGTGCTCCTGGCGCTCCTCACCGGGTTCGTCGCCAATGATGCCTGGGAGCGTCAGCGCACCGCCACGCGGATCGTGCAATCGGAACGCAGCGGCCTCCTGGCGATCCACGATCTCAGCATCGCTGCGGTGTCGGACATGAAGGACCTGCGGGCCGAGCTCGTCGCCTACGCCGATGCCCTCATCACCGACGAATGGCCCAAGATGGCCGACGCCACCTCGTCGGCGAAGGCCGGGGAGACCCTCGGCCGCCTGATGCAGGGGGCCGCGGACCCGCGGCACGGCACCGAGGCCGGGGCGGCCGCGCACTCGGCCCTCCTCGACGCGGTGATGGGGCTGCGCACCGCCAGGGGCGAGCGGCTGTCGCTGAGCGATGCCACGGCCGACCAGTCGAAATGGCTGACGCTGATGGTGCTAGCCGGCCTGACCATGCTGTCCATCGGCTTCGTGCACATGGACCGGCCGGTGACGCAGTTGACGGCCCTGATGCTGTTCTCGACCGCCATGGTCACGACGCTGGGCGTCGTCGCCCTGCACGAGCGGCCCTTCGACGGCCCCCTGGCCCTGAGTTCGGCGCCGCTCCAGGCGGCGCGGGCGGTGATGGAGGCGGCCAGGCCGGGCGGCTAGCGCTTCAGATCAATCCGGCTCGTCGGCGGGTTTGGGCCCGGGCGGCGCGAACAGGTCGTCCGGCGGGTCGATCACCACCCGCCCACCCGGGACGTCGAGGACGGGCACGAAGGCCTTCGTGAAGGGCAGGAGCGCCGTGGCGCCGCCGGCTGCCGGCTTGATCTCGAGGAGGTCGCCGCCGCCATAGTTGGGTACGTCGGTGACCGTGCCGAGTACGGTGCCCTCGCCATCGACCACGTCGAGGCCGACGAGATCGGCCGTGAAGACCTCGTCCTCGTCCTCGACGTCGCCCAGGCGCTCACGGGGGAGGTAGAGCGCAAGGCGGTTCAGGGCCTCGGCACCGGTGCGGTCGGCCACGGATTTCACCCGGACCACGAGGAGGTCCGGGGAGGCGCCACCGGCCCGACGCACGTCGGTGAGTTCGATGCGGCGCCCGTCGGCACCGATCAGCGGCCCGTAGGAGCCGATCGCCAGCGGATCGCCGGTGTAGGATTTGAGCCGGACCTCGCCGTTGAGCCCGTGCGCCCGGCCGAATTCGCCCATCCGCACGAGGGTGGGATCGGTGAGGGGAGGGAGTGGCTCGGGGACGGGCTTCGGTGGGCGCGCAGAAGTGGGCGTGCCCGCGTCGAGCCGGCTCGTCCGGGCACGACGTCCGCCGTCACCGGACGCGTTCGATCCTGTGGGGCGGCGGGCCATCGTGCAAAACCGCGTTCGAGAGCGTCGGACCGAAAGGGGGTGCCGGCGTTCGGAAACATCCGATGCCGGACAGGCGTCTCGCGCCTCTCCTCCCCGCTGGCGCGAAGGAGGAGGGAGGTTGGGGGTGGCTGGGCGACCCTTCGTCGAGCCAAGCTAAACCACCCCCGATCCCTCCCCGCAGAGGGGGAGGGGACATACCCTTATGCCGCAGCGTCTTCGGCCGGGGCGGCGGCCTTCTCGGCGCGCTTGGCGGCGCGCTCCTTGGCCTTCTCGCCCGGCTCGGCCTTCTGCGGGTTGTTGCGCGCGGGGCGCTTGGCGAGGCCGGCGGCATCGAGGAAGCGCAGGACGCGGTCGGTGGGCTGGGCGCCCTTGGCGAGCCAGGCCTGGATCTTCTCGGACTCGAGCACGATGCGGGCCGGATCGTCCTTGGCCTTCATCGGATCGTAGACGCCGACCTTCTCGATGAAGCGACCGTCGCGCGGCGCGCGGGCGTCGGCGACGACGATGCGGTAGTACGGGCGCTTCTTGGCGCCGCCACGGGTGAGACGGATCTTGAGGGACATGGCTTGCTCCTGTGTGTGTCGGTATGCTGGAATTGGAATTTTAGCGAATAGCGAATAGCGAATAGTGAGTAGCGAATAGATCGTGGATTGGCCCTATTCGCTATTCGCCACTCCCTATTCGCCCCTATTTCTTTTTTCCGAATGGAAAGCCGCCGAGGCCCGGCAACCCGCCCTTCGCGCCGAGACCGGGCAGGCCCGGCATCTTTCCGCCGCCCCCGAGGCCCGGGGGCATCGGCGGCAGCTTGCCGCCCATCTGCTTCTGCATGTCGGCGATCATCTCCGGCGTCGGCTCGGGCATGCCCGGAGGCAGGCCGGGCATGCCGCCCGGCATCCCGCCGCCGCCCATCGCTCCTGCACCCATGCCGAACATCGAACCGAGCGCCTGGCCGATGCCGCGCTTGCCCGAGCCCATCGCCTTCATCATGTCGGCCATGGTCCGGTGCATCTTGAGGAGCTTGTTGAGCTCCTCGACCTTCGTCCCCGAACCCGCCGCGATGCGCTTCTTGCGGGAGTTCTTGAGGATGTCGGGATTCCTGCGCTCCTGGGCGGTCATCGAGGAGATGATCGCGCGCTGGCGCTTGAACATGGTCTCGTCGAGGTTGGCGCCCTCGACCTGTTTCTTGATCGCGCCCATGCCGGGCAGCATGCCCATCAGGCCGCCGATGCCGCCCATCTTCTCCATCTGGCCGAGCTGCATCGACAGGTCGTCGAGGTCGAACTTGCCCTTGCGCATCTTCTCGGCGGTGCGCAGGGCCTGCTCGTGGTCGATGGTCTCGGCCGCCTTCTCCACGAGCGAGACGATGTCGCCCATGCCGAGGATGCGGTTGGCCACCCGCGAGGGGTGGAACTCCTCGAGGGCGTCGACCTTCTCGCCGGTGCCGACGAGCTTGATCGGCTTGCCGGTGACGGCGCGCATGGAGAGCGCCGCACCGCCGCGCGAATCGCCGTCCATGCGGGTGAGCACGATGCCGGTGACGCCGAGGCGCTCGTCGAAGGCGCGGGCGGTGACCACCGCGTCCTGGCCGGTGAGCGCATCGGCCACCAGCAGCACCTCGTGCGGATTGGTGGCGGCCTTGACCTCGGCCGCCTCCGACATCAGCGATTCGTCCAGCGTGATGCGGCCGGCGGTGTCGAGCATCACCACGTCGAAGCCGCCCAAGCGCGCGGCATCCATGGCCCGCCGCGCGATCTGCACCGCCGACTGGCCGACCATGATCGGCAGGCTCTCGACGCCGACCTGCTTGGCGAGGATCGCCAGCTGTTCCATCGCCGCCGGGCGGCGGGTGTCGAGGGAAGCCAGCAGCACCTTGCGCTTGTCGCGTTGGACCAGGCGGCGGGCGATCTTGGCGGTCGTCGTGGTCTTGCCCGAGCCCTGCAGGCCGACCATCAGGATGGCGACCGGGGCGGGCGCGTTCAGGTCGATCAGGCCGGCGTCCGAGCCCAGCATCGCCACGAGTTCGTCGTTGACGATCTTGACAACCATCTGGCCGGGGGTGACCGACTTGACGACGACGGCGCCCACCGCCTTGGCGCGGACCTTCTCCGAGAAGTCGCGCACGACCTCGAGGGCGACGTCCGCCTCGAGCAGGGCCCGGCGCACCTCGCGCAGGGCGGCGGTGACGTCCGCCTCGGTGAGCGCACCGCGGCGGGTGAGACCGGACAGGATACCGGAGAGCCGGTCGGACAGGCCTTCGAACATGCGGGCTCCCTCAGGCGATCGACGTCACTGGTCGAGGCCCGCGTTGGTGACGCGGCGCGCCTGGAGCGCGGCCTCGAAGGCGTTCACGGCCCGCGCGAACTTGTCCCGGCACTCCGGGTCGCAGAAGCCGACCACCGCGCCGTTGTAGAGGGTGAGCGAATCCGCCGAGATCGGCTTGCCCGACCAGGGGCAGGCATCGTTCACCGCATCGGCGAGGCTCAAGGTGGGGACGGCGTCGGACATACGGCTCGCTGGCATCGCACGAAGGGGCCGGACGCTGCGGTTGCGCCAACGCAAATCCCGCCCGAGGGCGCATCGCGCTGTCGGGCGTTGACCTCCGGTCTCGATGGACCGGTCGGCGGCTTGCGAAGGCGGACGAACGTCCGACTACGAGTGGCGGGGGCTATGCGGGAAACCGCACGAAGTCAAGGGAATGCCACGAACTCGCGACGGCACGGATCAGGAAAACAGCGCCGCCTTCTCTTCGTCCGTGAGGCCGTCGATGTCGGCGAAGGCGGTCTCGATATCGGTCTTGCCGGGCGCCGTCCCGCCGGCGGGCGCCACCTCGGCATCCGGCTCCGGGGCGGGATCGTCCTGGATGGCGGCCTCGTCCCAAGCGCCGAGATCGTCCCGGCTCGGCGCGACGCCGACATCCGGTGCCGCCTCCTCGAAGGCCGCCCCGGCAACGGCCTCGACGACCGCCGGGGCCTCCTCGAAGGCGATCGCGTCGTCGAGGGCGTCGAACGCGGGACGCTCGGGCTTCCGGTCCGACGGCGGGGAGGCGGCGGCGAGCGACGCGGCGAAGGCGTCCGTATCGATGAAGCGGTCGACGTCGTTCTGGCAGAGCACCTCGGGTCCGAGCGCGTTCTCGGCGGCCGGCGGCGTCGCCTCGTCGCCCCAGATCGCCATCATCACGCCGAGGCGCTCCTCGAGGTAGCGCAGCGTGTGGACGATCCGCGCCGTACGCTGGGCGGTGAGGTCCTGGAACGAGCAGGCGGTGTAGATCTGCGTCGCCATGCGGTCGAGTTCGTCGCAGACCGCGGTCTCGGAGCCGGATTCCCGCAGGGTCCAGGCCACCTCCTGCACGTGCTCGGCCGCGGCGAGGATGTCGGAGGTCGCCCGCTCCGTGGCCAGCACGATGGCGTCGAGGGCGAGGCCGAGCCGGCCGTGGGCGGCATCGGGCGAATCGATGGCCGCGACCTCGAGCTTGGTGCGCGCGATGGCGTCGGCCATGTCCATCAGGTCGTGGCGGACGCGCTCGACCCGTTCGGTCTCGGGCGCCGCGGCGCGCTGCGCGACCACGACGCCCTCCAGGCGCTCGATCGCGCCGAGCAGCATCTCGGTGTCGGCGGTGCGGTTGCGGCGCGCGTATTCCTGCAGGAACCAGCGCCCGCGCGCACTCTCGGCCATCGTGGCTTCGATCAGTTCGTACTGCGAGGCGTCGATCGCCGTCAGTGATTGGGAACCCGACATGCCAACGCGTCCTCGGACCGACTCCCCGGACGGGCGACGGGAAGCGTCGTCCGGCGTCCAGGCCCGTCAGGTTGACACGATGACTTTAACGACGGCTTTACGCTGAAAACCCGGCCCGTCGCCGGGGCCCACGCCTCCGGTGCCCGTGCAAAGCCGTTCTCCCCGTCTCGCCGACCCCGGTTCGACCGAGCCCGGCGCGGCGCGGCTGTCGCTGCTCTACGCGGTGGTCTTCGTCGAGATCGGCATCGCGATGCCGTTCATGCCGGTCTGGCTGAATGCCCTGGGCCTCGACGCGCGGGTGATCGGCGCCCTGCTGGCCCTTCCCATCGCGATCAGGATCGTGGCGACGGCGCCGCTCATGGGCCTGATCGACCGGGGCCTCAGCGCCCGCAGGCTGATCGTGGCCGGGAGCCTCGCCCTGGCGGCGACCTATGCCCTGATGCCGGCCGGCGCGACCGTCGGCTGGTGGGTCCTCGCGGTCCTCATCGCGCTCAACGCGGTCGCCGGCGCCTCCCTGGTGCCGAGCATCGACTACCTGACCCTGGCCGCCGTGCGCGCGAGCCACCGCCTCGACTATGCCCGCATCCGCATGGCGGGGTCGATCGGCTTCCTGGCCGCGAGCCTCGCCGGCGGCCTGCTGCTCGACGCCTTCGGCGAGCGCCCGGCGATCCCGTGGCTGCTCACCGGGCTCGCCGTCATCGCCGCGCTCACCGCCATCGCCGCCCGCGTGCCGACGCCGGTCGCGGTGGCGGTGACGCGGGAGACCGGCCGCCCGCGGCTCCCGGCCGTCCTCTGGATCGCGGTGGCTGCCGCCGCGGCGATCCAGGCGAGCCACGGCGCCATCTACGCCTTCGCCAGCATCCACTGGGGCGCGCACGGCATCTCGGCGCCCTGGATCGGCGTGCTCTGGGCGATCGGGGTCGTGGCCGAGATCGTCCTGTTCTGGCTGATCGGCAGGGCGCCGGCGGCCTGGCGCACGCCGTTCCGGCTGATCGGGATCGGCGGGGCGGCCGCCGTCCTGCGCGCCGTCGGCATGGCCCTGTTCGGCGATCGCCTCGGGCCGGTCCTGGCCCTGCAGCTCCTGCACGGCTTCACCTTCGGCGCGACGCAGCTCGGCGCCATGGCCGCCGTCTCCCGCTTCGCCCCCGAGGGCGCCCGCGGCCGCGCGCAGGGCACCTTCAGTTCCTGCAACGCCCTGGCCTCGGCCGTCTCCACCCTCATGAGCGGACTGGCCTATGCGGCCGGCGGCGGAATCCTCGCCTTCCTGCTGATGGCGCCCCTGGCGCTGGCCGGACTGCTGCTGGCGGGCCTCGGCCAGCGCCGGGCCGGACGCGAAGCCTTCACAACGCCTCGTTTGTGAGTCAGCAGACCCCGGGCGGGGGCTAGGGACGGGGGCGCGTCGCGCCTCACCACGGGAGTGTCGATCTGTGCGAACCGCCGATGCCGTCCAGGAGCGCGACCGCGCCGGCGCCACCCTCCTCGAGGGCGGGACCGTCGCGCTGAGCGGTCGCTGGACCGCCGACGAGGCCCCGGCCGTGGAGGCCGCCGCCGCCCGCATCACGCAGGACGCGCGCGCCCAGCCGGTGCGGATCGACCTGTCCGGCGTGATGCGCCTCGATACCCTCGGGGCCTGGGTGCTGGAACGCACCCGCGGCGAGGTCGAGGCGGCGGGCGGCACGTTCGTCTATGCCGGCGCCTCTCCCGAGCACCGCATCCTCCTGCGCGAGGCGCGCATCCTCAGCCCCGTCCCGGTGCCGCCGGCCCGCCGCGGCCGGGTCTACAGCTTCCTCGAGGCCTTCGGCGTCCGGGTGGTCGGGGGCAAGACCGACCTCGTCACCGGCCTCGCGTTCCTCGGCGAGGTGGTGCTCGCCTGCCTGCGGGTCGCCTCCCGCCCCAGCACCTTCCGCGGCACGGCGCTCGTCAACCAGATCCAGCAGGTCGCCTTCAACGGCGTGCCGATCATCGTGCTGATCTCGTTCCTGGTCGGCGGCATCGTCGCGCAGCAAGGCATCTTCCAGCTGCAGCGGTTCGGCGCCCAGAGCTTCGTCGTCAACCTCATCGGCCTCCTGATCCTGCGCGAACTCGGGGTGCTGCTCACCTCGATCATGGTGGCGGGCCGCTCAGGCAGCGCCTTCACCGCCGAGATCGGCTCGATGCGCATGCGCGAGGAGGTCGACGCGCTGCGCGTCATGGGCCTCGACCCCATCGAGATCCTGATCGTCCCGCGCATCCTGGCGCTGGTGATCGGCCTGCCGATCCTCGCCTTCCTCGCCTCCCTGGCCGCCCTCGCGGGAGGCGGGCTGGTGGCCACCCTCTACGGCGGCATGACGATCGAGGCGTTCCTGTCGCGCCTGCAGGCCGCGGTCTCGATGCACCACGTCGCGGTGGGGCTGATCAAGGCGCCGTTCATGGCGCTGATCATCGGCATCATCGCCACCATCGAGGGGTTCGCGGTCGAAGGCTCGGCGGAATCCCTCGGCCGCCACGTCACCGCCTCAGTCGTCAAGTCAATCTTCATGGTGATCGTGCTTGATGGTCTCTTCGCCGTCTTCTTCGCGGCCATCGATTTCTAGGCAGGGTGGCGCGCCGACGCCTCACGCCGCTCAGGCCCTTGGTCCGTCGCAGGTTTTCGACGCAAGACCGGTGACGACATTTGCGAAACCCGCTGACGCCCGTGACAGACTCACCCCATCCCCCCGGCGCCACGCCGCCACGCGACGTGATCATCAGCGTGCGCGATCTCGTCGTCGGCTTCGGCGACAAGATCGTCATGAAGGGGCTCGATCTCGACATCTACCGCGGCGAGATCCTCGGTTTCGTCGGCCCGTCCGGCCAGGGCAAGTCGGTGCTCACCCGCACCATTCTCGGCCTGGTGCCGAAGCGCTCGGGCACCATCGAGGTCTTCGGCGAGAACGTCGACGGGCTCTCCATCGCCCAGCGCCGGCGCATCGAGCAGCGCTGGGGCGTGCTGTTCCAGCAGGGCGCCCTCTTCTCAGCGCTCACCGTCAAGCAGAACATCCAGATGCCGATGCGCGAGCACCTGAACCTGTCCGAGCGCCTGCTCGACGAGTTCGCGCGCCTCAAGATCGAAATGGTCGGCCTCAAGCCCGACGCCGCCGACAAATTACCCTCGGAGCTCTCCGGCGGCATGATCAAGCGTGCGGCGCTGGCCCGGTCGCTCGCCCTCGACCCGGAAGTGCTGTTCCTCGACGAGCCGACCTCCGGCCTCGACCCGATCGGGGCCGGCGAGTTCGACGAACTCGTGGCCACCCTCAAGCAGACCCTGGGACTGACCGTCTTCATGGTCACCCACGATCTCGACAGCCTCTATACCGCCTGCGACCGCATCGCGGCCCTGGGCGACGGGCAGATCATCGCGCAGGGCCCGATCGAGGCGATGCTGGCCAGCGACCATCCCTGGCTGCGCTCCTATTTCCACGGCAAGCGCGCCCGCAACATCGTCACCGACAAGGTCGGCGTGCATGCCTGACGCTTGCGCCCTCCGGCTGCGGCGTGCGTCGGCGCACAGCGCATCCGTCGCCGATCCCGGACAGGACTGACATCATGGAGACTCGTGCGAACTACGCCCTCATCGGCGCCTTCACCCTGGCGGTGATCGTGGCCGGCTTCGGCTTCGTGTTCTGGCTGCAGGGCGGATCGCGCAGCCAGCTGCGCGAAAGCGTGCGCATCGTCTTCTCCGGCAGCGTCGGCGGCCTCGCCAAGGGCTCCACGGTGACCTTCAACGGCATCAAGGTCGGCGAGGTGATGAGCGTGCGCCTGCTGCCGCAGGACCCGCGCCGGGTGGTGGCGATCGCCGAGGTCGACAGCACGACGCCGTTGCGCGCCGACACCCGCGCCCGGCTCGATTCGGCCCTGCTCACCGGCGTCTCCGTGGTGTCGCTGAGCGGCGGCAACGCCGATGCGGCGGCCCTGACCCCGGCCAGCGGCGACCAGATGCCCACCATCTTCGCCGACAGCTCCGACATCCAGGACATGATGACGGCGGCCAAGCAGATCGCCCAGCGCGCCGATGACGTGCTCCAGCGCCTCGACAAGATCGTGGCCGGCAACGAGGGCGCCATCACGCGCACGCTGGCCAACGTCGAGGCGTTTTCCAAGACCCTGGCCGAGAGCGGCCCGGCGGTGAGCACCCTCGTCAAGGCGATCGACGGCCAGAAGCTCAACCGGGTCATCGACAACGCCGAGCGATTCTCGACGGCGCTCAGCACCGCGAGCCCCGACATCGAGGGCGCGGTCAAGGACGCCCGTTCGCTGGCGGGCAAGCTCAACAGCTCCGCGGACCGGGTCGATGCCGTGCTGAAGGGTGCCCAGGGCTTCCTCGGATCCGCGTCCGGCGAGGCGGGATCGAGTACCTTCGCGGAAGTCCGCGATGCCGCCATCTCGGTGCGCGACGCCGGCCGCGCCTTCCGGGCGCTGTCCGAAAATCTCGACAAGCGCACCGCCAACATCGCCACCAGCTTCAACCGCCTGAGCGGCACCGGCCGGCGCGAGGTCGAGGCCCTGTCCACCGACGGCCAGCGCACCCTCAACACCCTCAACCGGACGGTGAAGAACCTCGAACGCGATCCCTCGCAGGTGATCTTCGGCGGCAAACCGTCGTTGCCGGAATACAACGGCGCCCGCTGATCGCAGCCGCGAGCATGCCGGTGTGTCCGCGCGCACGGCACCAAACGAGCGTTGCCGTAGTTTAGTGGTCGCAGCGTTTCGCGCTGCGATAGCGTCCAGGCCTCCCCGCGTATGATGTTCCAGCGACCCGCCCTTGCAGCGATCGTCCTCGCCACGGCCCTCGGCGGCTGCGGCGGCGCCGCGCCGTTGACCTTCGACCTGATGGCCCTGCCGGGCCAGGGCCGGGTCGCCGCCTCCGCCCGTTCGATCGTCGTGGCCGAGCCGGTGGGCCTGCAGCCCTTCGAGGCGGACCGCATCATCGTGCGCGAACCGGGGGGCGGGCTCTCGTTCCTCGGTGGCGGGCAATGGTCCGACCGGCTGCCGCGCCTGCTCCAGACCCGCATCATCCAGAGCCTCGAGAACTCCGGCCGCCTGCGCTCCGTCAGCCGGCCCGGCGACAAGATCGCGGCCCAGTACCAGCTCATCAGCGAGATCCGCGCCTTCGACATCGCGGCCGGATCGAGCGAGGCGGTCGTCGACCTCTCGGTCAAGCTCATCGCCGACGCCAGCGGCAGCGTGGTGGCGGCCAAGGTGTTCCAGGCGCGCGTGCCGATCGCGAAGGTCGACCCCGGCAGCGCCGCCGCCGGCCTCGACCGCGCCATGGCCGTGGTCCTGGCCGACATCGTGCGCTGGGTGAACGGCGGGCGCTGACACCGGCCCGCCATGGCGCTGCATCTCCTCAAGCTCTGCGTCGGTCCCGCCTCCCTCGACGACCTCGTGCGGCGGATAGAGGCCAACCGCACCCTCGCCCTGGCCGCGGGCCTCGATCCGGCCCCCGTCCATACGACGCGGATGGTGCCCAAGCGCGCGGCCGAGATCGCCGGCGGCGGATCGATCTACTGGGTGATCAAGGGCACGGTGAGCGGACGCCAGGCGATCCGCGAGATCGCACCCTTCACCGATGCCGACGGGATCGGACGCTGTCGCCTGGTCCTGGACGCAGCGGTGGTCCCGGTGAGTCCGCGGCCGTGCCGTCCGTTCCAGGGCTGGCGCTATCTGGAGGCCGGGAACGCTCCCCCGGACCTCGGCGACGCCGCGGCCGGAGACCTCGCCGAGATGCCCGAGGGCCTGCGCCGGGAACTGTCGGGCCTCGGCCTGATCTGAGGGAGCGGGCGCCGGAATGGCGTTCACGCCATGTCCGTTCGACCGACGCCGGTAGCCGCGCGCGTCTGCTCACACCAATTCCGGTTGATCACTTCGTGATGCGGACATGGGCTTCGCTCAGGCGCCGCGCGGGCTCGGTGAGACGGTTCCCGCTTGATCCAAGCGGAAATCGTCTCACTCCCCCCGATGACCCGACCGAAACGATCGAACCGGCCCGCGAGGGCGCGGGCCGGTCCAATCCGTCGAGCCCGGCGCCCGCTTCTATGCTCCGTCGAAGCGGCCGCTGGCGTGGGCGAGCATGGTGTAGACCTTGCCGGTCTCGGAGGTGAGATAGGCGTCGGCCCGGCGGCTGTCGCGGTCGTTCTTCGAGACGTCCCCGAGCAGCCGCTCGAACTCGGTCACGTACCGGTCCACCGTGCGGTGGAAGTCGGCATCCGCGCCGTAGCGGCGGCGGATCTCCTCGAAGGTCTGGCGACCCTGCGGCGTGTAGAGCCTAGCGTCGAACAGGTTCGGCTCGCCGCGGCGATAGCGCTCCCACAGGTCCACCGCCGTGCGGTGATCGATCATCTTGGCGATGTCGGTGGTCAGGCTGTCGAGGGTCGCGACCTTGCGCTCGGCGGCCGCCTTGGCGGCGGGGGGAGGGGCGAGGGACACCTGAGGCGAGACGGATGACTGGGGTGGGACGGATGCCTGGGACGAGCCTGAGCCCTGCGGAGCGGGCGCCGGGGCGAGCCCCGCCGTCCGGCCCGTCGGTCCACGACCGGAGGACGGAACCGGCACGGCGTTGCGGATCTCCTCCTCGCTGCCCTCGTCGAGCGAGGCGCGGGTGAGGAGGTCGGACAGCCAACCGCGATTGTCGCGGCTGCCGCGGACGTCCTCCTTGCGCGGGCCGGGGGCGGCCACGCGCAGGGGATCGCCCGGCCGCGGCGCGGCGGTCGCCGGGGTGGACACCGAGCGGGCGGGCCCGGCCTCGCCGGCCGGCGTCACCGCGATGACGGCGGGCGGTACGGGGGCCGGCGGCGGGGCCTGGACCGGCTCGGACCGCACCACCAGACCTTGAGCCGGCGACGGCGCAGCGACCTTGGGGGTGCCGGTCGCAGTGGCGACGGCGGCCGGATTGGCGGCGGGGGCCGGCTGGGCGACGTCGACCGAGCGGTTCGAGCGGGACACCAAAGCCGAGAGTTCGTTCAGCGCCTTGATCTGGTCGGAGACCACCCGGCGCATCTCGCCGGTGGCGTCCTGCGTCTCGCGCGGGATCTCCAGCACGCCGCGCTTGAGGTCGGCGCGGGTGGCGTCGAGTTCGCCGCGGATCTCGGCGGCCATGTCGCGCATGACCGTGACCGATTCGCCGAAGCGCGCGGAAGCGGCGGAGAACACCTCCATCATCTGCTCGGAGGCGCTGGCGATGGCCGCCTGAACGACCCGCGTGGTGCGCTCGCCCTCGCTGCTGGCGCCCTCGCGCAGGCGCTCGAAATCGCCGGTGACGGCGGCGCCGGCGCTCTTGGCCGATTCCGACAGGGCGGCACCGATCCCGCGAGCCCGTTCCTCGGCGGCGCGCAGGGTCTGCTCCACCGTCGCGTCGAAGCGGGCGGTCTGGGCCTCCAGCGTGCCGGAGCGCTCCTCGATGCGCGCCAGGACGCCCTCGATCGCGGTCGCCCGCTCGGCCAGGGCCTGGGAGACCCGGCCCTCGATGGTCTCGAGGGACCCGGCGACCTGCGTCAGGCCGCCGACCTGCTCGGCACTGCGCTCGGACAGGACCCGGGCGCGGGTGTCGAGGGTCTCGGCCAGCTCGCCGGCCTCGCGCAGGGCGCCTTCGGCGACCCCCTTGAGGGCGTCGACCTGCTCCGAGACGGCCTGGCTCGCCCGGCGCGTCTCCTCCGCGATCTGCGTGAGGGCGGCCTCGATCTGGTGGACGCGGCCGGCGAGTCCCTCCTCGATCGCCCCGAGGTTGGTGCCGGCACCGGACACGAGGTCGCGAAGGGCCTCGTTGGCGCCGTTGATGCGGCCGAGTACGCCGCCGAGATCGGTGCGCAGGCGGTCGCCGGCATCCGTCAGCGTCGCGATGGCACGCGATGCGCCGCCGTCGATGGCACTGAGCAGGGCATTGGCGGAGGCATCCGATTGCGCCACCAGCGCCTCGGTCCGCTCGCGGATCGCCTCCACCAGGGGCTGGCCGTGTTCGGCCAGGGCCCGCTCGATGGCCTGGCCGCTGTCGTTGAGCGAACCGACCAGGGTCGCGGCCGGGCCCTCGACGAGGTCGCGCAGGCGGTCGGCATGGTGGCCCAGGGCCTCGACCACCTCGGTGCCGCGGCCGTCCAGGGTGGTGACGAGGGCGCCGCCGCGCTCCTCGATGGCGCGGGTGATGACCTCGGCGCTCTCGGCGAGGCGTCGCGACAGGGCCTGGCCACGGCTCTCGATGAGCGTGGCCAGCGCCCCGGTGCGGCGCTCGAAGGCGGTCCCGAGCTCTTCGGTGCGTCCGTCGAGGAGAGTGCTGATCGCGGCGTTGCGCTGGTCGAGGGCGGCACCGAGCGCCGCCGCATGGGCCTCGGCGAGGGCGGCGTGGCGGCTGACGCGCTCGTCGAAGGCGGCGAGCATGGTGGCCGTGCCCTGATCCACCAGGGTGGAATAGGCGTCCTGGCGGTCGTCGAAGGCCGTGGCCAGGGCGTCGCCACGGGAGGCGACGAGGTTGGCGAACACCTTCATGCGGTTGTCGATGCGGCTGGTGAAGGCCTCGCTGCGGGCGTCGACCGTCTGGGTCAGGCTCGAGCCCTGCGCCTCGATCGTCCGCGCGAAGTCGGAGGCCCGCTCTTCCACCAGGGCGTCGAGGGCACGCATGCGCTCGTCGAACAGGGTGGCGAGGGTCTGCGTACGGGCGTCGAGGCGGTCGGCGAGGGCCTCGGCACGGCCGTCCACCAGTCCGTCGAGGGCCCGCAGGATCTCGTCGAACAGGCCGCGAATGCCGCTGGTGCGGTCGTCGATGGTCTTGGCGAAGCGCGCGCCGCCGCCCTGGACCACCTCGTCGAGACCGCCGATGCGCTCGTCGAACAGGGTGAGCAGCGCCTGGCTGCGCACGTCGATGGCGCCGGTGGCCCGGGTAAGGGCGGTCTCGATGGTCGAGACGAGTTGCTGGCTGCGTTCGGTCAGGCTGTCGCGCAGCGGATCGATGCGCTCGTCGAAGGTGACGGTCAGCGCCCCGGCGTGGCCGTCGAGGAGGGTCCGGATCGCGCCGGTCTGGTCGTCCAAGCTGGTCGCGACGGTGCCGGCATGCGTCTGGAGCAGGCCGCGGATTTCGGCGGTGCGCTCGTCGACGGTGGTGGTGAAGGCGCGGGCATGACCGTCGACGAGGTTGCGCAGGCGGCCGGTGCGGTCGTCGAGGGTCGCCGTCAGGGACTCGCCGTGCTGGTCGAGGAGGCCGCGCATCTGCTCGGTCCTCTCCTCCAGGGTGGCGGCCAGGACGCCGGACTGGCCGTCGACGAGGGTCCGCATGCCGCTCGCGCCCTGCGCGATCGTGGTGGCGAGGCCCTGCGCGTGATGGTCGAGCAGGTTGCGGATCTCGGCGGTGCCGTCGCCGAAGGTCGCGGCGATGGCGCCGGAATGGCCGCCCACGATGGCGCGCAGGCTCTCCGTCCGGCCGTCGAGGGTGGTGGCCAGCTCCTCGGCGTGGTGCTCCAGGGCGGACTTGATCTCGACGGCCTTGTCACCCAGCGCGGTGGCCACGACGGTGGCATGCGTATCGACGAGGTCGCGGATGAGGCCGGCGCCGCCGTCCATCGCCGCGGCGAGGTCCGTCCGGTGGGTCTCGATGAGCCCGCCGATCCGGGCGGTGCCGTCGCCCAGCGTGGCGGTCACGCCGTCGGCATGACGGTCGAGCAGGCCCCTGATCTGGTCGGTGCCTCCGTCGAAGGTCGCGGCCAGCGTTTCGGAATGGTCGTC
This sequence comes from Methylobacterium sp. Leaf466, assembly GCF_001425565.1. Lineage (NCBI taxonomy): Bacteria > Pseudomonadati > Pseudomonadota > Alphaproteobacteria > Hyphomicrobiales > Methylobacteriaceae > Methylobacterium > Methylobacterium sp. Leaf466. The sequence goes on along the minus strand of NZ_LMRC01000031.1, from coordinate 132,714 downwards.
CACGAGGGCGCGGATGCGGCCGGTGCGGTCGTCGAGGGTCGCGGTGATCGCCCCGGTGCGGTCGTCGAGGAGGGCCCGGATCTGGCTGGCCCGGTCGTCGAAGGTATGGGCGAGGGCGCCGGCATGCCCGTCGAGCAGGCCGCGGATCTCGCCGGTGCGGTCGTCGAGGAGGCCGTGGACCGTGCGGACCCCCTCGTCGAGGAGGGCGCTGATGTCGGCGGTGCGGGTGTCGAGGGTCTTGCCGAGACGGCCTTCGCCCTCGGCGAGGAGCCGGTCGGCTTCCGCCACGACCTCGCGCAGGCGGCCGAGCACGGCCTCACCGCGCTGGTCGAGGAGGGCGCCGAGCGAGGCGCTGCCGGTGTCAAAGAGACGGGCGATCTCGGTGATGCGGCCGCCCAGGGCGCCGAAGACCTGGCGCCCCTTCTCGTCGAGTTCGCTCGTCATGGCCGCGGTGCGGGCGTCGATGAGGGTGCCGAGGTCGTCGGCGCGCTCCGCGAAGGCGGCACGGACCGCCTCGACCTGGGCGGCGAGCGCCTCGTTGGCGCCGCCGCTGCGCTGCTCGACCAGGGCGACGAGTTCGCGGGTGCGGCCGGCGAGTTCGTCGTCGACGGCGCGGGTGCGGCTCTCGATGAGGCGGATCGCCTCGAAGGCCTGGGCGCCGAAGGTCTCGTCGATAAGGCGGCTGCGCTCCTCGAGGGCGGCACCGATGGCCTCCAGGCGCTGGAGGACGCCGGTGTCGAAGCGGCCGACCCCGTCGTCGAGGCGGCCGGCGAGGGCGACCGTCTGTACCTCGATCCGCTCGGCGATTTCGGCCGCACGGACGCCGAGGGTGTCGCCGAGGCTCTGGCTGCGGGCGGCGATGTCCTGGGCCATGCCGTCGGCACGGGCGTCCAGCGCCTGGACGAGGTCGCGGCTGCCCTCGGTCATGATGCGCGCCATCTCGCCGGTGCGCACGATCAGGGCTTCGTTGAGCGCGGTGGCGCGGGCGCCGAGATGTCCGTCGATGTGGGTCACCAGCGTCGTGAAGGTCTCGCCGATCTCGGCGGTGCGCTTGACGGAGCGGTCCTCGAGGGCGCCGAGCTGCGCCTCGACGACATCGCGCGCCTCCCGCGTGCGGTCGGCGATGGTCTCGGCCATGGCCTTGCCCTGCACGGTGATGACGCGGTCCATCTCGGCGAGCTGGCCGTCCACGACCTGCGTCAGGGACGCCGTATCCCGCGAAATCCGGTCCGCCAGGATGTCGCCGCGGGAGATCGTCTCCATGAGGGCGGAGAGGCGGTCGTTGAGCACCGCGTCGATGTCGCGGGCGCGGCCTTCGGTGGCTTCGGTGAAGGTGGTCCCGGTGCGCACGAGGGCGTCGTTGACGCGCGCGCCATGGGTCGTCACCGCCATCACCACGTCGCGGGCGACGCCGGCGATCTGCGCCTGCGCATCCTGGGCATGGGTGGCGATGAGGTCGGAGAGGCCGCGGCCCTGGCTTCCGAAGGCGGTTTCCACCTCCGAGATGCGCTGGGTGAGGTCGGCCCGCAGGCCTTCGGCCGCCTGCGCGAGGGCGCCGGTGACCTGCGCGGTCCGCTCCGTCACCTGGTCGCCGATGCCCAGCACAGCCCGGCGCAGGGCCTCGACGGAGGTCTCGGCGCTGCGCTCGAGCTCGCCGCCGACGCCCTGGACCGTTTCGAGCAGGGCGTTGGCCGCCGCCTGGGTCCTGGCGGAGAGGTCGTCCGCGGTGGCCGCCACGCGGCGGTCGAACACGGCGGCGACGTCCGCCGTGCGGGCCTCGAGCTCGCCGGTCGCCCCGGAGGCGGACAGGCGGATGGCTTCGGCGGCGCGGTCGGCGCTGGCGGCGGCGGCGGCCGTCATGTCCTCGGCCGAGCGGCGGAACGTCTGGACGGCCTCGCCGGTGCTGGCGCCGACCGCGCTGGTGGTCTCCTCGGCGGAGCGGCGCAGGGCCTCGACGGCCTCCGCCGTGCTGGCGCCGACGGTGGCGGCCGATGCTTCGGCGGAGTGACGCAGGGCCCTGACCGCCTCGTCCGTGCTGGCGACGACGGAGGTCGTGATCGCCTCGGCGCCGAGCCGGACGATCTCGGCGACCCTGGCGCCACGGCCGTCGATGTCCGCGCCGAGCGCGTCGACGGTGGAGCGCAGGCTGTCGACGGTGCCCGACGCGCGGGTCTCGAAGGTCTGGCCGAGGGAGGTGAAGGCGCCGTCGAGGGCGGTGGTCGCCTCCTGGGTCCGCAGGAGGACGAGGTTGCCGATCCGCTCGCCGGCCGCATCGAGCCGGGTCTCGAGGCCGCCGCCCTGGACGGTCACGGTCTCGTGCAGGCGGTCGGCCACGGCGGCGATCCGGTCCGCGATGGCATCGCCCCTGGCGCCGACGCTGGCGGCCAGACCCTCGGCGGAGGCGACGAGGTCGTCGCGCAGCCCGGCGGCGCTGGTGCTGAAGGTCTCGACGATGCCGGTGGCGGCCAGGACGAGGCCGGCGTGGGCGTCGCGGCTGCGCGTCTCGATGAGATCGGACACGCCGGTGCCGGCCGCCTCGATCTCGGCTCGCAGGGACGCCCCGCGGGTGGCGATGTCCTGGGTGAGGGCGGCGCCGGTCTCGGCGAACCGTGCGGTGATGGTGCCGCCGGTGGAGGCGAACCGCTCGGTGAGTTCGGTGCCGCGGGACAGGAAGGTGGTCTCGAGGGAGCGAGCGGATTCCTCGAAGCTCTCGCGCACGGCGCCGCCCTGGCGGTTGAGCGCCGAGATCACCTCGGCCCCGGTCTCGGCGAGGGTCCTGGCGACCTGGCCGGCGTTGTCGGCCAGCGTCGCGGTGAGGATGCCACCGGTGCGCTCGAAGGCCTGGGTGACCTCGCCGGCACGACTCTCCAGCGACTGCGCCAGGGCGTTGCCGACGTCGGCGAGGCTGCCGCGCACGCCCTCGCTGGTGGTGGTCAGGCGCTGGACGAGATCGTCGCCACGCTCCGAGACGAGGCCGACCACCTTGTCGCCGGCCACGCCCAGCGCCGCCGTGATGGCGTCGCCGCGGTCGCCGAGCGCCGTGGTGATGGCCTCGCCGCGCGCGTCGAGGGCGCCGGTGACCCGGTCGCCCGCACCGGTGACGGCGGCGACGATGCGCTCGGCCGCGCCGTCGAGTTCCGCCGTGAGGTTCTGGTGGGAGCCGGCGATGGCGCCGCGCACCCGCTCGGCGTTGGCGACGATGGACTCGCGCTGCGCCACGAGTTCGTCGACCAGCGACCGGATTCGGATCTCGTTCTCGGAATAGGCCCGCTCCAGGGTGGCGATCTCGCCGCGCACCAGGGTCTCGAGTTCGCCGGCCCGCGCCAGCGCCCGCTCGACGCCGTCGCCCACCGCGGCCACTTCGCGGCGCACGGTCTGCGACATGGTCAGGACCGCGTCGGTGGAGAAGTTCTCGGGCTCGGCCAGACGGATCGCGACCTCGCCGACGGCGCGGGCGACGAGGCGCATCTCCTGGGCGCGCACGGCCAGCATGGCCATGATCAGGAACAGCACGGTGGGGCCGACCACCACGGTGGCGGCGACGGCGGACTGGAGGGCGGTCATCCCGGCGAAGAAGGCGCGCAGGTCGCCACCCGACTGCTGCCAGGCCAGGCCGACGAGGGCCCCGATCCAGGCGAGCGCCGCGATCGCTGCCACGAGGTAGGGCTTCGAGGACGGGCGCACCCGCAGGGTCTGCTGCAGGATGCCGATGTTCTGGCGGTCGTCGTTGGCCACCAGCGAGCGGTCGGGGGGCAGGAGCCCGCCCTCGCGCCGGGGCCGCGAACGATCGGCCTGGGCGAGGTCGGACACCAGCGGGGGATCGAGGTCGAGGCGTGGGGGGGCGAGGCGTCCGTTGCGGTCGAGGAGGTCGTCGCCGTCGCCGACGTCGGGCAACCGCGGCTCGACGCGCTTGTCGTCCCGCTCGGGGGTCAGCATGTCCAGGTTCAGAGCTTGTTCGATCGCGGAAAGCGCCGCCTCGGCCGGATCCTTGAGCTTCTTTTCCGTGGCCATCCAACGCCTCGTCACGCGAGCCCCGACCCACCGCTGTCACCGGCGGCCGGAGTCATTTTTACCGATTTACCAAGGAAGTTTAGACTTCGCCGCCGGGCCGGGATACCCGAGCCGGGCGAACCACCCGAAAAACCTTAACGGAATGGTTACTAAACGAAAGCCCGAACTCCGGCAGCGGGCTATCCGCATGATGCCTCAATGCTTAAGCGCCTGCGAACCGCCGCCGCATGGCCTGTGGACAGCCGCCCCCCGGCTCGCCCGCGCAGGCCCAGGATCGCCCCACGTGTCGCCTCCCGCCCTGATCGACCGCGCCCATCTCGACGCCCAGACCTTCGGCGATGCCGATCTGGCGCGGGAGGTGCTGACGCTGTTCGCGCATCAATGCGCCGTGCTCCTGCCCCGCATTCGCGAGGACGGGCCGGCGTCGGCGCCGCGGGCCGACCTCGTCCATACCCTGCGCGGCTCGGCCCTGGGGGTCGGGGCCGCCGCGCTGGCCGCGCTCTGCGCCGAGGTGGAGGCGGGCCTGCGCGCCGGAGACCCCGCACCTCCCGGCCTCGCGGATATCGCGAGGGTCGTCGCCGACACGCTGGCGGCCATCGACCGCCTCGGGCCCGACGCAACCTGACCCGTGCGGCAAAAGCGGGCGCCGGCGCATTCCGGCGGAACCGCCCTGGCGCTCTCACGTCGGCGCAGGGAATAATGGCCGGACCCGCCGCGACGCTTGCTTTCAGGGGCCCGCCCCTTCAAGGCAGGCGCGCGCCACAAGACCGGCCACACATGCGGTGGACGAACCCGGAGCCAGCGATGCCCAAGATCACCTACGTCGACCATGCCGGCACGGCCAGGACAGTGGAGGCGGAGGTCGGTTCGACCGTGATGGAGGCGGCGATCCGCAACAACGTCCCGGGGATCGACGCGGAATGCGGCGGCGCCTGCGCCTGCGCCACCTGCCACGTCTACGTCGGCGCCGATTGGGCCGCCGTCGTCGGGCCGGCCGAGCCGATGGAACAGGACATGCTCGATTTCGCCTCCGACGTGCGCTCGACCTCGCGCCTCTCTTGTCAGATCCGCGTCAAGCCCGACCTCGACGGGCTTACCGTGACGACGCCGGCTCGCCAGGGGTGATCCGGCCTCACCGCATCAAAACCCTGGTGGCGCCCTCGATCCCCTCAGGGGTGAGGGGGAACATCCGGTCGTCCACGAGCCGCCGGACCATGGCGGTGGACTGGGTGTAGGCCCAGTGCTCGGGCGGCGTCGGGTTGAGCCAGGCGGCCTTCGGGAAGTGGTCGAGGAGCCGTTGCAGCCAGACCTGGCCCGCCTCTTCGTTCCAATGCTCCACCGAGCCGCCCGGCATCGCGATCTCGTAGGGGCTCATGGCGGCGTCGCCGACGAAGACGAGGCGGTAGTCGGACGGATAGGTGCGGACGAGGTCGAGGACAGGCATCCCCTCGTCGTGACGGCGGCGGTTGTCGGTCCAGACCCGCTCGTAAGGGCAATTGTGGAAATAGAAGTGCTGGAGGTGCTTGAACTCGGCCCGCGCCGCCGAGAACAGTTCCTCGGCCAGTTCCACGTGCCGGTCCATCGATCCGCCGACGTCGAGGAACAGCAGCACCTTCACGCCGTTGCGGCGCTCGGGCCGCAGTTTCAGGTCGAGGTAGCCCTTGGCGGCGCTCGCCCGGACGGTGCCGTCGAGATCGAGTTCCTCCGCCGCCCCGGTGCGGGCGAAGCTCCGTAGGCGGCGCAACGCCACGCGCAGGTTGCGGGTGCCGAGTTCGACGCCGTCGTCGAGGTCCTTGAAGTCGCGCCGGTCCCACACCTTCACCGCCCGGAAATGGCGGTTGCCGTCCTGGCCGATCCGGACGCCCTCCGGATTGTAGCCGTAGGCGCCGAAGGGCGAGGTGCCGCCGGTGCCGATCCACTTCGAACCGCCCTGGTGGCGCTCCTTCTGCTCGGCGAGGCGTTCTTTCAGCGTCTCGAACAGCTTGTCCCAGCCGAGCGCCTTGAGCTCTGCCTTCTCCTCGTCGGTCATGTAGCGTTCGGTGAGCTTGCGCAGCCATTCCTCGGGGATGGCGGACGCCTCCACCGCCGCGTCGAGGGACTGGACGCCCTTGAAGACGGTGCCGAAGACCCGGTCGAACCGGTCGAGATGCCGCTCGTCCTTCACGAGGGCGGTGCGGGCCAGGAGATAGAACGTCTCGACGCTGCGGTCGGCGAGATTGCGGTCGAGGGCGCCCAGAAGCGTCAGGTACTCGCGCAGGGTGACGGGCACCCGGGCGGCGCGCAGGGCTGTGAAGAACGGCAGCAGCATCGCCCGACAACGCGGCAAGGCGGGCGCCGCGTCAAGCCGGCACGGAACGGCGCCGCGGCGAGCCCCTCGGCACCCCGGCCCATGCCGGTCGTCGGCCGGGATTCCGAAGCTGAATAAGCAATTTATCGGCGTTCACGCGGGCTCGATGGGCAGGACGGTGTTGCGATGCCCGGCACGAAGCTGGGTATAACCCGGGAAACCTGTTGATATCCCGCGCCGTAGCGTTCTCCCCCCCTCCATCTGCGTCACGAGAATCAAACAGCTCGTCTGCACAGTCTCGTGCAAGTCAGGGCCGTGCTCGTACGGTCCTGGATAAGGGTGACGCCATGTCGGTCGTCTTGCGATCTTTGAGCGACTTCAAGCGGTTTCTTGGCAAACCGGGCGCCACGATTCAGATCGTGAAGAACACGTTCGTCGAGCGCCAGCCGCAGGCGTTCCAGGACGCCTATCGCGCCAAGGGCATGTACGACCCGCGCACCATCCAGGCGCTGGCCAAGAACGCCGCCGTCTTCGCGATCAAGGGCCATCCGACGATGATCTGGCTCTACTGGGACAAGGGCACCCGCAAGTGGCGCTACTCCGGCGACACGGTCACCGTGCCCCTCGATACCGCGCTCGGCCCCCCCGACGAGATCGTCTACCGCTGCAGCTTCGCCACCGGCAGCGAACCGCGCGCGCGCGTCGGCGTCCGTCGCGGACCGAGGTCGGTAAAGGAGCGCGCCGAGGCGGCGCCGGTGCCCACGCCCGGCGCGCCCACGTCGCCGAACCTGGGCCAGGGACGCCTGTTCTGATCGCAGCGTCGCCGGACCGGACCCTCGCCGCTCTCTGTCCGGCCCGTCACGGCGCCTCGGCGACCGGGGCCTCCTCGGGCGGCGTTCCCTTTCCGACGGTGCGGCGGGCGCGAAAGGCGGGGCGCACCTCGGTCTCCTTGCGCTTGAGCATGGCGCGGTACTCGTCGCGGCGCTCGTGGATCGAGGCGATCACGAGGCCCATCGGCACGCCGACATCCACGAGCACCGCCTCGGAGAGCTGGAGCGAGGCCTCGATGGTCTCGGGCACGGCGTCGTCGACCCCGAGTTCGTAGAGGGCGGCGGCATGGCGGGCGTCGCGCGCCCGCGCCACGATGGTGATGTCGCGCCGCTCGGCCCGGGCGGCCTCCACCACCGCCTCCACCGCCTGCGGGTTGTCGAGGGTGACGACCAGCGCCCGCGCCGAGGCGATGTCGCAGCGGCGCAGCAGCTCGGGATTGGCGGAATCGCCGAAGTAGACCGGGTTGCCCAGGCGCCGCTGTTCCGAGACCCGAGCGGCGTCGGCGTCGAGGGCGAGGTACGGGATCTTGTGGCGGGCCAGCATCTCGCCGACGAGGCGGCCGACCCGGCCGTAGCCGGCGATGATCACCCGGTTCTGCAGCTTGGCCGGCAGCGGTTCGGCCCGGGCCCGGCCAAGGCGGGCCGACGACAGCCGCCGCCCGAGCCGGCGCGCCACCACCGCGAGGCCGGGGATCGCGATCATCGTCACGGTGGTGACGATCAGCGCCGCCTGGCCGACCGGCTCGGGCACCAGGCCGCCGGCGATGGCGCCGCCGATCAGCACGAAGGCGAATTCGCCGCCCGGGCCGAGCAGAAGCGCCGCCTCCAGCGCCACCGCCCGCGTCACCCGGAAGAACGGCGCCGCCGCCACGATCACCGCCGCCTTGATCGCCAGGAGGCACAGGGCCAGCCCGATGATCGTCTTGGGCGCCGACACCAGCAGGGCGGGGTCGAGCCCCATGCCCACCGAGACGAAGAACACCCCGAGGAGGAGCCCCTTGAACGGGTCGATCGTCGCCTCGATCGCCCGGCGGTACTCGGTCTCGGCGAGCAGCAGCCCGGCGATGAAGGCGCCCAGCGTCATCGACAGGCCGCTCGCCGCCGCCGTGAGCGCGGTGGCGACGATGACCAGCAGGCAGGCCGCCATGAACAGTTCCGGCGAGCGCGTGCGCGCCACGAGCTGGAACAGCGGACGCAGGGCGAGGCGGCCGGCCACGACGATGACGAGGAGGGCGATCGCGGCCTGGCCCAGGGCGATGGCCAGGGCCGAGCCGACGTTGCCGCCCTCCTTCATGCCCAGCACCGCCACCGCGAACAGCATCGGCGCCACCGCGAGGTCCTGGAACAGCAGCACGGCGAAGCTGGCGCGGCCGGCCGGCGTGTTGAGGCGCTTCTGTTCGGCGAGAACCGGCAGCACCACCGCGGTGGAGGACAGGGCCAGCGCAAGGCCGACGATGAGGGCGGCGCCGAAGGGCACCTCGACCGCGCGCAGGCAGGCCGCGATCACCAGCGACGAGGCGATGACCTGCACCGAGCCGAGCCCGAACACCAGGCGGCGCAGGGTGCGCAGGCGCTCCCAGGACAGTTCCACCCCGATCATGAACATCAGGAAGATGACGCCGAACTCGGCCAGATGCGCGATCTGGTCCCGGTTGCCGATGGTGACGTAGCCGATCCAGGGCAGGCCGTCGGCCAGCCGCCCGAGGCCGAACGGCCCCAGCAGCGCCCCCGCCCCGATGAAACCGAGGACCGGGCTGATGCGCAGCCGGTGGAACAGGGGCACCACCACGCCGGCGGTGACGAGGAAGATGATGGCTTCCTTGTAGGAGCCGGCGTGGACGTCGGTCATCGCAGTCCGGCTCCGTTCTCGGCCGCGGCGAGCGTGGCGTCCTCGGGCCGCGAGCGGCCGGAGCGATGCCGGCCACGGCCGCGCCGCCCGAGCGCGGCTTTGCGCGAGGCGGATGCGGGACGCAAGCCTTCCGCGACGGCCATCCCGGCCCGTCGGGAACCGCAGGCCGACGATTGGACCGCGGGCTGGCCCAAAAACGGCACAATAGCCGCATAACGCGGCTGCTTAACCGGATGTTAAACCCGCCTCCGTCGCGTATCGAAACCAGAGTGCCCCATGCCGAGAACCCCCCCGAGCAGGGACGTCCAGCGCGAGCGCCGTGCCTGGATCCGCGAGACGGACCAGTGGCGGCACGAGCGCCACGTGGAGAAGGGCTACCGCATCAAGTGGGGCTATGTCGGCATCGCCTACCTCGTGGAGGCGATGGTGATCGGCGCCTCCCTGTGGGGCGCCTGGCTGTTCGCGGGCTACTACAGCGACGGTGATCCGCGCGCGTTCTACTTCATGCTGCTGGCGCCGCTGGTCTATGCGGCGGTGGAGCTGTGCCGCGTGCCGCTGGGCATCCTGGCGCGCACGCAGCGCTCGGTCGTGGTGCGGGTGCTGGCCATCATCGGCATCGTCTTCGCGGCGGGCGTGACGACGAAGTCGGTCTCGCAGCTCGGCGAGATGATGTTCCATCCCCGCCTCATGGATGCGGCCAAGGCCAAGACCGCCCTCAAGGACGCCCAGGCCGACCGCAGCACCATCGACGGCCGCATCGGTGCCGCCGACGCCCGGGTCGCCCAATACACCACCGAGCTCGACCAGATCGAGAAGCGGGCCACCGAGAACGCCACCCAGCTCGCCGGCCTTCCCGCCCAGCGGTGCGAGCGGATCTCCGGCACCAACAGCCGCGGCCAGCGCTACTCCAACCTGAAGTGCGTCACCGATCCGCGCACCGCCACGCTGAACGCCAGCGTCGCCAAGGCCGGCGCCGACCGCGGCCTCGTCGTGAAGTCCCTCGAGGACGCCCGCAAGGCGCGGGCCGAGCTCGACCGGGGTGCGGCCGACCGCAAGGTGGCGGACGCCGAGCAGGCCTATCGCAACGCGGTCAACCGCTCGCAGCTGCACTCCTTCACCGCCATGGTCTACGGCGTCGACCCCATCGACGTCACCGACGCGCAGGTCCACGCCTTCCTGCGCATCTTCGTGTTCGTGCCTGCGCTCTGCGCCGCCTTCGCCTCGACGATCCTCGCCCTGTGCTCGGTCTCGGTGCGCAAGACCTTCATGGACGAGGACGACCTCGGTGCCACCGTCGACCCGGCAGCCACGCCCTACATGCTCGATTCGATCACCGACGCGATCCGCGAGGAGATGGGGCTGCAGCAGCCCAAGCCCGCGGCGGCCCGTGATGCCGCCGCCGCCCGCGAGGCGGCGGCCGGCGGCGCGGTGATCCCGATCGACCGCAGGCCGGCGGCGAGCGCGCCGACGGCGGTCCCGGCCAGCGCGGGAGCGGGCGCATGAGCCTGCACGCGCAAGGGACGCCCGAGAACGTCGTCCTCGCCCAGAGCGTCAACGGCCGCCTCAGGGCGGAGGCGCGGATGACCGCCGCGCGCGCCTTCCTGTTCCGCTCCCTCGGGGCGGGCGCCTTCTGCCTGCTGGCGGGGGCGGGCCTGGGCGCCAGCTTCTACGGCTACGCGACGATGAACCAGTTCGATTCGGCCGCCGAGAAGATCGCCGCCGCGATGCAGACGGCGCTCTCCGACGTCACCATCAAGACCAAGGGCGAGGTCACGCTCACCGACAACACCCTGAAGCTCGAGGGCGGGCTCCCCAGGGCCGCCGCGACCCCGACGCCGACCAAGGCGCAGCTCGGCGCCGACGCCGCTCCGGCCTCGAAGGCCACGGTGAATACCAGCTTCACGGTGTTCAAGCAGGTGCCCTACATGGACGGGCAGATCGTCACCGGCTGGAACTTCAAGGCCAACGAGGACGCGCCCTTCCAGCAGTACTGCTACTTCTCGCGCCGGACCAACGAGCAGAAGGGCCAGGTCGAGATCAAGATCGACCTCGCCATGGACGGCAAGACCCTGCCGCAGCCGGCCAAGTCCGACGTGAACCTCGGCATCCTCGCCTCCAACTGCGTCTGGCACGACGGCAAGGCGCTGTAGGGCTCGAGGGGCGGCATCGTCGAGACGGCCCGTTCCGGCGAAGCCGGTTCGATTTGCGATCCGGTCCAAAGCTGACGCGGGGATCTCGACGGCGGCGGTCGCTCGGCGCACCGAGGTCGCGACACACAAGCGAGACGGCGATCCCCACGGTCACGGCCACCCTCGGTCATGCCGGGGCGCCGCAGGCGAACACGGAACCCGGAGCCGCCGACAGCTCTTCGGTCGTCGGCGGCACTCATGGATTCCCGGTTGTGCTGCACAGCCCCGGGATGACGGGGAGGTGGGTATCGACCGCACCCGACGACATGATCTTGCGTTCGGAGCCCACGGTGCGCAGGCGCGGCGTGCCCCCGCCATACCCCATCGTTCCCCCCTCCCGCGAAGAGTCGGCGAGAGCCGAAAAAAAGTGCTGGCAAATTTCGTGTCTAGAATTATTGTCACTTCGAGTGTCAAGCTAGGTTGTCACGAGCCGCACAGAACGTCGGATGACAGGGAAAGGGGACGCCCATGGATTACGAGGCATTCTTCGGTGACGCATTGGCCGGTCTCCATCGCGAGGGCCGCTACCGCGTCTTCACCGATCTCGAACGCCACAACGGCCGTTTCCCCCATGCCACCCACCACACGCCCGGCGGCCAGCGCCCGGTGACGGTGTGGTGCTCGAACGACTACCTCGGCATGGGCCAGAACCCGATCGTGCTCGACGCCATGCACGACGCCCTCGACCGCTGCGGCGCGGGTGCTGGCGGCACCCGCAACATCTCGGGCACCAACCACTACCACGTGCTCCTGGAGCAGGAACTGGCCGACCTCCACCAGAAGGAATCGGCCCTCCTCTTCACCTCCGGCTACGTCTCGAACTGGGCGGCGCTGGGCACGCTCGCCGGCAAGCTGCCGGGCTGCGTCGTGCTCTCCGACGAGGGCAACCACGCCTCCATGATCGAGGGCATCAAGGCGAGCCGCGCCGAGCGCCACATTTTCCGCCACAACGATCCCGAAGACCTCGACCGCAAGCTGCGGCTGATCGATCCCTCGCGCCCCAAGCTCGTGGCCTTCGAGTCGGTCTATTCCATGGACGGCGACATCGCCCCCATCGCCGAGATCTGCGACGTGGCGGAAGCCCACGGTGCGCTCACCTACCTCGACGAGGTCCATGCGGTCGGCCTCTACGGGAATCGCGGCGGCGGCATCTCCGAGCGCGAGGGCCTCGCCCACCGCCTCGACGTGATCGAGGGCACCCTCGGCAAGGCCTTCGCGGTGCACGGCGGCTACATCACCGGCTCCGAGAAACTGTGCGACTTCGTGCGCAGCTTCGCTTCCGGCTTCATCTTCACCACGTCGCTGCCGCCGGCCGTGGCGGCGGGTGCGGCCGCCAGCATCCGGCACCTCAAGGGCAGCAACGTCGAGCGCATCCGGCATCAGGAGCGGGTCGCACAGGTCCGCGCCCGCCTCGACGCGGCCGACATCCCCTACCTCCCCAACGACAGCCACATCGTGCCGGTGATGGTCGGCGATCCCGTCCTGTGCAAGGCGATCTCGGACACGCTGCTCGACGAGTTCGGCATCTACGTGCAGCCGATCAACTACCCCACCGTGCCGCGCGGCACCGAGCGCCTGCGGATCACGCCCTCGCCGCTGCATTCGGACGCCGACATCGACCACCTCGTCGGCGCGCTCACCTCGATCTGGGGCCGCATGGGCGTGGAGCGGGCGGCGGCAGAGTGAGACGCTCGCCGCGGCGGCACGTCGGGGAATTCGGCGCCACCGACTGAACGATCGCGGGATCCGCTTTCGTGTTCCCTCGCCGTCAGGGGAGGGAACCGCGCCGTCCGGGACCGGTCGGGTGCGCCATCGGCGGCCTGTGTGCATCCGCTCGCCTGCGCGCGTTTGGGCGCTTGCGGAGCATGGGGGAGTGAGGGCACCCTCCCGCGAGAGGAGCCACCCTCATCCGACCCGCTCCGCGGGCCACCTTCCCCAGCCGCGGGGAAGGGGAGTTCGCGCTTCGTGCGATTCCCTGTACCGACCATGACGAAAGCGTGCCCCCGCGTGACCACCTTTCCCTTCTCCGCCATCGTCGCCCAGGACGAGATGAAGCGGGCGCTGCTGATCGCCGCCGTGGACCCCTCCGTCGGCGGCGTCCTCGTGTTCGGGGACCGCGGCACCGGCAAGTCCACGGCGATCCGGGGGCTGGCCGCGCTGCTGCCCAAGATGAGGGCGGTGGTCGGTTGCCCCTACGGCTGCGATCCCGCCCAGAGCCCCGACCCATGCCCGCATTGCGCCGCGCGCCAGGGCGAGCGCCGGTCCCACCTCGTGCCGGTGCCGGTGGTGGACCTGCCGCTGGGCGCCACCGAGGACCGGGTGGTCGGCGCCCTCGATCTCGAACGCGCCCTGGCGCACGGCGAGAAGGCGTTCGAGCCGGGTCTGCTGGCGCGGGCCAACCGCGGCTTCCTCTACATCGACGAGGTCAACCTCCTCGACGACCACCTCGTCGACCTCCTCCTCGACGTCGCCGCCTCCGGCATCAACACCGTCGAGCGCGAGGGCCTGAGCGTGCGCCACCCGGCGCGGTTCGTGCTGGTCGGGAGCGGCAACCCGGAGGAGGGGGAACTGCGGCCCCAGCTCCTCGACCGGTTCGGCCTCGCCGTCGAGGTCACCACCCCCACCGACCTGCCCACCCGCATCGACGTGGTGCGCCGCCGCGACGCCTTCGAGCGCGATCCGGCCGGGTTCTGCGCGGCCTACGAGGCCGCCGACCGCGCCATCCAAGCCGACCTCACCGCCGCCCGCGCGCGCCTGCCGAGCCTCGAGGTGCCCGATGCGACCCTGGAGGATGCCGCCCGGCTCTGCCTCGCGCTCGGCACCGACGGCCTGCGCGGCGAGCTCACCCTGATGCGCACGGCCCGGGCTTTGGCCGCCTTCGAGGGGGCCCGGACGGTGGACCGCGACCATCTCGTCCGCATCGCCCCGGCCGCCCTGCGCCACCGCCTGCGCCGCAACCCGCTGGACGAATCCGGCTCGACCGCGCGCGTGGCGCGGGCGGTGGCCGAGGTCTTTTCGCTGTGAACACGGTGCCGGCGGACCCTCCACCCTCGGCGGGGGAGGGCGGGTTCCATGCGGCGGCCCTGTGGCGCGACGCCCTGCGCATCGCCCGTCTCGTGGCGAACGATCCCCACGGCTGCGGCGGTGTCCTGGTGCGCGCCGGCGCGGGACCGGTGCGCGACGCCTGGCTCGCCGCCCTCCACGCGGCCATGCCGAAGGCCGCGCCATGGCGAAAGATGCCGGGCACCATCGCCGACGATCGCCTGATCGGCGGCCTCGACCTCGCCGCGACCCTGGCCGCCGGGCGGCCGGTGGCGCAACGGGGCCTGCTCGCGGACGCCGACGGCGGCATCGTCGTCGTGCCCATGGCCGAGCGCCTCAGCCCCGGCACGGCGGCGCGCCTGGCCGCCGCCCTCGACACCGGACTCGTCCGGGTGGAGCGCGACGGGCTCGCCGAGAGCCGGCCGGCCCGGTTCGGACTGGTCCTCCTCGACGAGGGCATCGGCGAGGAGGAGCGGGCCTCCCCGGTGCTCGCCGAACGGCTCGCCTTCTGGATCGACCTCACCGATCTGTCGGTCAGGGACATCGAGGCTGACGCGGATCAGCTTCCCCGTCCCCCGATGGGCGCGGCGGTGCTGGGGGAGGACGCGGTGACGGCCCTGTGCCAGGCGTCGGCCGCGCTCGGCGTCCTGTCCCTGCGCGGTCCGCTGCTGGCCGCCCGCGTCGCCCGGATCGCCGCCGGCCTCGATGGACGCTCCACCGTGGACGAGGCCGACACGATCGAAGCGGCGCGGCTGGTGCTCGGCCCTCGCGCGACCCGGCTGCCGCCCACGGCGCCGGAGGAGGCCGAAGAATCCGACGCCCAGGAACCCGACGAGGAGGGCGCGGACGGCCCGCCGCAGGAGCCGCAGCCCGCGCCGGAGACCGACGCCGAGCGGACCGCATCCGAGCTCGAGGACCGCGTGGTCGAAGCGGCGCGGGCCGCGATCCCCCCGGGCCTGCTGGCGCAGCTCGCGGAGGGCGGGCTCAGGCCCAAGGTGCCGCGGGCCGGCCGGATCGGCGCGGCGGCGGCCTCCTCCCGCAGCGGCCGCCCGGCCGGCAGCCGGCCCGGCGACGCGCGCAGCGGCCGCCTCGACCTCATCGAGACCCTGCGCGCGGCCGCCCCCTGGCAGCGGATGCGCGGGCGCGAAGGGCGGCGCCTCGTGGTGCGCCCGCAGGACGTGCGCATCGCCCGCTTCAAGCAGCGCACCGAGACCACCACGATCTTCGCCGTGGACGCCTCCGGCTCGGCCGCCCTGGAGCGGCTGGCCGAGGCCAAGGGCGCCGTCGAGCTGCTCCTGGCCGAGGCCTACATCCGCCGCGACAAGGTCGCCCTGGTGGCGTTCCGCGGGCGCAGCGCCGAACTGGTCTTGCCGCCGACGCGCTCGCTGGTGCGGGCCAAGCGCGGCCTCTCGGCCCTGCCCGGCGGCGGCGGCACGCCGCTCGCCAGCGGCCTCGACATCGCCATGCAGGTGGCGCTGGGCGTGCGCCGCGGCGGGGGCACCCCGGTGGTGGTGATCCTCACCGACGGGCGCGCCAACATCGACCGCGTCGGCGAGGCCGGCCGGGCGCAGGCCGGCGCCGACGCGCTGAAGGCGGCCGCGGCGCTGCGGGCCACCGGCATCCGCGCGATCTTCATCGACACCGCCCCCCGACCCCAGGACGTGGCCCGGCGCCTGGCCGCGGCCATGGACGCCCGCTACCTCGCGCTGCCCTATGCCGACGCGAGCCAGGTGAGCGGCGCCGTCAAGGCGCTGTCGCAGGAGACGCGATGACGAGCCGCAGCGACCGTCCCCAGTGGGAGCGCGACGGGGGCGACTGGCCCAACCGCGCCGCGAGCCGCTTCGTCGAGGCCGCCGGCCTCGTGTGGCACATCCAGGAGATGGGCCGACCCGACGCGCCGGCCCTGCTCCTCGTCCACGGCACCGGCGCGGCCACCCATTCCTGGCGCGCGCTGGCGCCCCTCCTGGCCGCCGACTTCCGGGTGCTCGCCCTCGACCTGCCGGGCCACGGATTCACCGACCCGCTGCCGCCGGGCCGGCTGTCCCTGCCCGGCATGTCAGCGGCGCTCGCCGGGCTCCTGCGCCACCTCGATGTCGCGCCCCGGATCGCGGTGGGGCATTCGGCCGGCGCCGCGATCCTGGCGCGGATGAGCCTCGAGGGCGGCGCCAGGCCGGACCTCCTCGTCGCCCTCAACGGTGCGCTGATGCCCTTCCCCGGCCTCGCCTCGGTGCTGTTCCCGAGTCTCGCCAAGGTGCTGTTCCTCAACCCCGTCACCCCGAAGATCTTCGCCTGGAGCGCCGACACCGCGGCGGTGGAGCGCCTGATGCGCGGCACCGGCTCGAAGCTCGACGCCCACGGCCTCGCCCTCTACCGCCGCCTGCTGCGCTTTCCCGGTCATGTCGCCGGGGCGCTCGGGATGATGGCGAACTGGGATCTGGCCGCCCTCGACCGCGACCTGCCGCGGCTTGCCGTCCCGACCCTGCTGGTGGTGGGCGGCGACGACAGGGCGGTCTCGCCCGAGACCGCTTTCGCCGTGCAGCGGCGCATTCCCGGCGCCAGGGTCGAACTCCTGCGCAACCTCGGCCACCTCGCCCACGAGGAGGCGCCGGAGACCGTGGCGGCGGTCATCCTGCGGGCGGCCCGGGAGACGGCGCAAGTGGCGGGATCGATCGGTGTAGGCTGAGATCGAGGATCACACCCGCGACGCCGCGCAGACCATCATCGCGCGGATCTGGGGGAGGGCGGCCCTGGCCGCCTCGCGGCCGAGGGCGATGGCCTCCTCGGCCCGATGGAACTCGAACAGCCCCATCCCGCCGATGCGCGGCTGGACCGCGATGTCGGGCGGGTCGCTGGCCAGGCGCGCCCGCGAGATGCGGTCCTGGGTGATGTTGAAGGCGTCCAGCATCACCCGGGCCATGCCCGGGGCGCCGGGCTCCCGGGCCGGGCGTCGGCGCCGGCCGGCGATGCGGCGGCCCGCCCCGCGCATTCCGCGCAGGATCGCCCAGCCGCGATGGAGGGCGACGGTATCGCCGGCCTCGGACACGAGCGTCGCGGGCGGATCGACGGCGACGGGCTCGGGGCAGGCCTCGCCGTTGAGGTTCACGCAGATGACGAGATCGGCTCCCAGCGCGCGGGCGACCGTCACCGGCACCGGATTCACCAGGGTGCCGTCCATGAGGAGGCGCGCCTCGAGGCGCACGGGCGGAAAGATGCCGGGCAGGGCGTAGGAGGCGCGCATCGCCTCCACCAGGGAGCCGCGCCTCAGCCAGACCTCCTCGCCGCTACCGAGTTCGGTGGCGACGCTGGCGAAGCGAACCGGCAGCTGCTCGATGCGGCGCTCGCCGAGATCGCGCTGGAGCCGCCGTCTCAGGCGGTCCCCGGCGATCAGCCCGGAGCCGAAGCGCACGTCGATGAGCCCCATCACGCCGCGCCGCGTCAGCGACAGGGCGAAATCCTTCAGGACGGGGAGCTTGCCGGCGGCGTAGCACCCGCCCACCACCGCACCGATGGAGCAGCCGGCCACGACCTCCGGGTGGATGCCGGCCTCCTCCAGCGCCTCGATCACGCCGATGTGCGACCAGCCCCTGGCCGAGCCGCCGCCGAGGGCGAGCCCGATCCGGGGCCCGCGCGGCGCCCGCTCCGCCACCGGCTCGACGGCACCGTCCGGAAAACGGTCGCGGCCCCGGGCGAACGCGCTCTGGGACACGCCGTCCCAGCTCACCGCGCGGTCTCGAGGCTCGCGAGCCCGGTCCTGGGATCGACCGAAACCGTCCGGTAGAAGCAGTCGCGCCGCCCGGTGTGGCAGCAACCGCCGTCGCCCCCGACATTCACCGTGATCAGGAGGGTGTCTTGGTCGCAATCGACCCGCATCGACACCACCGTCTGGACCTGGCCGCTGGTGGCACCCTTGTGCCAGAGTTCGCCGCGCGAGCGCGACCAGTACCAGGCCTGCCCGGTCTTCAGGGTGAGGGCGAGGGACTCGGCGTTCATATGCGCCATCATCAGCACGCGGCCGTCGCCGGCATCCACGGCGATGCAGGCGATCAGGCCCTGCGCGTCGAAGCGCGGCGTGAAGGCCGCGCCTTCCTCGATCTCGGTGCGCGAACCGGGGGCGGAAAAGCCGCTGTCGGACACGGTCATCGCTTCGGCCGGTGCCGCCTCAGGACTTGTTGCGCACGAGGGTCAGGAAGCGGACCTGCTCGTTGGCATCGCCCTTGAACAGGCCGCGGAACTGGGTGGTGATGGTGGAGACGCCCGCCTTCTGGACGCCACGCATGGCCATGCACAGGTGCTCGGCCTCCACCATGATGGCGATGCCGCGGGGCTTGAGGATGCTCTCGATCACGTCGGCGATCTGGGCGGTCATGGTCTCCTGCGTCTGCAGGCGCTTGGCGAAGGTGTCGACGACGCGGGCGAGCTTGGAGAGGCCGACCACGCCCTTGCTCGGGTAGTAGGCGACGTGGGCCAGCCCCATGAACGGCACCATGTGGTGCTCGCAATGGGAGTAGAACGGGATGTCGCGCACGAGCACGATGTCGGAATAGCCCTCGACCTCCTCGAACACCCGCTCGAGCAGCACTTCCGCGTCCTGGCGGTAACCGGAGAAGATCTGCTCGTAGGCCTTCGCCACGCGCGCCGGCGTGTCTAGCAGGCCCTCGCGGGTCGGGTCGTCGCCGGCCCAGCGCAACAGCACCCGCACCGCCGCCTCGGCCTCCTCGCGGCTCGGCCGTACCATGGCGATCTCGGGGGGGACGCGCTCGGCCGAAGCCGGCAGCGGGGCCACCTCGACGGGGGCGGGCGCGTTGTCGTTGCGCCGGTCGTGGCCGTTGGTGGCGGGAGCGGGGGCGCCCTGCGTCTCGCTCAGGCGATACGAGAGAGACTTGAGCGCGGCATCCATGGCATCTCCCGCCCGCGCGATGCGGGACGTCATCGGTGTGGCGTCGGGCTTTGCGTACATCGGCGGGTCATCTCGGTCGAACTATCCCGACCGGTCTCGCGGTCGGCCGACGCCCGAACGGTGCGGTGGTTCATGGCGTTGAGCGCGACACTGGATCGGCGAACCGCATCCTCGCGAAACGGCACGCCCTCGACTATATCGACGTTCTCGGCGGATCGCGCAATGCGGTCGGTGCAGATACGGCCTCGCCCGGCACCGGGCCGGCGCGACGACGGGGCGCTCCGCCGCCAGGACACGGGTTCGAGGCCATGCTCGACGACATCTACAACCGCCGCATCCTCGAACTCGCCGCCGACATCCCCCGGCTCGGGCGGCTCGATGCGCCCGACGCCAGCGCCACCGCCCATTCGAAGCTGTGCGGCTCGACGGTGACCGTCGACCTCGCCGTCGATGCCGACGGCGTCGTCACCGATTTCGCCCACGACGTGAAGGCCTGCGCGCTGGGCCAGGCCTCGGCCTCGATCATGGCCCGCCACGTGGTCGGCGAACGGGCCGAGGCCCTGCGCGAGGTCCGCACCGCCATGCGGCGGATGCTCAAGGAGAACGGCCCGGCGCCCGAGGGCGCCTGGGCGGATCTGGCCGTCCTCGAGCCGGTGCGCGACTTCAAGGCCCGCCACGCCTCGACGTTGCTGACCTTCGACGCCGTGGTCGATGCGCTCGACCGGGTGGAGGCCCGCCGCCAGGCCGCCGAATAGAGCACGATGCGGAATGAAGGGGAATCCGGTTTTCCGATATCATCGTGAAACACCAAGGAGATAGCGATGCGCCGCGCTGCGCATTGGGCGATCCGGGGCTACCAGCTCACCCTGTCGAGCCTCGTCGGCCGCCAGTGCCGCCATTGGCCGACGTGCTCCACCTACACCGACGAAGCGATCCAGCGACACGGGCTCTGGGCCGGCGGCTGGATCGGGTTTTCACGGATCTGCCGGTGCGGGCCGTTCGGGACGCACGGCATCGACCTGGTGCCGGAGACCCTGCCGGGCCGTGCCGCATGGTACCGGCCGTGGGCCTATGGCCGCTGGCGCGGGGTGCTGGCGCCGCCTCCATCGGCCGGAGACGTGGTGGCGAAGGACGGCGACGGCCGTTAGCGTGCTTGTCCCCTACAGCGAAGTACAGTCGGATGGTTCACTTCGCTGATCTGACGAGCAGTACCGTCCTGCCCGTCACAAACCCTCACCCCCCGAATGCCCTCAACGCGACCAGCGCCCCGGTCACCGTGAGCGCGCCCCCGATCCGCGTGGCGATCTGGGCGAAGGGCATCAGCGCCATGCGGTCGGCGGCGGTGAGGATGGCGACGTCGCCGGTGCCGCCCTGGCCGCTGTGGCAGGCGTTCACGATCGCCGCCTCGATGGGATACATCCCGAGGCGACGCCCCACGAAGAAGCCCGTCGCCATCAGCGTCGCCACGGTGGCGACGATGGTGACCACGTTGGGGAGGGTGAAGGCGGCGGCACCGTGATTTCGTCCCGCCCGGTTTCGGTCTAAAGGGCACGGCCCGCCCCCTTGGCGGGACCGCCGAAAAATTCCGCTTACCTGCCTCGTTCGCAGGAGTGAGCGACAGGAGACCTGACCGATGCCCATCCTGACATTCCCCGACGGCAATACGCGCGACGTCGAGGCCGGCACCACCGGGCGCAGCGTGGTCGAGGGCATCGCCAAGAGCCTGGCCAAGCGCACCGTCGCCATGGCGCTGGACGGCAGGGTCTGCGACCTCGCCGACCCCATCGACCGCGACGCGCGCATCGAGTTCCTCGACCGCGCCGACCCGCGCAGCCTGGAGCTGATCCGTCACGACTGCGCCCACGTGCTCGCCGAGGCCGTGCAGGCCCTGTGGCCGGACACGCAGGTGACCATCGGCCCGGTGATCGAGAACGGTTTCTACTACGACTTTTCGCGCCCCGAGCCGTTCACGCCGGAGGACTTTCCCAAGATCGAGGCCAAGATGCGCGAGATCATCGCGCGCGACGCGCCGTTCACGAAGGAGATCTGGACGCGGGAGGACGTGCGCGACCTGTTCTCGGAGAAGGGCGAGGCCTACAAGGTCGAACTCGTCGACGCGATCCCCCCCGGCGACGACCTCAAGATCTACCGCCAGGGCGAGTGGTTCGACCTGTGCCGCGGCCCGCACATGACCTCCACGGGCAAGGTCGGCACCGCCTTCAAGCTCATGAAGGTCGCCGGCGCCTACTGGCGGGGCGATTCCAACAACCCGATGCTGACGCGCATCTACGGCACCGCCTGGGCCACCAAGGAGGACCTCGACGCCTACCTGCATCGGCTCGAGGAGGCCGAGCGCCGCGACCACCGGCGCCTGGGCCGCGAGATGGACCTGTTCCACTTCCAGGAGGAAGGGCCGGGCGTCGTGTTCTGGCACGCCAAGGGCTGGACCGTGTTCCAGGAGCTCATCGCCTACATGCGCCGGCGCCTGAAGGGCGACTACGCCGAGGTCAACGCCCCGCAGATCCTCGACAAGTCGCTGTGGGAGACCTCCGGCCACTGGGACTGGTACCGGGAGAACATGTTCGCGGCCCAATCCGCCGGGGACGAGGCCGAGGACAAGCGCTGGTTCGCCCTGAAGCCGATGAACTGCCCCGGCCACGTGATGATCTTCAAGCACGGCCTGAAGTCCTACCGCGACCTTCCCTTGCGCATGGCGGAGTTCGGGGTCGTCCACCGCTACGAGGCGTCCGGCGCCATGCACGGCCTGATGCGGGTGCGCGGCTTTACCCAGGACGACGCGCACATCTTCTGCACCGAGGACCAGCTCGCCGCCGAGTGCCTGGCGATCAACGACCTAATCCTGTCCACCTACGCCGACTTCGGCTTCGGCGACATCGTCGTGAAACTCTCCACGCGCCCGGAGAAGCGGGTCGGGTCGGACGCCCTGTGGGACCACGCCGAGGAGGTAATGACCCGCGTCCTGGCGCAGATCGAGGAGCAGTCGGGCGGGCGGATCAAGACGTCGGTCAACCCGGGCGAGGGCGCCTTCTACGGGCCGAAGTTCGAATACGTCCTGCGCGACGCCATCGGCCGCGACTGGCAGTGCGGCACGACGCAGGTGGACTTCAACCTGCCCGAACGGTTCGGCGCCTTCTACGTCGACGCCGAGAGCCAGAAGACGGCGCCCGTCATGGTCCACCGCGCCATCTGCGGGTCGCTGGAGCGGTTCACCGGCATCCTGATCGAGCATTTCGCCGGGCATTTCCCGCTGTGGCTCGCCCCGGTCCAGGTGGTGGTGGCCACGATCACCCAGGACGCCGACCCCTACGCCCGCGAGGTCGTCGCCGCCCTCGACCGGGCGGGGATGCGGGTGGAGGCGGACCTGCGCAACGAGAAGATCAACTACAAGGTCCGCGAGCATTCGCTGGCCAAGGTGCCGGTGATGCTGGTGGTGGGCCGCAAGGAGGGCGAGGAGCGCACCGTCTCGATCCGCCGCATGGGCAGCCAGCAGACCCGGACCGTGGGCCTCGACCAGGCGCTGGCCGACCTCGTGGCGGAGGCGACCTCGCCGGATCGCAGGCGGGCAAATGCCGTCGCCGAGAGCGTGCCGAGCGAGGACCTGACGCTCGACGGGCGGCATGCGGTGGCTCCGGCGCCGTGAGCCGACGTTTGGACGTGTGCCCCTGTTCGATGTCGTCTTTCAGGGCCGCGTTTGGTACCTTCGGGACATGAGCCAAGCCGCCATCGAATCACGCCCGTCCCCGCAGAGCCTGATCGGCACATGGCGCCGGTTCGGGGAGATCGGCCCGGTCTATGAAATCGTCGGTGTCGGAACGACATCGTCCGCGGGTGATCCAGCCATGCGGGTTCGGGTCGTCGAGACGAACGAAGAGGTCGACTACCGCCTGAAGGACCTCCTCGACGATCCGATCGAAGGCTGATGTTCGCCATCGCCTTCGATCTGGTCGTCGCCGACACCCAAGCCCATCACCCCAAAGGTGTCCCGCAGGCCTACGCCGATATCCGTTCTACGCTCGATCGCTACGGTTTTGCGTGGATTCAGGGAAGTCTCTACGTCAGCTCCGACGAGGATCTCGCGGTCCTCTTCTCGGCGATCACGGCATTGAAAGCGCTTCCCTGGTTTCCACGGTCGGTACGCGACATCCGTGCCTTTCGGATCGAACAATGGTCAGATTTCACGACGCTCGTGCAATCCTGACCGCTATCACCCCGCCTTGGCCAGAACCTCGATATCCCGGTTCAGCCCGCTCTCGACCTTGAACTCGCGGGTGTAGACCTGACCGTCGTGGCGGGCGATCAGCACGTAGTCGCCCTCCGCCAGCGTCACCGCCGGGAAGGCGCCGATCGCCTCGCGGATGGTGTCGCCGCCCGGGGTCAGCACGCTGAAGGCGGTGCCGGCGAAGGCCTCGGCGCCGGGTGCCGCCACGAGCTTGAGGGTCACCGTGGCGGCACGGTGGTTGAGGGTGGCGTCGGTGACCTTGCCGACGTCGACCTTGAGGTCGGCCCGCTGGATCGCGTTCGATTCCCCGTAGGTGGAGACCACGTGATAGGTCCCCTCCGGCAGGCGGATCAGGTCGCCGGCCTTGACGGCGCTGCGCACCAGGCGCCCTTCGGAATTGGCCCCGATCGGCACGAAGATCGAGAAGGCGAGGTCGGCCGGCGCGATCCGCACGTCGCCGATGGCGCCCGAGAGCCGCAGGGCACCGGCGTTGATCCGCACCTGCTCGGTCATGGCGGCGCCGGAGACGACGATGCGCCTGGAGGCGCTGGCGAAGCCGTAGGTGACGGTGGCGACGTAGGCCCCCGGCGCGAGGGAGAAGCGCGGGTCGGCGTCGGTGGAGCGGGCGACGATGGCGGGGCGGCCGGCATCGCTGCGATCCTCGTAGATGCGCCAGGTGAGGCCCGAGCGCAGGGCCCGGTCGCTCCCGGCGAGAAGCGCTGTGAGACTCAAGGCGGTCTCGCCCTGGGTGGAGGGGAGGGGCAGTTGCCCGCCGGTGATGGACGGGGTCGGCAGGCCCTGGTTGCGGCCCGGGGGCTCCTCGGCCCGAACCGGGGCCGGGCCGGCGATCGTGAGGATCACGGCGAGGATCGAACCGCACCGTCCGGATCGACGGCAGGTCAGCCGCATCGCATTCATCCCACGCCTCCCGAAAGCCCGCATCCACCGGCCATGCCGCGCGACCGTGGCGGCTCCGTGACGAAAGCCGATGCCGGCGTGGACGCCCGTCCGCATCCATGGATCGCTTGGGGCATTTCTGGGGGTATTTCCGGACCCTTTGCCGCGTCCGCCTCCATTCCGGCGGATGGGCCGCTTCGCCTATAGGGGGTGTCGCACCGTGGGCGGGACCGAAAGCGGCCGCCCACGACCGACAGCCGCGAAGAGCCCCGATGACCGCCACCCTCGACCTGCTGCGCACCCGCCGCTCCGTGCCCCCGGTGAACCTCGCCGAACCGGGTCCGAGCGAGGAGACGCTCGACGCCATCCTCGCCATCGCCGCGCGGGTGCCCGACCACGGCAAGCTCGCCCCCTGGCGCTTCATCGTCATCGAGCGTGAGGCGCGGGCGCGCATCGGGGAGGTGATCGCCGAGGCCTACGGCGCCGACCATCCCCAGGCCGATGCCGGCCGCCTCGAGCTCGAACGCAGACGGCTGTCGCACGCCCCCTGCGTCGTGGCGGTGGTGTCGCGCGCGGGGCCGCATATCAAGATCCCGGAGTGGGAGCAGGTGCTCTCGGCAGGGGCGGCGACCATGAACCTCGTGGTGGCGGCCAACGCGGCCGGTTTCGCCACCGCCTGGCTCACCGAATGGTTCGCCTACGACCGGCGCGTCCTCGACGCGCTCGGGCTGGCGCCGCAGGAGCGGATGGCCGGCTTCGTCCACATCGGGCACCCCACGGACATCCCGAGCGACCGGCCGCGGCCGGATCCGGCTTCGATCGTCACCCGGCTCTGAGGGTCCCCACCGAAACGAAGGACTTCGAGCCACCGGACTTCCAGCAGAATTCACGTCGCGACACGAAGTCCCTGTTTCCGTGGGAGCCCCGAGGCCCGCATGCACTACGATTCGACCGACCGGACCCTGCCGCACAACCCGTTGAAGGCCCTCGTCGCGCCGCGGCCGATCGGCTGGATCAGTTCCATGGACAAGGCGGGCGCGCTCAACCTCGCCCCCTATTCCTACTTCAACGCCATCGCCAGCGACCCGGACATGGTGATGTTCTCCTCCTACGGCCGCAAGGACGCGCTGGCCTTCGCGGAGGAGGGCGGCGAGTTCGTGTGCAGCCTCGCCACCTACGCCCTGCGCGATGCCATGAACGCCACCTCGGCGCCGCTGGAGCGCGGCCGCAGCGAGTTCGCCTTCGCGGGCCTGACCCCGGCCCCGTCGCGAAAGGTGAGGCCGCCGCGGGTGGCCGAATCGCCGGCGGCGATCGAGTGCCGCTGGGTGCGCACCGTGCCGCTGGTACCCCTGGAGGGCGGCGAGGCCAGCCACTTCATGGTGATCGGGCAGGTGGTGTCGGTCTATATCGACGACGCCTTCGTCAGGGACGGCCAGGTCGACACCGCCGCCATGGGCCCGATCATGCGCGGCGGCCATACCGACTACTTCACGGTCACGCCCGAGAGCCGGTTCGAACTCAAGCGTCCGCCTGGGGCGGGGCAGTGATCGCCGCGACCTGGCCGGGCCGGGCCGCGATCTTGGCCGCGAACCCATAGGCCCGGGCGGCGGCGACATCGCCCGCCAGCTCCGGATCGTCGGGGCAGGCCGTATCGATCGCCGCGATGCCGGCGGCGGCGGCCGCGATCCGCACGAGCCCCCTGATCCGGGCGAGCGGCGCGACGAGCCCGCCGGCCGCGTCGCGACAGGCCGGCAGCCCCATCTCGGCGCAAAGGGCCTGCGCGTCCCAGGCGATGCCCGACAGCCGCGGACCGGCTCCGACGAGGCTCGGCAGGCCGAGGACGCCGCGGGCGTCGGCGATCATCGCCACGATCCGGATGGACCCGTCGCCGAGCCCGGCCCGCGCCTCATGGACCGCCAGCCGGACGCCGAGACGCGCGACGTCACGCCCGTCGCGCACCGGTAGCAGGAGGCCGGCGGCACC
Source organism: Methylobacterium sp. Leaf466 (assembly GCF_001425565.1). NCBI lineage: Bacteria > Pseudomonadati > Pseudomonadota > Alphaproteobacteria > Hyphomicrobiales > Methylobacteriaceae > Methylobacterium > Methylobacterium sp. Leaf466. The sequence continues at coordinate 106,489 of NZ_LMRC01000031.1, read as the reverse complement.
GGTCGCGATCGGGGCCCCGCCGTCGCCGTCCTGCGTGGGAGCCGGCGCGAGCCAATCCACCCCGGCGGGCCAGTCCACCCCGGTGGGACCGAACCGGTCCTGGCCTGCGTCGCCCAAGAGAATCGCTCGCATGAGGGAATCGCTCGCATCGGCGGTCGCCGGCCTGCGGGAAGGGTGAACGGCGCGGGGCCGCCTTCAAGCTTCCTTTACCATAGGCAAGACAAAATCGCGCGACCGAGGGAGGGCCGACGCCATCCCTCCGGCGCGGCGTCCCATCCGGCGCGGCGCCCTCACCCGGACAGCGCATGTACCTGTTCACCACGCCCACCGCGACCACCAGGGAGACCGGCACCGGCCGGGACGCCGGTGCGCGCGCCACGGCCGGGACGGGCGGCGGCGCGGTGGTGGACGCCATCCGCGAGGGTGCGCAGAGTTCGGGGATGGGGTTCGACTATCTCCTGGCCACCGCCAAGCGCGAATCCGGGCTCGATCCCTCGGCCAAGGCCGGGACCTCCTCGGCCACCGGCCTGTTCCAGTTCATCGAGCAGACCTGGCTCGGGGTCATGAAGACCGCCGGACCCAAGCTCGGCCTCGCCACCTATGCCGACGCCATCACCGCGCGCGCCGACGGTACCTTCGCGGTGGCGGATGCCTCCGCCCGCCAGGCGATCCTCGACCTGCGCCGCGACCCCAGGATCGCCGCCACCATGGCCGGTGCCCTGACCCAGGCCAACCGCGACGCCCTCACCACCAGCCTCGGGCGCGAGCCGACCTCGGGCGACCTTTACGCCGCCCATGTGCTCGGCGCGCGCGGGGCGGCCTCCCTCATCGGCACGGCGCAGGCGAGCCCGGCCCGCGCCGCAGCCCTCGACATGCCCGAGGCCGCGGCCGCCAACCGCTCCCTGTTCTACGACAGGACCGGGCGGCCGCGCGGCGCCGCCGAACTCTATGCCTTGCTGGGCACCGCCCAGGCCGCGGGCCAGGCCGGGGCGGCTCGGCCGGTCGCCTCCACGATCACCGACCTGCCCAGCGCCTCCACCGCCTATGCCGCCCTCGAGGGCGGCGGCCTGCGCTCGATGTTCCAGACCGACCGTCGCCAGGGCGCCGTCTCGGACGGCGTCGCCAAGCTCTGGCAGGCGCGCGGCACCATCGAGGCGACCCGCAGCGCGCCGAGCTACTTCCCGCGCTCGGACGGCACCGGCACCGAGACGGTGGCGGCGCCGGCCGCCACCGCGGTCCAGGCCGAGACGGCGCGGGTCTCGACCGTCTCCGTCGCCCTCGTCGGGGCACCGGCGCCGCCGCCGCGCCCGGCCGAATTCGTCGTGCCGCCGAGCCGCCAGGCGGGCAGCCTCGTTCCTTTCCTCTCCACGACCCGGAGCGGTCCATGATCATCCGCCAGTTCCTCGCCTGGACCCAAGACGATTCGACGGCCCGGCGGGCGGAGGCGGCGACGCATCTCGCCAGGGCCTTCCTCTACGGCGGCCTCGACGCGGAGGAGACCTGGAACGCCAGGACCGCCCTGATCGGGCTCCTCGACGATCCCTCGCGCCAGGTTCGGCTGGCGCTGGCGCTGGCCTGCGCCAGTGCGCCCGAAGCGCCGCGCGCGCTCATCATCGCCCTGGCCTCCGACCAGGCCGACATCGCCGCGGTGGTGCTGGCGCGGTCGCCGGTGCTGAGCGACGCCGACCTCGTCGACGGCATCGCCATCGGCTGCGAGACGGTCCGTTCGGCGATCGCCGCGCGCGACCGCCTCAGCTACGCGGTGGCCGGCGCCCTGGCCGAACTCGGGGAGGTGCCGTCCCTGGTGGCGCTCGCGACCAACCACGAGGCCGAGATCACCACCGGGAGCCTCCTGCGCATGGTGGCCCGGCACGGCGACGCGGCGCCCTTGCGCGAGGCGCTGCTCGCCCGGCCGGACCTGCCCCTCGAAGTGCGCCAGGCGATCACCGCCCGCCTCGCCGAGACGCTCGCCGCTTTCGCGGTGGATTCCGGCTGGCTGACGCCGGTGCGCTCGGAGCGCGCGAGCCGCGAGGCCCGCGAGCGCGCCACCCTCACCTTCAGCGTCGACGCCCACCCCATCGACCTCGCCCGCCTCGTGACGCACCTGCGCCGCCAGGGCGAACTCAACGCCGGCCTGATCCTGCGGGCGATCCTGTCGGGGCGGATGGCCTTCGTGGAAGCGGCCCTTTGCGATCTCACGGGCCTCGGCGGCAACCGCGTCGCCGGGCTGATGCTCGATTCCTCGGGTGCGGGATTCACCGCCCTCCATCGCCGCGCCGGCCTGCCGGAGGCGCTGCTGCCGGCCTTCTCCGGCGCCCTCTCGGCGTGGCGGGAGGCCAGCCGCGGCCGCGTCGAGATCTCGGACGCGGCACTGTCGCGGCGGATGATCGAGCGGGCGCTCACCGCCTGCGAGGCGATGCCCTTCGCCGAGGCGTCCGGCATCGTGGCGCTGCTGGCGCGCTACGAGGCCGAAGCCGCCCGCGACGAGGCCCGCCTCGTGGCCAAGGCGCTGGGCGAGGTCGCCCAGGCCGAGGAGAAGGCCCGTATCGAGGCCGAGGTGATCGATGCCGAATGGCGCGACGCGCAGGCCCGGATCGCCCAGGCGCCGGACTACGCCGACCTGGAGGCGACCGCAGCCCCCGCCGCCGATGTGGCCGCGCCCGGATCGGTGGCCGCCATCCTCGACGGCCTGTCCGACGCGCTGATGCGGGAATTCGCGCAAGGGGTCGAGCGGACGCCCCCCACGGCTACCACCGAGGACACGATCCCCGACACCCTCGTGGCGAGCTACCGCGCCGACCGGGTGCGGCTCGCCGCTTGATTGAGCCGGCGGAGCCGGTTCACCCGAACTGCTCGCGCAGGATACGCTCGTCGAGGCTGTGGTCGGGGTCGTGCAGGAGGACGAGGTCGGTCTCCTGGTCGAGCCAGGTCTCCACCGTGGCGACGCGGCGGAACTCGGTGTGGTCGGCCACCGCCGAGACCGGCCGATGCTCGGCGTCGATCACCTCGATGCGGATGCGGGCGTAATCGGGCAGCAGCGCCCCGCGCCAGCGCCGGGGCCGGAACGCCGAGATCGGGGTCAGGGCCAGGAGCTGGGCGTTGAGCGGCAGGATCGGCCCGCCCACGGAGAGGTTGTAGGCGGTCGATCCGGCCGGGGTCGCCACGAGCACGCCGTCGGCGATGAGTTCGGGCAGGCGGACATGACCGTCCACCGCGATCGTCAGCTTGGCGGTCTGGTGGGTCTGGCGCAGCATGTAGACTTCGTTGAGGGCGCGCGCCCGGTGCGACCGCCCCTCGGTGTCCACCGCCTCCATCAGCAGGGGATGGATGATGCTGACCTGCGCCGCCTCCAGCCGCTCGATCAGCCCGTCCTCCCGGAATTCGTTCATCAGGAAGCCGACGGTGCCGCGGTTCATGCCGTAGATCGGGGTGCCGGCGGCCATGAAGCGGTGCAGCGCCTGCAGCATCAGGCCGTCGCCGCCCAGGGCCACCACCACATCGGCCTCCTCGGGCGCCACGTGGTCGTAGCGGCGCATCAGCGTCGCGGCGGCCTGGCGCGCATCCGGCGTCGGGCTCGCGATGAAGGCGAGCCGGTGGAAGCGCCGCGGGTTCAGCATGCGTCCGCCTTCTTGACGCGGGGGCTTCCCGCACCTCTCCATCGGGGGCCGCCGTATCGGCGGGTCCGACGAAAGGCTCTTAGCATGGAGCGTCCGCTCCTCGTCTACACCACCTTCCCCGACGCCGGCACGGCGCTGGCCATCGGCGAGGAACTGGTCCGGGCCAGGCTCGCCGCCTGCGTCAACGTGCTGCCCGGCATGACCTCGGTCTATGCGTGGAAGGGCACGGTGGAGCGCGGGAACGAGGTCGTGACGATCCTCAAGACCCGCGAGAGCCTGGGGCCCGCCCTGGCCGCGGCGCTCAAGGCGCGCCATCCCTACGAGACGCCGATCGTCCTGCATCTGCCCGTGCTGGAGGCCGACCCGGACACGATGGCCTGGATCGTGGCCGAGACGGGCGACGAGCCTCAGGCTCCGCCGACGGGGTAGCTCCGGCCCTTCCACAGGGCGGCGCCCGCCCGCTTCTTGCGCAGGAGCACGTTCCATTGGATCGCCAGCGCCACGGCGACGCCGAGCGGATGGAGCAGGATGGTCGCCGCCGGCTCGCGGGTGACCAGCGTGATCGCCATGCGGGTGCCCAGGGACACCAGCAGGGCGGCGAAGGCCACGAAGGTGGCGGCACCGGATGAGGCGCCCACCGCGGCGGCGGCCAGCAGCAGCCACGGGAGGATGTGCCCCCCGGCGAGCAGCAGCGTCCAGACCGGCAGGGCCCGGGGGGTGGCCAGCCCCTCGTGGGCGTTCTTCGAGAAGCCGGCCCAGGATTCCCCGAAGCTGCGGTACATCCGGCAGGTCGCCAGCGCATGGCCGGCGACGAGGTCGGTGCGGTGTCCGGCCTCGCGCAGGAGCCGCGGTAGGAAGACGCCGTCGTGCAGCCGCGCCCGGATGGCGCCGTGGCCGCCGGTGGCGGCATAGACGGCCCGGTCGACGAGGACCAGTTGCCCGCAGGCCGCGCCGAGGGACGGACGCAGCGAGGCGCGCATCATCGCGATCGGCAGGTAACCGACGAGCAGGAAGTTGATCATCGGCACGGTGAGCCGTTCGCCGAGCGTCTCCATGCGCTGGCGCGGCACGGCGCTGACGAGAGCCGCGCCGCTGCGGGTGGCATGGGCGGCCAGACCGGCGGCGGCCCGCGGCGCCAGGGCCACGTCGGCATCGATGAACAGCAGGCGGTCGCCGCGGGCCTCGGCGGCGAGCTTCGCGCAGGCGTGATTCTTTCCCGTCCAGCCCTCGGGAAGGGCCGGGATCGCGACGAGGCGAAGGCGCGGGTCGGCGTTCGCCATGTCCCGCACGATCGCGGCGGTGGCGTCGGTGGAGTGATCGTCGCCGACGAGAACCTCGACGGCGATGCCGGTGCTGGCAAGGGCGGCGGTGACGGTGCCGGCGATGGTCGCCGCCTCATCGCGCGCCGGGATCAGGATCGAGACGAGACCGCCGCTGGCGGCGTCGGGCTCGGGCGTCCGCAGCAGGGTGAGATTGATGGCGGCGAGGACGGCGGGAAGCAACGCGAGGGCGAAGGCGGCCAGCGAGAGGGCGAGCATCACGGGGCGGGTTTCCCGAGCGCGGCGGCGCGGTGGGCGGGGTCGAAACGGCGTCCCGTGACGAGGCCGCGCAGGCGACGCCAGCCGTCGTAGACGCCCCCGACGCCCTTCGTCCCCGCCACGAGATCGTCGAAGCGGGCGGGATCGCGGGCGATCACGTCGCCGCTCAGCCGGTCGAGGGTCGCGGTCAGGTCGGCCTCCAGGCGTGGCAGGCGCTGACCCCGGGGCAGGGCGAGGAGGTCGCGGGCGAGGATCGGCGCGCCGAAGGCGGCGAAGGCCTCGCCCCCCCGCTCCTCCCAGAACGCGTATTCGAGGGCGAGCGGCACCAGGACGGCGTCCGGGGCGATCTCGGCGACATGGGCGACGCCGGCCTTGAGGCCGAGGGGCCGCACCCGGACGTCGGAAAAGCGCCCCTGTGCGGTGATCCACATCATGGCGTCGCGCCGCGCCAGGAGCAGGCGGGCGGCGCGCAGGAACTGGGCCGCCCCGCGCGGCGAGTCGATGTCCACCGCGAAGGCGCCGATGCGGGAGAAGATGCCGTAGCGCTCGAGCATCTTGGCGTCGAACGGCGCGAAGCTGACACGGGCGGGGAACAAGCGGTCGGCGAGGAGGACGACGACGGCCGCATCCCACCAGGCCGGGTGGTTGCAGTAGACCACCACCGGCCCGGGGTGATCGGCGATCGCCGGGCGCCCCCAGTCCGCCAGCCGTACCGCGTTGAGGTGGCGGCGGGTGAACCGGGTGAAATAGGCGACCATGAACGCCCAGGCGAGGGCCGAACGCGCGGCGCCCGGATCGTCCGCCGCCGGCCGCCGGCTCACGCTCGAACCCGGGACATGCGCTTCATGCCGCGCTCTTGCCGGCCCTGGCGCCACCCTGGATGTCGGTATCGAGGGCATCGGCCGCGATCCAGCCCGACATCATCACCATGGGCATGCCGGGGCCGGGATGGGCGGCGCCGCCGGCGAGATAGAGGCCGCGCACCTGGCGCGAGCGGTTGCCCGGCTTGAACGCGCCCATGAACTTGCCGTGGGAGGCGAGACCGTAGATCGCGCCGTTCAGGACCTTGTAGCGCTCGTGGATGTCCTGGGGCGTCAGGTGCCGCTCCACCACGATGCGCTCCTCCAGGTCCGGCATGCCGGCGGTGCGCTTGAGCTTGTCGAGGATCACCTGCCGGTAGGCCGGGAACATCGTGTTCCAGTCGTGATGGGGCCGCAGGTAGGGCGTATGGACGAGGACGTAGAGCGCCTCGCCGCCCTCGGGCGCCACGCTCGGGTCGGTGGAGGAGGGGGCCGCGAGATAGGCGGTGGGGTCCGGGGCCGGCTCGCCCTTGTGGTAGATGTAGTCGAACTCCTCCTCCGGATCGCGGGAGAAGACGAAGTCGTGGTGGTTCAGGTGCTCGTAGCGCTTGTTCAGCCCGAGGTAGAGCACCACGCCCGAACAGGCCGGCTCGAAACTCTTCTTCTCGTAGGATCGGCCGACGTCGCCACCCACTAGCTCGCGGTAGGTGCGGACCGAATCCATGTTGGAGATCACGGCGTCGAACGGCGTGACGCCGGTGGCGGTCTTCACGCCCTTGACCGCGCCGTTCTCGATGGAGAGGCCGGTCACCTCGTCGCCGGGGCGCAGGGTCGCGCCGAGTTCGCCGGCGAGCTTGGCCAGGGCCTCGGCCACCGCGCGGGTGCCGCCCATCGGATACCAGACGCCCTCGGCGGTCTGCATGTGGGCGATGGCGCAGAGGACGGCCGGGGCACCGTAGGGCGAGGAGCCGACGTATTGCACGAAGTGGTCGAGCATCTGCGCCAGGCGCTCGTCCTTGACCTTGGACCGGATGGTGCCGGCCACCGACGAACCCATGCGCAGGGACAGGACGTCCCGCAGGGTGCCGGGATTCATGTTGGCGCGAATGTTGATGGTGTCGAACAGGTCTTCCACCGGCTTCCAGAAGAAGAACTTCTCGGAGACGCCGTGGAGATGCTCGGAGATTTCGAGAAACTTCTTGTAGCCCTCGCCGGAGCCGGTGCCCGGCGCGAAGCGGTCCATGGACGCCGCCATGGTCGGCACGTCGGCCATCAGGTCGATCTGGGTGTTGTCGTCGAAGAAGCAGCGCCACTGCGGGTCGAGCCGGCGCAGGTCGAGGTAGTCGGTGATGTCGCGCCCGGCCTCCTGGAAGATGCGCTCCAGCACCTTCGGCACGGTGAGGATGGTCGGCCCCATGTCGAAGCGGAAGCCGCCCTCGTGCAGCACCGCCGCCTTGCCGCCGAGCCAATCGTTCTTGTCGTAGAGCGTGACCTTATGGCCGCGCGCAGCACTCACGCAGGCCGCTGCCAACCCGCCCAACCCCGAGCCGATGACGGCAACCGAAGACTCGACACCCATGTTCTTGACGCTCCCGCGGGCAGCATGACCCACCGCTGCCCGGATGCAAGCTAGGCCGGATCACCGGACGGTCAACGCGCTACCCGGTCGCGCCCCATCGGGGTCCATCGGTCCCGCGCCGCGCGCTCGCGGAGGTGGAGAAATCCGGCCGGCGGCGGCCGGGCCCGGCCCGGTCCGGTCCGCCCGACCGTCGCGCGATCGGGGCTTGCGATCAGGGCTTGACTTCGGCGGCCGGAAGCGGCTTGGGGCTCTCGGCGAGGGTACGCAGGTAGGCGATGACGTTGGCCCGCTCCTGCGGCGAGGAGATGCCGGCGTAGGCCATCTTAGTCCCCTTGATGTACCCCTTCGGGTTCTCGAGGAAGCCGTCGAGCTGCGCGTAGTCCCAGACGCCGCCCTTCTCCTTCAGGCCGGCCGAGTACTCGAAGCCGGCGTGCGAACCGAGCTTGCGATCGACCACCTCCCAAAGGCCGGGGCCGACCTTGTTGGCGCTGGCCTTGTCGAAGCTGTGGCAGGCCTGGCAGGCCTTGCTGCCGGCCTGGCCCTTCTCGGCGCTGGCGCTGGCCAGGCGGACCGCGATCGGCTCCACCTTGGCCGCCGCCGCAGGGGCGCCGGTGGCGGCGACGGGCTCGGGCAGGGCGTAGCCCGCACCGCCGGCGGGCTTGGAACTGTAGATCAGCTCGGCCACGAACCCCGAACCCATGGCGAACAGGAGGGTGCCGAGCACCGCGCCAGCAACCTTGTTCAGCTCGAACGAGTCCATTCTCGACAACTCCGGTGCGACCAGCCGCGATGGCGCGCGGGCACGTCCGGCGGTCGTTGCACGCCGGACTTTTAAAAAGGGTTGAGGGTGCTTAGCCGCTCGGGGTCGATCTTGACAATGCCGGATCGAAATTCCTCGGCGTCGCAGTCGCCGCTTTGCCGGGACGGGACGGAGGAAGCGCCGGAAACCGCTGCGGTCCCGGCTTGGAAGAGTCCCGACCATGACAAGAGTCCCGACCATGACAAGTGCCGACCCCCCTGGTAAGCACGCGGCGCGGGCCGCCGCTTCGCCTTCGACCGGTCGGCCGCGAAGGTCGCCGATCCGCGGCGGGCCGCCGCGCCACGCAGGGTTTTTTGGGCATCGATGTCGGATCCCCTCGTCCTGATCCCCGCCCGTCTGGCGGCCACCCGCCTGCCGAACAAGCCGCTCGCCGACATCGCTGGCGAGCCGATGATCCTCCACGTCTGGCGCCGGGCGGTGGAGGCGGGGATCGGTCCGGTGGTGGTGGCCACCGACGCCGAGGAGATCGTCGCGGTGATCGAGGCGGCCGGCGGGCTCGCGGTGCTCACCGCGGCGGACCACCCCTCCGGCTCCGACAGGCTGGCGGAGGCCCTGGAGATCATCGACCCCGAGGGCAACCACGACGTGGTCGTCAACGTGCAGGGCGACCTGCCGACCATCGACCCGGCGGTGATCGGCGCGGCGATCACGCCGTTGGCCGACCGCACGGTCGACATCGCCACCCTCTGCGCGGTCATCACCCGCGACGAGGAGGCGCGCGACCCGAACGTGGTCAAGCTCATCGGCCACAGCGTCGGGCCCAACCGCCTGCGCGCGCTCTACTTCACCAGGGCCCAGGCGCCCTGGGGCGACGGGCCGCTGTTCCACCACATCGGCCTCTACGCCTACCGCCGGAAGGCGCTGCGACGCTTCATGGCGCTGCCGCCGGGCGAACTGGAGCAGCGCGAGAAACTCGAGCAGCTGCGCGCCCTCGAGGCGGGCATGCGCATCGACGCCGTCGTCGTCGAGGACCTGCCCCTGGGCGTCGACACCCCCGCCGACCTGGAGCGCGCCCGCGCGCTCCTCACCGCCCGCCGCCTGAACTGAGCCGCATGACCCAGACGACGATCTCCTACCAGGGCGAGCCCGGCGCCAACTCGCACATCATCTGCTCGCAGGCCTATCCGGACTGGACGCCGCTGCCGTGCCCGAGCTTCGAGGACGCCTTCGCGGCGGTGATCGAGGGGCGGGCCGCCCGCGCGATGATCCCGATCGAGAACTCGATCGCGGGGCGGGTCGCCGACATCCACCACCTGATCCCGACCTCGCCGCTCCACATCGTGGCCGAGCACTTCCTGCCGATCCACTTCCAGCTGATGGCGCTGCCCGGCACGCCGGTGTCGGCGCTCACCAGCGTCCACAGCCACGTCCACGCGCTGGGCCAGTGCCGGCGCCTGATCCGCCGGCTCGGGCTCAAGGCGGTGGTGGCAGGCGACACAGCGGGTGCCGCCCGCGAGGTGATGGAGGCGCGCGACCCGAGCCGCGCCGCCCTGGCGCCGGCCCTGGCGGCGGAGGTCTACGGCCTCGACATCCTGGCGCGCGACGTCGAGGACGAGAGCCACAACACCACCCGGTTCGTGGTGTTCGCGCCCGAGCCGGAGGCGCCGGCGGCGGGTGTCGCCGCGGTGACGAGCTTCGTGTTCCGGGTGCGCAACCTGCCGGCCGCACTCTACAAGGCGCTGGGGGGCTTTGCCACCAACGGCGTCAACATGTCGAAGCTCGAGAGCTACATGGTCGAGGGCCAGTTCTCGGCCACGCAGTTCTATGCCGAGGTCGACGGCCGGCCCGACGACGCCGGCCTCGCCAGGGCGCTCGAAGAGCTGCGCTACTTTTCGCGGGAACTGCGCATCATCGGGACGTATCCGGCGCATCCGTTCCGCGAGGCGTCGCGGGTGGCGGCCGAATAGGCCTATTCGCGCTTGAGCACCCGGTCGACCAGGAGGTCCGACCAGAACCCGGCCCGGAACTCGCGCGTGAGCCGTTCCGGGTCGTATGTGGTCTCGACCCAGGTCAGGAAATCCATCCCCTTCGCCTCGCCCTCGCGCCGGTAGAGGTCGAAGAAGGCGTCGAGGATGCCGGTCTTGGCGAAGCGGAAGTGGCCGTAGCGGGCCGAGAGCTGCCCCATCGCCTCGGCCACCGGCCGGCCCTCGTGCAGGATGAGGTAGAGCACCGAGCCGAGGCCGGCCCGGTCCGCGCCGGACTTGCAGTGCATGACCGCCGGATAGGCGATACCGTCGAAGAAGGCCTTGGCGGCCAGGATCGTCTCGCGGGAGGGCGCCTCGCGCGAGCGCAGCACGAATTCCACCAGCACCAGCCCCTCGCGCTCGCAGGCCTCCCGCTGCAGCGGCCACGAGCCGTGCTCGCGGCCACCGCGCAGGGAGACCACGGTCTTCACGCCCTGGCGGCGGAACCAGGCGAGCTGGTGCGGGGTCGGCTGCGCCGAGCGCCAGATCTTGCCTTGCCCGAGCCTGTGACGGTTGAGGTAGGCCAGCCTGAAGATGCCGTGATCCACCAGCAGCATGTTGGCCCAGGCCTTGGCCCGCGAGACCGGGCCTGCGATCGGCCGCTCGAACCGGGCGATGCGCGCCATGCGCCGGGCATAGCGGGTCTCTGGCTTCAGGAAGCGCTTGAACACGAGGGGGAGGGGCCAGCCGGGGTCTTCGAGGGACGATCCGTCCGGCTCTACCAGTCGGCCAACGGGGCGGCAACGTGGCCGGCATCGGGGACGGGCGCCACGTCGGACCGGGCGCCACGTCGGACCGGGCGCGTGCTGCGCATCCGGCATCGGGCTTGCCTTGCGCGACCGGCCTTGTCTTTGCCGACATCGTAGTCTTCGATGCCGGTTCGCTCTTCCCATCCGCCGCGGGGACACGTCATGAGCACGAGCACGATCAGCATCCGCCGGGCCCGCACCGAGGACGCGGATCGTCTCTCCGACGTGTTCGACGAGACCTGGCGCGAGGCCTACCGCGGCATCATCCCCGGCATCTGCCTGGAGCAGATGATCGCCCGGCGCGGCCCGGCCTGGTGGTGCGCCGCCGCCCGGCGCGGCCGCCCGCTCGTGGTGGTGGAGGCGGCCGACACCATCGTCGGATACGCCAGCTACGGCCGGACCCGCGGCAGCATCCTGCGCACGGCCGGCGAGGTCGACGAGATTTACATTACCCCCGCCTACCAGGGCCTCGGCCTCGGCCGGCGCCTGTTCCGGGCGATCCGCAACGACCTGGCCGACCGCGGCATGGGCCGGGTGGGCGTGTGGTCGCTGGCGGACAACGAGCGGGCCCTGGCGTTCTACGTCGGCCAGGGCGGGATCGTGGTCGGGCAGTCGGTGGAGCGGCTGGCCGGCGCGCTCCTGCCCAAGGTCGGCTATCGGTTCGGTTGAACGCCGACGCGCGTTCGTTCGTTCACGTCCGTAAGGGGCCGCCATCCTGTCGCGGTCGCCCGAGGAGCGAACGACCATGGACGTCACGGCCGCCGATTGGGATTCCCGCGTCGACCGGTTGAGCGCGAAGCTGCCGGATCGCCTGCGCGCCGGCCTCGACTGGCTGCGCGAGCCGTCCCGGCGTCCGGTGCGGATCGTCGCGGCGGCGCTGTTCATGCTCGGCGGGGTGTTCTCGATCCTGCCGGTCCTCGGGCTGTGGATGCTGCCCGTGGGCCTCGCCCTCATCAGCCAGGACGTCCCGGGCCTCAAGGTGCCCCTCGAACGCTCCGCCCGCTGGATCGAGCGGACCTGGGAGCGCCTGGCCGCGCGCTGGCGCAAGCCAAGCGCCTGACCCTTCGCTCCGGTCGAAACGCCCGGATTGTCACCGGAAACCGCCGCGGACGATTTTGCTTCGCGGCGCGGGCGCCTTAAAGACACGGGCAACGGGGCCACAGGCCCTCGATGCCCGGGAGATAACGAACCATGATCATCGACGCCGTCTCGATCGGAAAGAACCCGCCCCACGACGTCAACGTGATCATCGAGGTGCCGATCGGCGGCGAGCCCATCAAGTACGAGATGGACAAGGAGGCCGGCGCCCTGGTGGTGGACCGCTTCCTCTACACCGCCATGCACTACCCGGGGAACTACGGCTTCATCCCCCACACCCTGTCGGGCGACGGCGACCCCTGCGACGTGCTCGTGGCCAACACCCGCGCCATCGTACCCGGCGCCATCATCAGCGTGCGCCCCGTGGGCGTCCTCGTGATGGAGGACAATGCCGGCGAGGACGAGAAGATCATCGCGGTGCCCTCGCGCAACCTCACCATGCGCTACGACCGCATCGAGAACTACACCGACCTGCCCGACATCACGATCCACCAGATCCAGCACTTCTTCGAGCACTACAAGGACCTGGAGCCCGGCAAGTGGGTCAAGATCCTGCGCTGGGGCGACAAAGCGGAGGCCCACCGCCTCATCCTCGAGGGCATCGAGCGGGAGAAGGCCCGCAAGGCCTGAGGCCGCCCGGAGCGGGCACAGGTCCGCATCCGGCCTCACCGGCCGGATGCGGGTTTCAGAGCGGCTCGCCGCGCAGGAGCCGCGGCAGGGCCTTGGCCTCGCCCGACGCCTGGCCGATGAACCGGCGCTTGAGGCGGGGCAGCCTGTCGACGAGGCCGAGGCCGAGATCGCGCAGGAGACGCAGCGGCAGGATGTCGTTGGAGAACAGGCGGTTGAGCCCGTCGGTGGCGGTCGCCATGGCAAGCGTGTCGAACCGGCGGCTGCGCTCGTAGGCCAGCAGCACGTCGCGCCCGCCGGGGTCCATGCCGAGCCGCAGGGCGTCGGTGACCGCCTCGGCGAGGGCGGCGACATCGGCGAGGCCGAGGTTGAGGCCCTGGCCGGCGATCGGGTGGATGACGTGGGCGGCGTCGCCCAGGAGCGCCAGCCGCTCCGCCTGGAACGCCCGTGCGATGCCGAAGGCGAGGGGGTAGGCGCGCGGCGCTCCTTCCAGCGCGATCCGTCCGAGACCGGCGCCGAAGCGGCGCTCGACCTCGTCCAGGGTGTCCTCGTCCGTGCCGCCCAGGAGAGCGGTGGCATCCGCGCTCCGCTCCGTCCAGACGATGGAGGAGCGGTGCCCGAGGGATCCGCCGTCCACGAGGGGCAGGATCGCGAAGGGGCCGCTCGGCAGGAAATGCTCGATCGCCCGGCCGTGGTGCGGGCGCTCGTGCGCCACCGTGGCGACGATCCCCACCTGCGGGTACGACCAGCCGACCCAACCGATCTTGGCGGCCTCGCGCAGGCGCGAGCGGGCACCGTCGGCCGCCACCACCAGGCACGCGGCGACGACGCTGCCGTCGTCGCGCCGCACCGACAGGGCGCCCACGGCCGGGACCGCCTCCACCACGCCGGAGGCCTCGAGGCGGACACCGGCGGCGGCGCAGGCCGAGAGCAGCGCCGCCACGAGGGGCTCGGCCTCGACCATGTGCGCGAAGGGTGCGGTCTCGCCCGCATCCGCATCCTGCGCGAAGGTGAGGAACACAGGACGCACGGGGTCGGACAGGCGGCTGTCGCTGATCGTCATGTCGCGGATCGGCTCGGCCGCACCCGCGATCCCGGACCAGAGCCCGAGGCGCGTCAGCAGGCGCCTTCCCGCGCTGGCGACGGCGTAGGCGCGCCCGCGATGGCGGTGGGCTCCCGCCGGCAGGGCGGGATCGCAGACGAGGACGTCGAGGGATTCGCCGTGCGCCTGCTTGAGGGCCAGCGCCAGGACGAGGCCGGGGATGCCCGCGCCGGCCACGAGGATGGTCCGTCGCGGCAGGCGTCTCTCGGCCGGGTCCGTCGTCACGCCGTCCATTCCGCTCATTCCTTCCTGCGTCCCATCCTGCATCGGTGTCGCGAACCGTCTGGATCGCGGCACCGGGACTGCTATGTCCCCCGTCCAACGGCCGCAACGCGGCCATCGGTCCGGATCACCTTCCCACGGGATCGCGACCGCATGAAGGGCACCCCGGCCGCATGACTGGCATCGTCACCGAACTCCTCCACGTCCTCGATCTCGACGCGATCGCCGAGGATGCCTATCGCGGGATCAGCCCGACCGTCGGCTGGCCCCGGGTGTTCGGGGGCCAAGTGGTGGCCCAGGCCCTCGTGGCGGCGACCCGGACCGTGCCTGCGACGCGTCCGCCCCACTCGCTGCACGCCTACTTCCTGCTCGGCGGCGACCCGAAGGAGCCGATCCTCTACGAGGTCGAGCGCATCCGCGACGGGCGCAGCTTCACCACCCGGCGGGTCGTGGCAAAGCAGCACGGCCGGGCGATCTTCGCGATGTCGGTGTCCTACCACGACCCGGAGACCGGCGTCGTCCACCAGTTGCCGATGCCGGACGTGCCCGGCCCGGAGGGCCTGCCCGATTCCCGCGAGGTCGCCGCCAAGGGGGGAGGGGGCATGCCGAGCCCCGTCCTGGCCTATTTCGGGCGCGAGCGCCCGATCGAGCTGCGGCCGGTGGAGATCGAGCGCTATCTTCGGCGCGAACCGCGCGAGCCGCGCTTCCACGTCTGGCTGCGCGCCGCGGCTCCCCTGCCCGACGATCCGGCGATCCATCAGGCGGTGCTGGCCTACGCCTCCGACATGACGCTGCTGGACGCCACCCTGATCGCCCACGGCCAGACCGTGTTCGACGGGGCCATCCAGTCGGCCTCCCTCGACCATGCCCTGTGGTTCCACCAGCCGTTCCGCGCCGACGAGTGGCTGCTCTATGCGCAGGACAGCCCGAGTGCGGGCGGTGCGCGCGGTTTCGCGCGGGGGCTGATCTACACGCAGGACGGCCGCCTCGTGGCATCGGTGGCGCAGGAGGGGATGATTCGCCCTCGCCGCAGCGAAAGCTGAGCCGTCGCACAGCCCGGTTTGCCTATTTTGTCGCCAATATGCGACTTCGATGATCTGAAGCCCCCGGCTCTCCGCCCACGAGCGCATCGCCCAGCCGCTTTGGGCGCCAGAACAGGCCGCCGGGCGGGCAGATACGCCCGGACACAAAAGGTTCCGCTTGGCATAGTCCTTGAATGACGGCGGCCCGAGCGGAGCCATGCCGGCCCCCGCGACATCGTCCGGATCGCGTCCGGTCCCGCCCTCGAGCGGGACGGGGGTCCGGGCCAACATCGGACAAGGGGGCGCCGCCCATGAAAATCGTGATGGCCATCATCAAGCCGTTCAAGCTGGAGGAGGTGCGCGACGCCTTGACCGGCATCGGCGTCCACGGCCTCACCGTGACCGAGGTGAAGGGTTACGGCCGGCAGAAGGGCCACACCGAGATCTACCGCGGCGCCGAATACGCGGTCAGCTTCCTGCCCAAGCTCAAGATCGAGGTCGCCGTCTCCGCGGACGTCACCGGAACCGTGATCGACGCCATCGCCGCCGCCGCCCGCACCGGCCAGATCGGCGACGGCAAGATCTTCGTGCTGCCCCTCGAGAAGGCCGTCCGCATCCGCACCGGCGAGACCGACGCCGACGCCCTCTAGGACGTCGCAGCCGCCCCTCACGGGCAGGACGGCCCGCCGCGGGCAGCCCCCACCCTTCACCCCTTCACATCAGCATCGCACCCCGATCGGGAGTCTCGTTTCCATGAAACTTCGCAATGCCCTGGCGCTCGGGATGGGAGGCGCCGCACTGGCCCTTCTCATCATCGAGCCATCCCTCGCACAGACGCCGACGCCCGCCGCGGCCGCGACACCGCCGGCACCGGTCCCGAACAAGGGCGACACCGCCTGGATGCTCATGTCGAGCGCCCTCGTGCTGCTGATGACGCTGCCGGGCCTGGCCCTGTTCTACGGCGGCCTCGTGCGCACCAAGAACATGCTCTCGGTTCTGACGCAGGTCTTCGCCATCGCCTGCCTCGTCTGCCTGCTGTGGGTCTGCTTCGGCTACAGCATGGCCTTCACCAACGGCGGCGGCCTCAACGACTTCGTCGGCGGCTTCTCGAAGGCCTTCCTCAAGGGCGTCGACCCGACCACCACGGTGGCCACCTTCTCCAACGGCGTCGTCATCCCGGAATACGTCTACATCTGCTTCCAGATGACGTTCGCGATGATCACCCCCGGCCTCATCGTCGGCGCCTTCGCCGAGCGGATGAAGTTCTCGGCGCTGGTCGTGTTCATGGTCCTGTGGGCCACGCTCATCTACTTCCCGATGGCGCACATGGTCTGGTACTGGGGCGGCCCGGATCTGGTCGGCAACGCCGCCGCGGCGGTGGCCGCAGCCACGGACGAGGCCTCCAAGGCCACGGCCCAGGCGGCGCTCGACGCGGTCAACGCCGACGCCGGCATGATCTTCAAGTGGGGCGCCCTCGACTTCGCCGGCGGCACCGTCGTGCACATCAACGCCGGCGTCGCGGGCCTGGTGGGCTGCATCATGCTCGGCAAGCGGATCGGCTACGGCCGCGACCTGCTCGCTCCCCACTCCCTGACCATGACCGCCATCGGCGCCTCGCTGCTCTGGGTGGGCTGGTTCGGCTTCAACGCCGGCTCCAACCTCGAGGCGAACGGCACCACGGGCCTGGCCATGATCAACACCTTCGTCGCCACCGCCGCGGCCGCCGTCTCCTGGCTGTTCGTGGAGTGGCTGCTCAAGGGCAAGCCGTCGCTGCTCGGCATGCTCTCGGGCGCCATCGCCGGTCTCGTCGCGGTGACGCCGGCGGCGGGCTTCGCCGGCCCGATGGGCTCGATCGTGCTGGGCCTCGTGGCCGGCGCGCTCTGCTTCATCATGTGCTCCACGGTGAAGAACGCGCTCGGCTACGACGACTCGCTGGACGTGTTCGGCGTCCATTGCGTCGGCGGCATCCTCGGTGCCCTGGCCACCGGCATCCTCGTCAGCCAGGACTTCGGCGGCGCGGGCCTGCCGGACTACACCACCAAGCCCGGTGAACTCGTGGTGGGCAGCTACGACATGGCCACGCAGATGCTGGCCCAGGCCAAGGCGGTGGGCTTCACCATCCTGTGGTCGGGCATCGGCTCGGCGATCCTGTACAAGCTCGTCGACCTGACCATCGGCCTGCGCGTCACACAGGACGAGGAGCGCGAAGGCCTCGACATCGCCGACCACGGCGAGCGCGCCTACAACTACTGACCGGCCGACGACGGGATCGGCGGTCGCCGCCGAGACCGTCGATCGCGGCGAGCTGACGTCAAAGGGCTCCGGTTCATCGAACCGGAGCCCTTTTTCATTGCCCGCCGCTGCCGCGCGGCGAAGGCACCACCGGTCGAACCGGCGAGCACACGCGTCCGGCGACGGCGATCCGACGGCGAAATTGTGTCGCGAAAACAACATCGCGGCGGGAACCCCCATGCAGAGGGGTTATCTGCCCAAGAATTGGGCATTTGCCCGAAAGTTAGTTTTGCTGTCTCCCCCCGTTTCCGGCACCGTCAGTCAACGTCGAAAAAGGGGCTGAGGTCTATGAAGTCGAAGATGTCCATGCGCGGAGTTGCTGCTTCCGTCGCGGCCCTGCTGAGCCTGGGCCAGGCTCATGCAGCAGATCTCGCAGCCCCCAAGGTCATGCCGATCGAAGCCAAGGCTCCGGATCCGTTGATCGGCTTCTCGTTCGGTTCGCGCTACCAGACGGACTACAACTTCCGCGGTATTTCCCAGTCGAACCGCCAGGGCAGCTACCAGACCTTCTTCGAGGCACAGTATTTCGGCGGCTTCGCCTACACGGGCTTCGCCACCTACCAGACCCGCCTGCCGACGCGCCCGGACATGGAGTTCGATCTCGTCGCCGGTATCCGCCCGACCTTCGACAAGCTCGCCTTCGACTTCGGCGTGATCTACTACTTCTACCCCAACGAGACGCAGCTGTTCGCCGCCCCGGGCGTGCCGTTCACCACCAAGAACACCGACTTCATCGAGTACGCCGGCAAGGTCACCTACCCCCTGACCGACTCGCTCACCGTCGGCGCCAACGTGTTCTTCGCGCCGAACTACCTCGGCACCCACACCAACGGCACCTACGCTTCGGGCACGCTCGCCTACACGCTTCCCGCGACCCTGTTCTCCTTCCTGCCCGAGGCTTATGCCGGCGGCTTCTCGATCTCGGGTGAAGGCGGCCATTACTTCCTCGGCGCCCTCAAGAACTCGGCCAGCGGCTTCAACCCCGCCATCGGTCGCTTCAACGTGATCGACCTGCCGAGCTACGCCTACGGCAACGTCGGCATCTCCTACACCTACAAGAACATCGTCCTCGACGCCCGCTACCACACCACCAACCTGAACCAGGTCCAGTGCGGCACCGTCTCGGGAGACTTCCGCGGACTGGTGACCGGCGGCCGTTCCAAGTGGTGCGGCGACTCCTTCATCGGGTCGATCACCTTCCAGACCTCCACCGCGGCTCCCGGCATCTACGCCGAGCCGGGCGGCCTGCTGAACCTCTTCCGCTGATCTCAGCCGACGCGACTGCCTTGGGGCTCCGGAGCGATCCGGGTCCCTTTTTCGTGGGCGCGTCCGATCGCGCCGCAGAGGTTCGCGACGGGTGTTCGGCCGCCGCCCACAGGCATCTGGCGGCCACGGCGGCATCCTTAAACGGCCGTTAACTCGACGGCCGTTAGCGTTACCGGACAGTTCTCATTGTGTCTGGTCCCGCATGCGCTCGCTCCGACGTTCCGCATCGCCCTACGAGACCTTCGTCGAATCCCTGCGTCCGTTCCTGGCCAAGCGGATGACGGAACTCGGCGGCCTCGTCCTGTTCGCGGGCGCCACGGCGCTCACGGTGGCCTTGGCCACCTGGTCGATCGACGACCCCAGCCTCAACCACGCCACCAACCATGCCGCCCACAACGTGCTCGGCGCGCCCGGTGCCGTGGTCTCCGATCTCGCCATGCAGCTGATCGGGCTCGGCTCGCTGGCCTTCGCCCTGCCGCCGACCCTGTGGGGCATCCGCCTCATGCGCTCGCGCGACCTGCCGAACGGCGGCCTGCGCATCACCCTGTGGATCATCGGGTTCTTCGCGGCCAGCGCCGTCGCCAGCGCCCTGCCGCCGACCACGCGCTGGCCGCTGCCGACCGGGCTCGGCGGGGTCGCCGGCGACGCGCTGATGCATGCCGCCCGCACCCTGGTCGGCGTCGTCTCGACCGCTGCGGCCTCCCTGTGCGGCTTCGGCTTCGCGGTCGTGGCGATCCTGGCGCTCACCGCCGCCTGCCGGGTGGGCCCGGCGGACGAGATCGAGGAGGAGCCCTATCCGGCCGTGCGCAGCCCCGTGCGGCGCGAGCCCGGCCGGGCGGAGCGGGAGGCCGCCGACGAGCCGAGCTTCGGCATCCTGTCGCTGGGTACGGTGGCGCAGGGCGTCATGGCCGGGCGGGAGGGCATCGGGACCTGGGTGCGCGACTGGCGGGCGCAACGGACCGCCGCCGCCACGGCGGCCGTCTACACGGGCAACTCGCCGGCGCTCGCCGCCAAGCGGGCCTTCGCGGACGAGGACGAGCCGGCCTGGACCGGAGCCGCCGGGCACGACGGGCGGCGCGAGCCCGTCTTCGACGTGTCGGATCGGCCCGCGGCGCCTGCACCGGTCGCGGCGCGCAGGGCAAGCCTGGCGCCGGTCCTGCACGACGACGAGGGCGACGACGACACGGTCGTCGAAGAGCCGCTGCACGAGACGCCCGCGCCCGTGCGCTCGCGGGTCAGCCAGCCGCCGTCGTCGGTACCGCCGACCGTGCGCCCGGCCGCCGCAGCGCCCGCCCCGCGCAACGGCGCCTATGCGCATCCGGCCCTGACGCTGCTGGCCGAGCCCAAGGGTCCGTCGGCGTCCAGCCTGATCTCCTCCGATGCGCTGGAGCAGAACGCGACGCTGCTGGAGGCCACGCTGAGCGATTTCGGCGTGCGCGGCGACATCCTGGCGGTGCGGCCCGGCCCGGTGGTGACCCTCTACGAGCTGGAGCCGGCGCCGGGCACCAAGTCGAGCCGGGTGATCTCGCTCGCCGACGACATCGCCCGCTCGATGTCGGCGGTCTCGGCCCGCGTCGCCGTGGTGCCCGGCCGCAATGCCATCGGCATCGAACTGCCCAACGACAAGCGCGAGACCGTGTACCTGCGCGAACTCCTGGCCTCGGCCGACTTCGCCGAGACGCCGCACAAGCTCGCCCTGTGCCTCGGCAAGAACATCGGCGGCGAGCCGATCATCGCCGATCTCGCCAAGATGCCCCACCTGCTGGTGGCCGGTACCACTGGCTCGGGCAAGTCGGTGGCCATCAATACCATGATCCTGTCGCTGCTCTACCGGATGAAGCCGGAGGAGTGCCGCCTGATCATGGTCGACCCCAAGATGCTGGAGCTGTCCGTCTACGACGGCATCCCGCACCTGCTCTCCCCGGTCGTGACGGACCCCAAGAAGGCGGTCATCGCCCTCAAGTGGGCCGTTCGCGAGATGGAGGAGCGCTACAAGAAGATGTCGAAGCTCGGTGTGCGCAACATCGACGGCTTCAATGCGCGCCTGACGGAGGCCCGCGACCGCGACGAGGTCCTCACCCGCACCGTCCAGACCGGGTTCGACCGGGACACCGGCGAGGCCGTCTACGAGACCGAGGAGATGGACCTCAACCCGCTGCCCTACATCGTGATCGTGGTCGACGAGATGGCCGACCTGATGATGGTGGCGGGCAAGGACATCGAGGGCGCGATCCAGCGTCTCGCCCAGATGGCGCGCGCCGCCGGCATCCACCTGATCATGGCGACGCAGCGCCCGTCCGTCGACGTCATCACCGGCACCATCAAGGCGAACTTCCCGACCCGGATGAGCTTCCAGGTGACGAGCAAGATCGACAGCCGCACGATCCTGGGCGAGATGGGCGCCGAGCAGTTGCTCGGCCAGGGCGACATGCTGTTCATGGCCGGCGGCGGGCGCACCACTCGCGTGCACGGGCCGTTCTGCTCGGACGCTGAGGTCGAAAGCGTGGTCGCCCACCTCAAGCGCCAGGGCCGGCCGTCCTACCTCGACGCCGTCACCGCCGACGACGGCGCGGGCGATCCGGCCAAGCCGGGGGAGCCCGAGGCCGACATCGCGGTGTTCGACCAGGGCAGCTTCGGCGAGGCCGGTGGCGAACTCTACGACCAGGCCGTGGCGGTGGTGCTCAGGGACAAGAAGGCCTCGACGAGCTACATCCAGCGCCGCCTGCAGATCGGCTACAACCGCGCCGCCTCGCTGATGGAGCGCATGGAGGTCGAGGGCATCGTCGGGCCGGCCAATCACGCCGGCAAGCGCGAGATCCTGGTGGAAGCGGACGCTCAGGTCTCCTGAGCGCCCGAGTCGCCTGCGCGGCCCAAGTCGCCTGATCGCCCAAATCGCCTGATCGCCCACGATCGTCCCGGACCTCACGAAGGTCCGGGATCGCTGTCGGCTCAGGCGCGGTGGATGCTGGCGCCGGTGATCTCGGCGAGCCTGGTCGCACCGACCTGGCGCATGATGGTCTCGAACTCGCGCTGCATGATGGTGAGCACCATCTCGACGCCGGGCTGGCCGAAGGCGGCGAGCCCCCAGACGTAGGGCCGACCGATGCAGACGGCGGTGGCGCCCGAGGCCAGCGCCTTGAGGACGTCGGTGCCGCGGCGGAACCCGCCGTCGACCAGCACGGGGATGCGCCCGTTCACCGCCCCGACGACCTCCGGCAACACACCGATGGTCGACTGCAGGCTCTCCTCGGCACGGCCGCCGTGGTTCGAGACGATGATGGCGTCGACGCCGTAGTCCAGCGCGGTCCTGGCGTCCTCGTGGGTGACGATGCCCTTGAGGACGAGCTTGCCCTTCACGATGCCGCGCAGGCGCTTCACGTAGTCCCAGGTCATGCCGGTGCCGTAGAGGTTGGTCACCTTGGACACGTCGATGCCGTCGAACATCGGCTTGCGGCTGACCTCGTTCTTGAACCCGGGCGTATGGCAATCGGTGCAGGTGCGGGTGTCGCCGCGACGGTCGCGAAACAGGGTCTCGGTGTTGCGGCCGCCCTGGCGGTCTACGGTCAGGACGATGGCGGGCGCGCCGGCCATCTCGGCCCGCGCCACCAGCAGTTCCGTCACCGCCCAGTCGTCGGTGGGGTAGAGCATGTACCAGACCGGGGCGCCGCGCTCCTTGATCACGTCCTCGATCGAGGTGCTGCCCACCGTCGAGAGGATCATCTGGTGACCCTTGACCTTGCAGGCGCGGGCGGCCGCCGCCTCGGCCTCGGGATGGAAGGCGCCGACGCTGCTCACGGGGGCCAGCGCAATGGGGCTCGCCCAGGTCTCGCCGAAGATCTTCACCGAGGTGTCGATCTTGCGCACGTCGATCAGGCGGCGGGTGCGGATGGTGATCTTGTCGAAGTCGTCGCGGTTGGCCTTGAGGGTCTTGTCCGCGTCGACGCCGCTGGCGAGGTAACCGTAATGGGCCGGGGGCAATTCCTTCTTGGCCACCGGCTCGAAGTCGAACACGTTGAGCGCCTGGGCCGGCGAGGCGATGAGGTCGCCGTTCATGACGGGGGCTTGCCGCAGCACGTCGTAGCTCTGGGCGATGGCCTCGGATGTGCCGAGCGCCAGCAATCCGGCCACGGCCCTGGCGCCGCTCGGGGCGAGGAGCGGGCTGGCGGTCAGATACTCAAGCAATCGGCGCCGGTTGAACGATGTCTCGGACACGGATTTACCCTCGGAAACTGAATTTTCATGCATGATCGGACTCGCAGTTCGGTCATCGGCAATGATGTCGTCTATCATCACCGATGACCGGCCTACTATGCCGCAGCGCAAAATTTTTACGTCGCACCGCAAATAAATTGACGGCCGTCGCCGCCGGGGCACGCGGCCGGCGGCGGTCGGGGCCGCTCAGGGCTCGGGCAGCGTCTCGGCGTCGCCCGTGAGCTGGACGCGGTGGAGGCGGGCGTAGGCCCCGCCCGATGCCATGAGGGCCTCGTGGGTTCCGGTCTCGACCACGCGGCCGGCTTCCATCACCACGATGAGGTCGGCGTCGCGCACGGTGGAGAGGCGGTGGGCGATGACCAGGGTGGTGCGGCCGCGCATCAGCTTGGCGAGCGCCGCCTGGACCAGGCGCTCGGATTCCGAATCGAGGGCGCTGGTGGCTTCGTCGAGGAGGAGGATCGGCGCGTCGCGCAGGAAGGCGCGGGCCAGCGAGATGCGCTGGCGCTCGCCGCCCGAGAGGCGGCCGCCCCCGGGCCCGACCCGGAAGTCGTAGCCCTCCGGCAGGCGCGAGACGAAGCCGTGCGCCGCGGCGGCTTCGGCGGCGGCCTCGATCTCGGCGCGGGTCGCACCGGTCCGGCCGAAGCCGATGTTGGCCGCGATCGTGTCGTCGAACAGCACGATCTCCTGCGAGACCACGGCCACGGCCTCGCGCAGGGAGGCGAGCGTCACCGCGCGCACGTCCTGGCCGTCGATGGCGACGTGTCCGGCGGTGACGTCGTAGAGGCGCGGCACCAGGTTGAGCAGCGACGACTTGCCGGAGCCCGAGCGCCCCACCAGCGCGGTGACCGAGCCCGCCGGCACGGTCAGGTCGATCCCCTCCAGGGCCGGGGCGTCGTCGCGGTAGCGGAACCGCACGCCCTCGAACCGGATCTCGCCGCGATCCAGACGCAGGGGCGTTGCGTCGTCTGCCTGCCGGACCCGCGGGGCCTCGTCCATCAGGGCGAAGTAGCGCTGCAGGGCGGCCGCAGCCTCCTGCAGGATGGCGTTGAGGGTGCCGAGCGCCCGGGCCGGCTGGGCCGCCAGCAGGAGCGCGGCGACGTAGCCGGTGAAATCGCCCACCGTGCGCTCGCCGGACATGACGCGCTGGCCCACCAGCACCAGCACGGCGGCCACCGCCAGGCCGCCGCCGACCTCTAGGAGCGGATCGAGCCGTCCGCGGGCGTTGGCGGTCTTCATCTTGAGGCGGCGGACCTCGTCGAAGGCCTGCCTGGCCCGGCCCTTGAGGTAGCCCTCCAGGCCGTAGGTCTTGGCGATGCGCGCCCCCTGCAGGCTCTCGTTGATGAGGCTGGCGGCCGCTCCCATCTGCTCCTGGGTCGAGGTCGAGACCCGCCTGAGCTTGCGCCCGATCCGCGCGATCGGCCCGGCCACGAACGGCACCGTCACCGCCGCCACCAGCGTCAGCACCGGGTCCATCCAGACCAGCGCCGCCACCAGCGCCACCAGCATGGCGATGTCGCGCAGGAGCACCGTCGAGATCCGGGTCAGCGCCTCCTTGATGTAGGCGAAGTCGGTGGTGAAGCGCTGCGTGAAGGCGGCCGGGCTCTCGCGCCCGAGCTGGGCGAGGTCCGCCTCGATCAGGTGGGAATAGAGCGCCACCTGCATGTCGGCCTCCACCCGCGTCACCACCCGGTTGGTCAGCACCGTCTGCCCGAACAGCGCGAAACCGCGGATGGCGGTGATGGCGACCACGACCATCGGGCCGTAGGACAGCGCGCCGACGTCCTTGGCGTCGAAGGCGTCGAAGGCGGACTTGATCAGCACCGGATAGAGGCCGGTGGCGGCGCCGACGATGGCGATGAGCACCAGCACCACGGCCAGCGTCGCCCGGTGCGGCGCCAGCCATTCCCGCCAGACGCGGCCGAGGAGGGGGAGGGTATCGCCCCTCGGGAGCGGCCGACGCGCCATGCTGATCCGTTCGTGGTGTCCGACGCGAAGGCCGGTCGCCGCCGCGTCGCCCGCTGTTTGGCGGTGCCCGGTCCCGAGATCAAGATCATGGGGCGGATTGGCAATGTGATAGTGTTACACTAAGACGTCGCGATCGATGAGGACGAGGCCCCGCATGCGACCCCGATTTCCCTCCCGCCCGGACCGGCGCTCACGCGCGATCGTGTTCCTGACGGTCCTGCTCTCCGGGCTCGGGTCCGCTTTGGCCCTCGGGTCCGCCACGAGCCAGGAGGCGGCCCCGATCCGGGCGGTGGCCACCTTCTCCATCCTCGGCGACCTCGTGCGCCAGGTCGGCGGCGACCGGGTCGTCGTCTCGACCCTGGTGGGGCCGGATGCCGACGCCCACGGCTACAATCCGGCCCCCGGCGACGCCCGCACCCTGCTCGAGGCGCAGCTCGTGTTCGTCAACGGGATCGGGTTCGAGGGCTGGATCGACCGGCTGATCAAGGCCTCGGGCAGCAAGGCGCCGGTGATCACGGCCTCGACGGGGGTCGCCACCATTGCGGATCAGGATCACGGGCATGATCATGGAAAAGACCACGCGGTCGATCCGCATGCCTGGCAGAGCATTCCCAACGCCAAACGCTACGTCGCCAACATCCGGGACGGGCTCGCCAGGGTCGATCCCGCTCATGCCGCGGCCTATGCGGCCAACGCCGCCGCCTATCTCGCCAGGCTCGACGCCCTCGATGCGCGGGCCAGGGCGGCGATCGCGGCGATCCCGGCCGACCAGCGCCGGGTCATCACGACGCACGATGCCTTCGGCTACTTCGGTGCCGCCTACGGCCTTCGCTTCATCGCCCCCCAGGGGGTCTCGTCGGACAGCGAGGCGAGCCCGCGCGACGTCGCCCGGATCATCCGCCAGATCCGCAAGGACAAAATCCCCGCCGTCTTCCTGGAGAACATCGCCGATCCGCGCCTGATGCAGCAGATCGCCAAGGAGAGCGGCGCCCGCATCGGCGGCAAGGTCTATTCGGACGCCCTCTCGAAGCCGGACGGGCCGGCGGCCAGCTACATCGACATGATGACCAACAACTTGGCGGCGTTCGGCTCGGCCCTGACGCCGCCCTGAGCGCTCAGCCGCCGGTCATCGGCGGGAAGAAGGCGATCTCGCTGGCCCCGGCGAGCGCGGAATCCGGCTTGGCGTGGACCTTGTCGATGGCCGCCCGCACCACGCCGGCATCGGCGAAGGCGGCGGCATACTCCTCGCCGCGCCCGCGCAGCCAGCCGACGAGGTCCGCGACCGTGGCGATGCCGGCGGGCAGCTCCACAATCTCCTCGGCCTTGCCGACGCGCTCGCGCACCCAGGCGAAATAGACGAGCTTCATTGTCCGGCTCCTCAGCCCTGCCCCGATCAGCGCGGATCGTCGATCACATGCTTGATGCCGGCTCTCATGTAGTCGTAGCCGGTGTAGAGCGTGAGGGCCGCGGCGAGCCAGAGCAGGCCGATCCCGGCCGCCATGGTGCCGGGCAGCAGCGTCTCGCCGGCCGGACCGGCGACCAGGAAGCCGATCGCCACGAGCTGCAGCGTGGTCTTCCACTTGGCGACCTTGCTCACCGGCACGCCGACCTTGAGCTCGGCGAGGTATTCCCGCAGGCCCGACACCAGGATCTCGCGGCACAGGATCACGATGGCGGCCCACAGGGTCCAGCCGGAGATCGACCCGTCCGCCGACAGCATCAGCAGGCAGGCGGCTACCAGGAGCTTGTCGGCGATGGGGTCGAGCATGCGACCCAGCGCCGAACTCTGGGCATAGGTGCGGGCGACGTAGCCGTCGAGATAGTCGGTGATCGCGGCCAGGACGAAGACGCCGAGCGCGGTGAAGCGGGCCGCCGGCTCGTCGGGCCAGTACAGCAGGGCGACCATCACGGGCACCGCCGCCAGGCGCCCGTAGGTCAGGCAATTCGCCAGGTTCCAGGCCGGCGACCGGCGTCGGGGGAGGACGGCGTTCATGGGCGCGGTGAACCACGCTGGGTCGCGGGGGTCAACCGGTCCGCTAGGCCATCCCATGCGGCGAGGCCGCGCCATCCTCACCCGTTCGCATGGAAGAAATCGTACACCGCCCGCGCGGTGGCGGCGTTGACGCCCGGGGTCTTGGCGATGTCCTCGAAGGCGGCGCGCTCGATGGCCTTGACCGTCCCGAAGTGGTTGAGCAGGGCGCGCTTGCGGCTCGGGCCGATGCCGCCGATCTCGTCGAGGGGGTTGCGCACGAGCTCGCGCTTGCGCTTGGCCCGGTGGGTGCCGATGGCGAAGCGGTGGGCCTCGTCGCGCAGGCGCTGCACGAAGTACAGGGTCGGATCGCGCGGCGGCAGCTTGAACGGCGGCTTGCCCGGCACGAAGAAGGTCTCGCGGCCGGCGTCGCGGTCGCGGCCCTTGGCGATGCCCACGAGCGTCACGTCGGTGACGCCGATCTCCTCGAGGGCGGTGCGCGCGGCGTCGAGCTGGCCCTTGCCGCCGTCGACGAGGACGAGGTCCGGCCAGGCCGGGAAGGTCTCGACCTCGTCGGGCAGATCGGCCGGGGGAGCGGAGGCATCGGCGGCCACCACGGGCTCGACGGCGTTGCGCGGCGCTTCCTTGACGAGGCGCTTGAAGCGCCGCTGCAGCACCTCGCGCATCATGCCGTAGTCGTCGCCGGGGGTGATCTCCTCCGACTTGATGGTGAAGGTGCGGTAGTGGGTCTTCATGAAGCCGGTGGGTCCGGCCACGATCATGCCGCCGACCGCGTTCGTGCCCATGATGTGCGAATTGTCGTAGACCTCGACCCGGCGCGGACTGCTGGCGAGCCCGAACGACTGCCCGAGCGCCACCAGCAGCTTGCCCTGGGAAGCGGTGTCGGCCAGCCGGCGGGCCAGGGCCTCCTTGGCGTTGCGCTGGGCGTAGAGGACGAGGTTCTTGCGCTCGCCGCGCTGGGGCATGTGGATCTCGACCCGGTGCTCGGTGCGGCTCGACAGGGCGGCGCCGAGCAGCTCGGCGTCCTCGATCGGATGCGAGACCAGCACGATCCGGGGCGCGGGCTTGTCGTCGTAGAACTGCCCGATGAAGGAGGCGAGCACCTCGTCGGGCGTCATGGTCCGGTCGGCCTTGGGGAAATAGGCGCGGTTGCCCCAGTTCTGGAAATTGCGGAAGAAGAACACCTCGATGCAGAACTGGCCGGCCTGTTCGTCGAGCGCGAAGACGTCGGCCTCCTCGACCCCTTGGGTGTTGACGCCTTGCGTCCCCTGGATCGCCGAGAGCGCGGCGATCCGGTCGCGAAAGCGGGCGGCGCGCTCGAATTCGAGGGCCTCGGAGGCCGCCTGCATCTCCTCGCGCATGCGGTCCTTCACCGCGTTCGACTTGCCCGAGAGGAAGGCGCGGGCGGATTCGGCCATGCCGGCATAATCGTCGAGGGCGATCTCGCCGGTGCAGGGGCCGGCGCAGCGCTTGATCTGGTAGAGCAGGCAGGGCCGGGTGCGGTTCTCGTAGTAGCTGTCCGAGCAGGTGCGCAGCAGGAAGGCGCGCTGAAGCGCGTTCACCGTCCGGTTCACCGCCCAGACGCTGGCGAAGGGCCCGTAGTAGCTTCCCTTGCGCCGGCGCGCGCCGCGGTGCTTGACGATCTGCGGGGCCTCGGAATCCGCCGTCACCAGGATGTAGGGGAACGACTTGTCGTCGCGCATCAGCACATTGAAGCGCGGCTTCAGCTGCTTGATGAGGTTGGCCTCGAGCAGCAGCGCCTCGGTCTCGGTGGCGGTGGTGACGAACTCCATCGCCGCCGTCTGCGAGATCATGCGGGCGATGCGGTTGGAATGCGCCTGGCCCCGCGCGTAGGAACCGACGCGGGCCTTCAGGTTCTTGGCCTTGCCGACGTAGAGCACGTCGCCCTTGTCGTCGAACATCCGGTAGACGCCCGGCCCCGAGGGCAGCGTCGTCCAGAACCGGCGGATGATCTCGGTGCCGGCCTTAACCGCGCCTTCCTCGAAATCGAAGTCGATCTCGGGGCTGTCGTCGGCACGCTCGGGCGACTCGTCGACCTCCTCGCGCTCGTCGAAGCCGTCCGGCGGCAGGTCCTTCTGGAAGGAACGGTCTTTCGCGGGCACGCGGCTCATGCCGGAGACTTAGGCCGCGGCGCCGAGCGAGGGAAGGGCCGGGCGCGTGTCACGCCCGGCCGACGTCCTCGATCCTACCGCACGGCCTCGACCACGATTCGATCGTCGGCGGGCGGGCTCGCCGGCCGCCGGACGAGCCGCGGGCGCCAGACGCCGAGCACCACGTTGGCCGTCGACACCGCCAGCAGCGTCCACAGCACGCCGCGCTCCGAGCCGAGGTCGGCCAGCATCGCGGGGTCGACCCGGCCGGCGAGGGCGCCCGCACTGAGGTCGGCCTCCTGCCGCATCGGCCCCTGGATGTAGACGAGCCCGCCCTCGAAGATCAGGACGCCGGTGGCGAGCTTGGCCCAGGCCCAGCCGGCGTTGTGGAAGGCGCGCTGGGCGATCGCCAGCAGGCCCGCCAGCAGAGTCAGCGCCATCGACGGGAGGAAAACCCAGGTGGCGACGGCCCCCATGGCACCGCGCATCAGGGCGTAGCCGGGCAGCGCGGCCGGGGGCGGGGTGAAGCTCAGCATCACGACGAGGCAGGCCATCGCCCCCATCATGCCGATGGCGCCCATCGTGTGCAGGAATTTCAGGAGGCGTCGCACGACGTCCGGCCCTCCGCCGCCATTGCTCGAGGGGTCAGCCTACGACAGGAAGCCGGTCCCCGCGAGCGGACCCGCCGCCGCAGGATCGCCGCGGCCGGGAGAGCGCGTTGGCCCCCTCAATACCCCCGCGCGGCGATCGCCTCCGACCAGTTCACCGCGCGCCGCGCCATGCCGATGTGCTGGCGCTCGTACATGCGGCCCTCGACCTTGATGGCGCCGCGGCGGGCGTTCTCGGGCTTGTCGAAGGCGTCGATCACGAGCTGGGCGCGGCGGACCTCCTCTTCGGTGGGGGCGAAGGAGGTGTTGGCGGGCTCGAGCTGGTTGGGGTGGATCAGGGTCTTGCCGTCGAACCCGAGGTCGCGCGCCTGGCGGCACTCGACGCGGCAGCCCTCGACGTCGGCGATGTCGTTCCAGACGCCGTCGAGGATGGTCAGGCCCTCGGCACGGGCCGCGGCCAGGGTCAGCATCATCCAGGGCAGCATCGGCACCCGGCCGGGCACGAGCTGGGCCCAGGTGTCCTTGGCCAGATCGTTGGTGCCGAGCACGAAACAGGTGAGGCGGGTGCGCCGGTCGCGCCGGGCCTTCGCGATCTCCTGGATGTTGAGGATGGCGGCCGGGGTCTCGATCATCGCCCAGATTGCGATGTGCTCGGGCGCGTCGAGGGCCTCCAGGTGGTTGGCGATGCTCTCGAGCACCGCCGGCGAGGAGACCTTCGGCATCAGGATCGCGTTGGGCCGCGCCTGGATCGCCGCCTTGAGGTCGGCCTCGCCCCACGGGGTCTGGGGGGCGTTGACGCGGATGACGAGTTCGCGCTCGCCGTAGCCGCCCGATTCCACCGCGGCACAGACCTGCTGGCGGGCCAGTTCCTTCTCGTCGGGCCCGACCGCGTCCTCGAGGTCGAGGATCAGCGAATCCGCCTGCAGCGTCTTGGCCTTCTCCAACGCCCGGGCGTTCGAGCCGGGCATGTAGAGGACGCTGCGGCGAAGGCGGAGGTCGGACATCGGGCATTCCCCTGGTGAGGCCGCGGAACTTAATGCACGGCGCCTGCCGCGACACCCTGCCAAGCTGCGAAAACCTGTCGATCCCACCGGTTTGATACCATCGCGGAGGCGCCGGACACGGGCGACATCCCCGGTTGCCGACGCCGGGAGGCGGGGCGCACGAAGCCTTAACCGGTTGCCGCCATCGTCCGATCCTCCCGCAGCGGAACGGGTTTCGCACGCCGACACACCCTGGGCGCGAGGCCTCGTCCCCGGCCGGGACGGGCGCGTGGGGGCGCCGGCCCGCGGCGTGGCCGAGGGGCAAGGGCCGTGACGCAGCTTCGCAAAGACATCCGTGGGACGTTCTCGGGGGCGCAGGAGCGGGTGATCGCTCATCCCCCGGGCGATGCGGGCCTTGCCGTCGCCCTGATGCGCTGGCTCGACGGCGCCACGCGCTTCATCGCCCCCCACCCCGCCGTCACGGCCGCGCGGCGCGGCGTCCACGAGCGCGCCGACGCCGTCGTGGAGATCGAGACGAACACGGGAGGGATCGTGAACCGCGTGGCGCGCCGGCACCTCCTGGCCGCCCTGGCCGAGATGGAGGCGGCGATCGACGCCCACGGCCGTGCCAATGCCGACGCGGACAGGGTCGGGATCGCCACGGAGGGCAGCCCGGTCCGAGAGCCGGCGGCGGCCCGACCGGCGGGATCAGGAGAGTCTTAATCCTTCTCGCCCACTCTCCTATCTTCGAGACCGAGTCGCGCGCCCAGGACCGTGAGCGAGGGCTGGGGTCCTCCGGCGGGGATTGCTTCTTCCATGGTGGCCGCGCTCGCTTCGCTCCTCACCGACATCGAGGATTCCGTCGCCCGCGGCGGGCTCGGTCGTCGTGACGGCCTTCTGCGCGGGCTCACCACCCTCTTCACCGACGAGGCGCCCCGCCTCGGGGAAGATCAGGTCGCGGCCTTCGACGCCGTGATCCTGCATCTGGCCCGCGAGATGGAGGATGCGGCGCGCGCCGAACTGTCCGAACGGCTCGCCGACATTCCCAACGCCCCGCGCGGGGTGGTGCGGGACCTCGCCTTCGACGCGGTGCTGGCGGTGGCCCGGCCGGTCCTGGCGCGCTCGCGCCGGCTGGTCGACGCCGACCTCGCCGCCCTGGCCTCGCGGCGCGGCCAGGGCCACCTCCTCGCTATGGCGCGGCGCCTGGTGCTGAAACCGGCCGTGGCCGACATCCTGGTGGCGCGCGGAGAGCCCGAGGTGGTGCGCCTCGTCGCCGGAAACCCTGGCGCCCGGTTCACGCCGCAGGGGTTCATGGCGCTCGGCGACCGCGCCTTCGCCGATGCGGACCTCGGGCAGATGCTGGCACGCCGCGGCGACCTGCCGGCCGACCTGCGGCTGCGCCTGGCCAATTTCGCGAGGGTGCGCGCCGCCGAGCCGACGCCGACGCCGCTCCCGCCGGTTCGCAGCAACGCCCTCCTGGCGGCCGAGGTGTTCGTGAGCACCCAGGCCCGCCGGGTCGACATCGACGAGGGCGTGCTGATCGCCTGGATCAGGGCGGGCAAGGTGATGGAGGCGCTGGTGGGCCTCGCGCGCCTCGCCGGCGTTCCGAGCCAGATGGCGGTGGATGCCTACGAGAGCGGGAGCTACGAGCCGCTGCTGCCGATCGTGCGCTCGATCCGGTTCGGCTGGCGCATCCTGTCGAGCCTCACCACCGCCAGGACCGCGGACGAGCCGCCGCCGGAGATGATGCACGACGTGATGCAGGCCTTCCAGGGCCTCAGCGTGGTGGCGGCCCAGGCCCAGGTCAGAGCCGCCGCGGCGCGCTACCGTCGCCCCTGACGGCGAGCGGCGTGCCGAAGGTGCGCGCCACGAGGCCCGGATAGGCCAGCGCCTGCCCGATCCCGCGCGCGCCCAGGAGCCCCAGGAAGGCGAGCCAGAGGCCGAGGTTGCCCCCGCCCGCCTGCCATGTCGCGACGATCAGCACCGCATAGACCAGGGTCGCCGCCAGCATCAGGTCGCGCATCGCCCGGGTCCAGGTGGCGCCGATGTAGATCCCGTCGAAGGCGAAGGGCAGGCCGGCGATGAGCGGCGCCAGGGCCGCGGGCACGAGGTAGAGCCGGGCGGCCTCGCGCACCTCCGGGCTCGTGGTGACGCCGTCGATGAAGCGCTCCCCGCCGAGGAGGAACAGGCCGGAGATCGCAGCACCGAACACCAGGCACCAGGCGAGGCTGAGGCGGGCGGCGCGTCGGAACGCCGTCTCGTCGCGCGCCCCCACCGCCTGGCCGCACAGGGTCTCGGCGGCGGTGGCGAAGCCGTCGAGGAAGAACCCGCCCACGAGGAAGAGATTCCACAACACGGCATTGGCCGCCAGGGTCACGTCCCCGGCCCGCGCCCCCAGCGCCGAGAACAGCACGATCGCGCCGACGAGGAGCAGGGTGCGGATCATCACGTCGGCGTTGACGCTGAGCATGCGCGCCAACGCCAGGGGGTCGCGGATCGCCGCCAGGGGCACGCGGAACGGCCGCGACCCGAGGCGGGCGAGGACGAAGAGACCCAGGCCCGTGCCGGCGGCCTCGGCGACGAGGGTGGCGATCCCCGCCCCCGTCACCCCGAGGCCGGCGCCGAGCACCAGGACGAGGGTGAGCGCGATGTTGGCGAGGTTGATCGCGACCTGGATCACCAGGCCGATGTCGGTACGGCCGCGCCCGAGCACCGACCCGAGAATGGCGTAGTTGGCCAGCGTGAACGGCGCGGCGAAGATGCGCACGTGGAAATAGGCCGCCAGGGCCGCCAGCACCTCGGGGCTCGCCCCGCTGATCCGGAAGGCCAGCGCCGCGATCGGCACCTGCGCCAGCACGATGACGAGCCCGACCAGCACCGCGGCGGCCAGCGCCCGGGCGAGGGTGCGGTCGACGTCGTCACGGTCGTGCGCCCCCACCGCCTGGGCGGTGAGCCCGGCGGTGGCCATGCGCAGGGAACCGAACGACCAGAAGATCGCATCGAAGATCACCGCCCCCAGCGCCATAGCGCCGAGCAGCGCCGCCTCCCCGAGCCGCCCGATCACCATCGCGCCGACGAGGCCGAGCAGCGGCGTCGTCACATGGGCGAGGGTCATCGGCAGCGCCAGGGCGAGGACGCTGCGGCTGGTGGGCGGCAGGGAGGCGGCCATGCGGCGGTTCGCGGCCTACTTCGAGACGGACAGCAGCCGCGACAGGAACCACAGCGGCACCACCACCACGGCCCCGGCCAGGATCCAGCCGCCGAAATCCTGGAAGGTCACGAGGCCGAGGTCGATCAGGTCCCGGACCGTGTCGTAGACGCTCCAGAACAGGCGCCCGGGGGTCAGGCCCAGCATCGCCATGCCCGCGCCCACCAGGACGGACAGGAGCAGGAGCTTGACGAACACCGCCACCGGCGAGCCGCCGAGGAACCGGTGCAGGGCGGAGCGCGGGCGGGCGGGGTGGATGCCGGGATAGGCCGGGCCCTCGCGGCGCGGGTCGTGGTCGACGATCATCGGGTCAGGTCCTCAACGGTTCGGGGCCCTCGAAGCCCTGCGAAACCGGCGGAAGCGTGACCGGCGCGCCACAGGCGTGTGAAACTGCACCGGCACTGGAGCGTTACGCGGTTCCGTGGCAAGGGCCGGACTGGCATCCTCCACGGCTGCGCCGTCGCGCGTGGGCGATTCCCCATAGGCGACGGCCCCACCCACTCCCTCGGCCATCCGACAACGAAACGAACGCTTTCATGATCGACCACGCCCTGTTCGACCCGGCGACGATCGATCCGGAGACCAAGCGCCTCAACGCCGAGGTCATCGCGGCCCATGCGGCGCAGGACGACCCGTGGTCGCTGCCGATCGCCGAGGTCCGCGCCCGCCGCCGCCGCGGCACCCAGGCCTCGCCGGCGATGCCGCGCAGCGCGCGCGCCGAGGTCATGACCATCGATGGACCGGGCGGGCCCCTCTCCCTGCGCGTCATCCGCCCCCTCGCCGCGAAGTGGGGCAAGCTGCGCGGCGCCTACCTGCACATCCACCGGGGCGGCTGGGTCTGGGGGGCGGCCGACGAGCAGGACCCGTGGCTGGAGCGCATCGCCGACCGCTGCGGCTTCGTCTGCCTGTCGGTCGAGTACCGCCTCGCGCCCGAGCATCCCTATCCGGCCGCCCTCGAGGATTGCGAGGCGGCGGCCCTGTGGCTGGCCGGGCCGGGCCGGGCCGAGTTCGGCATCTCGGCCCTGACGATCGGCGGTGAATCCGCTGGCGCGCACCTGGCGGTGATGACGCTGCTGCGCCTGCGCGACAGGCACGCCATGCCGAACGCCTTCCGCGGCGCCAACCTCAACGCCGGCTTCTTCGACCTCGGGCTGACGCCGAGCGTGCGCAACTGGGGCGAGGAACGCCTCGTCGTGAACACCCGCGACCTCACCACCTTCGCCAACGACTACGTCCGCGACGGCATCGACCGGCGTCGCCCCGACGTCTCGCCTCTCTATGCCGACCTCAGGGGGCTGCCCCCGGCGCTGTTCTCGGTGGGCACCCACGACCCCCTCCTCGACGACACCCTCTACATGTCCTCGCGCTGGGCGGCGGCGGGCAACGGCGGCCATACCGCGATCTATCCGGGCGGCTGCCACGTCTTCATCCGCTATCCCGGCGCCCTGAGCGAGCGGGCCCTCGAACTGATCGACCGCTTCCTCGCAGCGCTTGCCTGATCCCGCCCCGCCGCAGCCGGAGGGGCTGCCGGAGCGCTTCGCCGCCTGGTTCGCGGCGCGCGGCTGGCAGCCGCGGCCGCACCAGCTCGACCTCCTCGCCCTGGCCGGGGCCGGACGCTCGGCGCTCCTCGTGGCGCCCACCGGCGCGGGCAAGACCCTGGCCGGGTTCCTGCCGACCCTGGTCGCCCTGTCGCAACGGCCCTCGGGCCGGAAACCGCGTGGGCTGCACACCCTCTACGTCTCGCCGCTCAAGGCCCTGGCGGTGGACATCGCCCGCAACCTCGAGGCCCCCATCGCCGAGATGGGCCTCGCCGTGCGGGTCGAGACCCGCACCGGCGACACGCCCTCGCACAAGCGCACCCGCCAGATCGAGCGCCCGCCCGACATCCTGCTCACCACGCCGGAACAGCTCGCCCTGCTCATCGCCCACCGCGAGGCGGAGGAGCTGTTCTCGACTCTGGCCTGCGTGGTTCTCGACGAGCTGCACGCGCTGGTCACCTCTAAGCGCGGCGACCTGCTGTCGCTGGGCCTCGCTCGCCTGCATCGCCTGAGCCCCGGGCTCAGCGCGATCGGCCTGTCGGCGACGGTGCGCGAACCGGACGCGCTGAGGCGGTATCTGGTGCCGCAGGGATGCTCTTCCCCCCCGTGTGGGGAGGGGGCGATGCGCATGGCCGACCTCGTGGTCGTCGAAGGCGGTGCCGCCCCCGACCTGCGCATGCTCGTCACGGGGCGCCGGCTGCCGCTGGCCGGCCACACCGCCCTCCAGACCATGCCGGCGATCTACGAGCTGATCGGGACCCACCGGATGGTGCTGGTCTTCGTCAACACCCGCCTGCAGGCCGAATACACCTTCCAGGAACTCTGGCGCATCAACCAGGACGCGCTGCCCATCGCCCTTCACCACGGCTCCCTCGACGCGAGCCAGAGGCGGCGGGTGGAGGCGGCGATGGCCGCCGGGCAGCTGCGCGCCATCGTCTGCACCGCGACACTGGACCTCGGCATCGACTGGGGCGACGTCGACCTCGTGATCAACATCGGGGCGCCCAAGGGCGCGAGCCGGATCATGCAGCGCATCGGCCGGGCCAACCACCGGATGGACGAGCCCTCGAAGGCCTATCTCGTGCCGGCCAACCAGTTCGAGATGCTCGAGTGCCAGGCCGCGCTGGAAGCGGTGGAGGCCGCCGCCCAGGACACCCCCGATGCCCGGCTCGGCGCCCCCGACGTGCTCGCCCAGCACGTGCTCGGCATGGCCTGCGCGGGTGCCTTCGATCCCCTGTCGCTCTACGACGAGATCGTCTCGGCCGCACCCTATGCCGGCTTGTCGTGGGAGGACTTCGAGGGCGTGGTCGATTACGTCGCCACCGGCGGCTACGCGCTTCGCGCCTACGAGCGGTTCGCCAAGATCCTTCGCGGGCCGGACGGTCTCTGGCGGGTGCGCGACGCGCGGGTCGCGCAGCAGTACCGCATGAACATCGGCACCATCATCGAGGCGACGACGGTGAAGGT
The DNA here is from genome assembly GCF_001425565.1 of Methylobacterium sp. Leaf466. NCBI lineage: Bacteria > Pseudomonadati > Pseudomonadota > Alphaproteobacteria > Hyphomicrobiales > Methylobacteriaceae > Methylobacterium > Methylobacterium sp. Leaf466. Next base: position 69,711 of record NZ_LMRC01000031.1, on the reverse strand, counting down.
CCGCCTCGGGCGCGCCATGCGAGGCAAGCCCGGCACGGTGGTGCCCAGGACCGGACGGGTGCTCGGCGAGATCGAGGAGGATTTCGCCGACGGCCTGACCCCGGGCGACACCTTCCTGTTCGCGGGCGAGGTCCTGCGCTTCGAGGGCCTGTCGGAGGACGAGGCGCTAACGAGCCGGGCCGGGCCGGGCACCGATCCGGCGATCCCCTCTTATGCCGGCTCGAAGTTCCCGCTCTCGACCTTCCTGGCGGCGCGGGTGCGGGCGATCATCGCCGATCCGTCGAGCTGGGACCGGCTGCCGGCGCAGGTGTCGACCTACCTCGGCCAGCAGCGCGACCGCTCGGTGCTGCCGGGCGCGGGCGACCTCCTGGTCGAAACCTTCGCGCGGGGCGGGCGCCACTATCTCACCGCGTTCCCCTTCGAGGGACGGCTGGCGCACCAGACCCTGGGCATGCTGCTCACCCGGCGGATGGAGCGGGCGCGGCTGCGACCGCTGGGGTTCGCCGCCAACGACTACGGCATCGCGATCTGGATGACCCGCGATCTCAGCGAGCGCATCGCCCTGGAGCCGGGCTTCCTCGACGCCCTGTTCGCGCAGGACATGCTCGGGGACGACCTCGAGGCCTGGCTCGACGAATCGGCGATGATGAAGCGCACCTTCCGCCAGTGCGCGGTGATCGCCGGACTGATCGAGCGGCGCCATCCCGGCAAGAAGAAGACCGGCCGGCAGGTCACTATCTCCACCGACCTCGTCTACGACGTCCTGCGCAAGCACCAGCCCGACCACCTCCTCATGCGGGCCGCGCGGCAGGATGCGGCAACCGGACTCCTCGACGTGGTACGCCTCGGCGTGATGTTGGAGCGCGTTCAGGGGCGCATCGTCCACCGGGCCCTGGACCGGGTCTCGCCGCTCTCCGTCTCCGTCATGCTGGAGATCGGTCGCGAACGGGTCTACGGCGAGGGGGCCGACGAGATCCTGGCGGAAGCCGAAGCCCAGCTCCTCGACGAGGCGCTGGGGTAACGGGGTGGAGCGCGCCTCACAGAGACCACAACAGCCAGACCACAACAGCAAGGATGCCGCCTTGGCGCTCGGCCAGAGACTCGAACGAACCGCGAAGATCCCCGGCCTGAGTTTGGCCGGCGAAACCCTCGTCCTCGACCTGTGCGGCGGCCTGTGGCTGCCCGCCCACCGCACTCTGGTGGTCTCGGACCTGCACCTGGAGAAGGGCTCGTCCTTCGCCGCCCAGTCCGGGCAGTTCCTGCCGCCCTACGACACCCGCGAGACCCTGGCCGGCCTGCACGAGGTGATCGCGCGGCTCGATCCGGCCTGCGTCGTGGCGCTGGGCGATTCCTTTCACGACGCGCGCGGCCCCGAGCGGCTGGAACCGGGCGACCGCGCCCTCATCGCCGTGCTGCAGGAGGGGCGCGACTGGGTCTGGATCGCGGGGAACCACGACCAGGCGGTGCAATCGGGCGTCGGCGGGCGCTACGCCGAGGTCCTGGCACTGGGCGGCCTGACCCTTCGCCACGAACCGCTGCCGGGCGCGAAGGAAGGCGAGGTCGCCGGCCACCTCCACCCCTGCGGCAAGGTCGCCATGCGCGGGCGCGCCGTGCGGCGGCGCTGTTTCGTCACTGACGGCCATCGGATGGTGATGCCGGCCTTCGGCGCCTACGCCGGCGGCCTCAACGTGCGAGACCCGGCCTTCGAGCCGCTGTTCCCGAAAGGGTTTAATGCGCATCTGCTCGGCGACGGTCGCATCTTCGCGATCGGCAAGGCGATGCTGGCGCGGGATTAGGGGCGTCAGGCCGCCACCAGCAGCGACACCCCGGCGACGCTCGACAGCACGAGCCGGAGACGTCCGAGCCAGAGCGGCACCAGCCCGCGCCGGACGAGGTCCTGGTCGACGAGGCCCCAGCCGAGGACGAGCAGGCCGAGCACCCGCAGGTCCCAGGGGGCGGGTATGGCGAGCGCCGCCCAGGCGACCAGGGACGGCACGATGGCGATGACGTAATCGGCGTTGCCGCCCTCGCGCGCCGCCGCGGCACCCCAGCGGATGCCCCCCAGGAACGAGGCGATGACGGCGCCGTAGGCCGAGAGGATGAGTCGGGGCGAGAGGCCGATGGTGCCGAGCCCGCCGTCGCTGCCGCTCAGGGAGAGGGCGGCGAACCCGATGAAGGGGATCAGGCCGCCCAGGCCCAGGACGACGGCGATCAGGGGAACCGGCTTTCCGAGAGGCATCGTGTCATCCGGCTGCGATCGCGCGCCACTGCGGGATCGGCAGACCGGGCTATTCGCACCGCGGACCGAGGTTCCCGCAAGGCGGCCATGAGCCGCCGGGGTGCGGCGGATCGCGCCGCCGCACCCCGAGACCCAGTGTCAGCTACGCTTCGGAGCTAAGACCGGAGCGGGGGCGGGGGCTCCCAGCAGCGTCATCGCCGCCGACGCGGCGACCGCCGGCGGTTCGTTGGCGGGCAGGTCTACCGCCTTGGGCTTGAAGGCGGCCGCCAGGCTGCGCGCGGTGGCCAGATCCTTGGGCGCGAGCTTACCGGCGACATCGTCGCGCTTCTTGCCGGCGTCCTCGTCGCCCTGGGCGGCGGCGGCGGAGAACCAGAGGTAGGATTGCACGAGGTCCTGGGGCACCCCGAGGCCGCGGGCGTGGAGCACCGCGAGGTTGTACTGGCTGTCGCGCACGCCGTGATCGGCACCGCGCCGGAACCATTGCGCCGCCGTGACGAAATCGGGCTTGCCGGTGGCGCTCGGGTTCTCGGCGAAGATCACCGCCAGGTTGTGCATCGAGCGGATGTTGCCCTGGTCGGCGGCGCGACCGTACCAGATCTTGGCCAGGGCGATGTCGCGGGTGACGCCCAGGCCCTTCTCGTACTGGCCGGCGAGCTTGTACTGCGCCGGCGCGTAGCCCGCCGCGGCGAGCTTCTCGAACAGCTTGGCCGCCAGCACCATGTCGCGGGTGACGCCGCGGCCTTCGGCCTGGCGCGCGGCAAGGTCGTAGATGGCGGCGCCGTCGCCGTCGAGGGCCGCCTTCTTCACGGAGGCGAGGCTCGCGGGCAGGCCGTTCAGCACTCCCGCGAGGCTCCCCATGTCGGCGACCTTGGGCACGGCCTTGCGGGCGGGCGACGGCGCCGGCTTGGCGCCCTCGGCCGGATCGACCGGGGCGGCGGGCGGCGGGGACGCACTCGCCGCGGTGTCGGGCGCGGTCGAGATCGACTGCGTCGTCAGGGGATCGGCACGCCCGGCATCCGGGGGGAGGGCCGCCGGCTTGTCGAGGGCGACGGACTTCTCGGTATCGACAGGCTTGTCGGAACCGAGGGCCTTGGTGCCGGCATCCACGGGCGCGGCGTTCGAGGGAGCCGTCGCGTCGGCCGATGCGCCGACCTCCTGCACCGGCGCCTGGGCCGGCGAGAACGCGCGGATGGCCTGGAGGCCGCCCAGCGCCAGGATCACGGCGGCGAGGCCGAGCAGGAGGTGCTTGCGGCGCTTGTCGATCGCCGCGCGCATCTGGCCGGTGCGCGAGGGCGTCGGCTCGCCGGCGGCGACGCCGGCCTCGTCGGAGGCCGGGCGGACGCTGCCCAGGCCTTCGCGAAAGCGGCTCTTGGGGCTCGCGGTCTCGGCCGCTTCGGCCTGTGCGGCGAGGGCGGCGCGGCGCGCGGCGGCGATGAAGTTCGACTTGATCTCGCTGCTCGACGGGGCGGGCGCCTCAGGCTCGGGCTCGATCGGCGTGGCGCCCGGCCGTGCGCGGGTCGGCCGGCCGGCGCCAGGCTCCAGGATCTCGTCCTTGGCCCGCGACCACTCCGAGGGGGAATCCGGGGTCGGCACCACGGCGCTCTTCGGAAGCTCCGGCCGCTTGGGCGCGGCGCCCTGCGGGCGGGGTGCGGCCGCCGGCGTGGGCGCCTCGGGCATGGCGATGCGGGCCTGAGGCGCGGCGGGCGCCGGAGCAGACGCCGCGGGCGCTTGAGGGGACGCCGCAGGCGCTTGAGGGGACGCCGCAGGCGCTTGAGGGGACGCCGCAGACGCCTGCGCGGTCGGGCCGCCGAACTGGCCCGCGAGCCGGTCGAGGGCGGCATGGACGCCGTTGAGCGTCGCCTGCATGCGCTGCTCGGACGCCGCCTGATGGGTCCGCAGCTCCTCCAGATCCGCCTTGAGCGAGCCGATCTCGGTGCGGCCGGCCACCGGCGCCTCGGGCGTGCCGACCTGGGCGAGGAGGTCCCTCATCGACCGTTCGAGGCCGAGGATCGCCGGGTCGGAGCCGCGGGTCTCGATCCGCTGCGACAGGGCGACGATCTGCTTCTCGAGGGCGTCGAGCCCTTCGCCGGAAGAGCCGGCGCCGGGGCCCTGGACCCGGTCGACCTTGTCGGCGAGGTCGTGGAGCATGGAATGGATGCTGGCGAGGTCGCCGCCGGGGACGGCCGGCCGGCGCAGGGTCTCGCCGAGGTCCTCGAGGCGGCCGATGAGGTCGCCGACCGGGTTGACGCCGACCCGGTCGACCTTGTCGGCCAGGGCGTCGATCCGGTCGATGATCGCATCCGACCCGGAGGCGTCGGACAGGGGCCGGGTGCGCAGGACGTCGAGCATCTCGCCCATCGCCTGGATCTGGCGACCGATGCCGTCGTCCTTGGGCGCCTTAAGGTCGCTGCGGATCTCCTCCAGCAGCGGCCGGATCTCGGCCATGCGGGTGGCGTCCTGGTCGGCGTCGCCCTGCAGCTTGGCGATCTGGGCGCTCAGGGCCTGAAGGCCCTGGGCGAGGCTCTGGATGCGCTCGGGGCCGGCCAGGGCCGCGATGAGGTGGCGGATCTCCTCGATCTCTCCGAACAGCCTGCCGAGGGCGTCGCGGTCGGCATGGTCGGAGGGTGCGACGCTCAGCACCCGGTCGAACCGGTCGGCCAGGCGCTCGACGTCCCCCGCCACGCGGGCGTGGACGTTCTCGGCGACGTCCTCGGCCAGCCGCGAGACCTGGACCTGGATCATCTCGATGGGCTTGACGATCGCGGCGAGGTCGGCGGGCTTCTGCGCCTGCCCGACGCCGCTGGCGAGGCTGAGCACCGCCTGTTCGAGGGCGTTGACGTCCTGGCCGGTGGCGAGGCCGCCGATGGAATCGCGCAGGCGGCTCGTCTCGCGCTGCAATTCGCCGATCGTCGAGGACGGCGTGCCGCCGAAGGTCGCCTCCATGGCGGCGGCCACCTCGTGCTGGAGCGCCGCCACCGAGCGATGCGCGGAGGCCTGGCCCTCGCCGCGCTCCTCGAGCTCGCGCTGGCGCTGGCGGATCTCGCCCACCGCGTCGGCCATCTCGAGGGCGGCGGATCGGCCGCGCCGGCCGAGGGCGCGCGGCTGGGCGAGCTGCTCGCCGAGCTCCGCCATCCGGCGCTCGATGGTGGCGAGGCGCTCGGTCATCTCGGCGACGGGCGGAAGCCCGCCGTCGAGCACCGTGGACAGCCGCGCCTCGATGCCGGCGACGCTCGTGGTGGCCGCGTCGCGCGCCGCCTCGTGGGTGCCGTCGATCTTCCTGTCGATGGCGTCGAGGCGCTGGAACATCTGCGCGAGGGATGCGGCGAACGCGTCGAGCGGGACAGGCGGCTCCGCCGGGGCGGCGACGGCCGCTTCGACGGAAGCGGGCGCCTCGTCCGAGACCGCGGGCGCAGGTGCCTCCACGGGCGGGGAAACGGGGGGAAGGCTGCTCGCCTCGGCCGGACGGTCGGCGACGGGCGGGGCCGGCGGCGCATCGGCGGTGCGAGCGAACGCAAAGCCCGGATCGGGCATACGCGATTCGGGCAGGCGCGGCTCGGCGATGGCGGCGGTGGACGAGGCGAATCGCTGGGGCAGGCTTGCGGGAGCCGGACCTGGGGACGGGACGGTCGCGGTCGGCAGGCTTCCGGGACCGCGCTTGCGCCGCGCATGCGGCTCGGCCTCCTGCTCGACCACGGAGGCGATCCAGGTCTCCAGGGGAATGCCGGCCCGGCGCGCCACGTCGCGGGCCGCGTCGAGCACGTCCGGATCGAGGCCCTTGAGGTTCAGCGTCGCGTTGCGTTTCATCGTCAAACCTGAGCGGCGAGGTCCGGACTTCGCCCCGACGTCTCCGAGGCGCCTCGCGGCGACGGGGACGGAAGGGTTCGATTGCGCTCGACATTTGGCGTTCTTGGTAAACAGCGGGTTAAGGACTATGCCGAAATGGGAAAGCGGCCTCCGACCGGCCCCGTCCGGCGGCAGCGGTTCACGGCCCCCTTGACGTTTGTGCCGCCTGATAGTTTACATATGAACCATCGAGGAAGCCGGCGGTCCCGACGGGCCGAAACGGCGACCCCAGATCCTGGAGGATGCGAGATGCCGAGCTATCGGGCGCCTGTCGAGGACACGCTGTTCCTGCTGAACGACGTGTTCGGCTTCCACCGCTACGACAACCTCGCCGGCTTCTCGGATGCGTCGCCCGACGTGGTCGAGGCGGTGCTGAACGAGGGCGCCAAGCTCGCCGAGACGGTGCTCGCCCCCCTCAACGCGGTGGGCGACCGCGAGGGCTGCAAGCGCCATCCCGACGGCAGCGTCACGACGCCCACCGGGTTCAAGGCCGCCTACGACGCCTATGCCCAGGGCGGCTGGATGGGCCTTTCGCTACCGGAGGCCTACGGGGGCCAGGGGCTGCCGCACACGCTCAACTGCGCGATCCAGGAGTTCGCCTCGTCGGCCAACCTCGCCCTCGGGATGTACCCGGGCCTGACGCAGGGTGCGATGGCGGCCCTGCTGGTCCACGGCTCCGACGCGCAGAAGCAGACCTACCTGCCCCGGATGGCCGAGGGTGCCTGGACCGGCACGATGAACCTCACCGAGCCCCATTGCGGCACGGACCTGGGCCTCCTCAAGACCAAGGCCGTGCCCAACGGCGACGGCTCCTACAGCCTCACCGGCACCAAGATCTTCATCTCGGCCGGCGAGCACGACATGGCCGAGAACATCATCCACCTCGTCATCGCCAGGATCGAGGGCGCGCCGGCCGGCACCAAGGGCATCTCGCTGTTCGTGGTGCCGAAGGTCCTCGTCAACGCGGACGGCTCGCTGGGCGCGCGCAACGGCGTCTCCTGCGGCTCCCTCGAACACAAGATGGGCATCCACGGCAATTCGACCTGCGTCATGAACTACGACGGTGCCACGGGCTGGCTGGTCGGCCAGGAGAACCGCGGCCTCAACGCCATGTTCGTGATGATGAACGAGGCGCGCCTGGCGGTGGGCATCCAGGGGCTGGGCCAGTCGGAGGTCGCCTACCAGAACGCGGTGGCCTACGCGAAGGACCGGCTCCAGGGCCGGTCGCTCACCGGGGCCAAGGCGCCCGAGAAGGCGGCCGACCCGATCATCGTCCACCCCGACGTGCGCCGCACGCTGATGGGCATCCGCGCCTTCAACGAGGCGGGGCGCGCGCTGATCCTCTGGACCGCCCTGCAGGCCGACATCGGCCACCGGTCCGACGACGAGGCCCAGCGCCGGGCCGCCGAGGACCACATGGGCCTGATGACCCCGGTGGTGAAGGGCGTGCTCACCGACAAGGGCTTCGACAACGCGGTGGCCGCCCAGCAGATGTTCGGCGGGCACGGCTACATCGAGGAATGGGGGATGTCGCAGTTCGTGCGCGACGCCCGCATCGCCATGATCTACGAGGGCGCCAACGGCATCCAGGCGATGGACCTCATCGGCCGCAAGCTGCCCAAGGACGGCGGCCGCGCGATGATGGCCTTCCTCGGCGAGGTCCAGACCTTCGTGAAGGACCACGGCGAGGACGAAGCGATGACGCCGTTCACCGCGCCGCTCCAGGCCGGGCTGAACGACCTCCAGGCCGCGACCCTATGGTTCATGCAGAACGCGTTCTCCAAGCCCGACAATGCCGGCGCGGGGGCCACCGACTACATGCACCTCCTCGGCCTCGTGGCCATGGGCTACATGTGGGGCCGGATCGCCAAGGCGGCCATCGCCGCGAAGGCCTCGGCGCCCGAGCGCATGGAGGCCAAGCTCGTCACCGGCCGCTTCTACATGGAGCGGATCCTGCCCGAGACGGCGATGCGCCTCGTGCGGATCAAGGCGGGTTCCGAGACGACCATGGCGCTGCCGGTCGAGGCGTTCTAGAGCGCTCGGACCGAGCCGTTCGACACGGGTCGTTCCGGGGCGCTCGCAGAGCGAACCCGGACTCCATGACAGCCGTCGGTTCAGACCGAGGCACGACCTCGGCTGATGGCTTCCGGGTTCTGCTGCGCAGCCCCGGAACGACGGGATCAGGTCGGCAAGACACAGCCCGCTCGTCGGCGGGGACAACCTGGGACGCGCACATGACCGAGGCCTTCATCTACGATCACGTCCGCACCCCGCGCGGCCGCGGCAAGCCCGACGGCGCGCTGCACGAGGTCACCGCCCTGCGGCTGGCCGAGGTCGCGCTGCGCGCGCTCAAGGACCGCAACCACCTCGACACGCGACAGGTGGACGACGTCGTCCTCGGCTGCGTCGATCCGGTCGGCGAGGCGGGCGGCGACATCGCCCGCGCCGCGGCGCTGGTGGCCGACTACGGCACCCACGTGCCGGGCATCCAGATCAACCGGTTCTGCGCCTCGGGCCTCGACGCGATCAACTTCGCCGCCGCCCAGGTCATGGCCGGCCAGCACGACATGACGGTGGGCGGCGGCGTCGAATCGATGAGCCGCGTCGGGCTCGGCGCCTCGGGCGGCGCCTGGCCGGTGGACCCGCAGATCGCGATCAAGTCGTGGTTCATGCCCCAGGGCGTCTCGGCCGACCTCATCGCCACCAAGTACGGCTTTTCCCGTGACGATTGCGACGCCTATGCCGTCGAATCGCAGAAGCGCTCGGCCAAGTCCTGGGCGGACGGGTTGTTCAAGAACTCGGTCGTGCCGGTGAAGGACATCAACGGCATCACCCTGCTCGCCACCGACGAGCACATGCGGCCCTCCACCGACATGCAGTCGCTGGGGCAGCTCAAGGCCTCCTTCGTCCAGATGGGCCAGATGGGCGGCTTCGACGCCGTGGCCATCGACGCCCATCCGGACGTGGAGATGGTCGAGCACGTCCACCACGCCGGCAATTCGTCGGGCATCGTCGACGGTGCCGCCGCGGTGCTGCTCGGCTCGAAGGAAGCGGGCGACCGCGCCGGGCTGAGGCCGCGTGCGCGGATCCGCGCCTTCGCCAACATCGGTTCCGATCCGGCCCTGATGCTCACCGGCCCGGTGGACGTGACGAAGAAGGTGCTAGCCCGCGCGGGCCTGAGCCTGTCCGACATCGACCTGTTCGAGGTCAACGAGGCCTTCGCCGCCGTGGTCCTGCGCTTCATCCAGGCCTTCGACGTCGATCCGGCCAAGGTCAACGTCAACGGCGGCGCCATCGCCATGGGGCATCCGCTCGGCGCCACCGGCGCGATGATCCTCGGCACGGTGCTCGACGAACTCGAGCGCACCGGCAAGGAGCGGGCGCTCGTCACCCTGTGCATCGGTGCCGGCATGGGCACCGCCACGATCATCGAGCGCGTCTGAGGATCGGCCCGCCGACCGGCGGCCGCTCTGCCCGGCCGTACCAAAGCCTGATAGACGCGGGCCCGCGCCCGACGCCGCCTGGAGCGGCGCGGTTCGAGCCAACATTGCGGAGGAAACGCCCCTATGACGAGACTGCTTCCCACCCTGGCCCTGGCCGCCCTGCTCGGCCTGCCGATGGCGGCCCGCGCCGACGAGGCCTCCGACCGGATCGAGGCCGCCAAGGCGCTGGTCCAGAAGACCGTGATCAAGAACCTCGAGACGGGCTTCACCGGCGCGCTGGAGAAGACCGTGGCCGCCATGCCCGCCGAGAAGAGCGACAAGGTCCGCCAGGAGGTCCGCGCCGAGTTCGACCGCCAGCGCACCGCGCTGATCGAGGGATTGTCGAAGGAATACGCCGACAAGTTCACCCTCGACGAGATCAAGCATCTCTCGGGCATCTACGACGACAAGATCTACCAGAAGTTCCAGGCGATCAACGCCGATCCGGGTTCGACCATCACGCTGATCTCGCAGGCGGCGGTGACCAAGCTCGTCAACATGCTCACCGTCGCCGCGGCGGCCGACGCTCCGGGCCTGCCCGGGCAGGCGCCGGGCCCGGCACCGACTCCCGCACCGGCCCGCTGAGCCGCGATGCCCCGCGGCCGGGCGGCGACGACCATACGACCGGGCCGCCCCCCCGCCGCGGTGGCGCAGAACCGGGCGGCGCGACCTCGCGCCGCCTCAGTGGACCGGGGCGACGCGCACGGCCGGCGTCTCGAAGCCCGTGGGGACCGGGGCGGCCTGCGTCTCGAACCCCGCCACGGCCGGCAGGGCTTCGATCTGGGGCTTGGCGAAATGGTAACCCTGGAACAGCGTCGCTCCGAGTTCGCGCAGGGTGTCGAGTTCCGCCCGGGTCTCGACGCCCTCGGCGATCACCGCCACGCCGAGCTGGCGCGCGATGGCGATGATCCCGCCCGTGATGATCTGGCGGCCCTTGTCGGTGTCGATGCCGCGCAGGAGGTCCATGTCGATCTTGATGAGGTCGGGCCGGAAGTTGGCGAGCAGGCTCATCCCGGCGAAGCCGGCGCCGAAATCGTCCAGCGCGGTGAGGAAGCCCTGCTTGCGGTACTCGGTGACGATGCGCTGGACGTGGGCGGTATCGCGGAATTTCTCGTTCTCGGTGAACTCGAACATGATCCGGTCGTGGGCGAACCCGAAGCGGCGCGCCGCCTCCAGGGACGAACGGATGCAGGCCGCCGGCTCGTAGACGGCGTTGGGCATGAAGTTGATCGAGAGCTTGGTCTCGTCGTCGGCGGGAAAGAGCCTGCCCGCGAGTTCGATTGCCTTCACCCGCGCCGCTTGGTCGAAGCGGTAGACCGTCTCCTCCGTGACGCGGCTGAGGATGGAACCGGCGGACTCGCCGTTGGTCCCGCGCACCAGGGCCTCGTAGCCCCAGATGCGGCCGCGTTCCACGTCGAGGATGGGCTGGAAGGCCATCGTGAAGGTGAAGTCCAGGGCTTTGCCGGTTCCACACCCCTTGCAGGCTACCTTCGCGCTCATCCCATCGTATCCCATGTTAATGTCGGTCGTTTGTCTTCAAAACCATGACGGCAAAAATCCTTTCATCGACTTAAGAAGCCGACGGTCCACGCCGCCCCCTTTGGAGGATCAGCCATGAATCTCACGAACTTCCGCTTCGAGACCGACGCCGACGGAATCGCGCTCGCCACCTGGGACATGCCCGGCCGCTCGATGAACGTGATCACGGCGCAGGTCATGGCCGAGCTCCATCAGATCATCGACGCCGTGGTGGCGGATGCCGCCGTCAAGGGCTGCGTCATCACCTCGGGCAAGGACAGCTTTTCGGGCGGCGCCGACCTGACGATGCTGCAGGGCCTCGGCCGCGAATACGAAAAGCTCAAGGCGAAGTCCGGCGAGGAGGAGGCGATGCGCCACTTCTTCGAGGAGTCGCGGCAGTTGACCCTGGTGTTCCGCAAGCTCGAAACCTGCGGCAAGCCGTTCGCCGCCGCCGTCAACGGCCTCTGCCTCGGCGGCGCGTTCGAGCTCAGCCTGTCCTGCCATCACCGGGTGTTGTCGGACGACGAGAAGACCCGCGTCGGCCTGCCCGAGATCAAGGTCGGCCTGTTCCCCGGTGCCGGCGGCACCCAGCGCGTGCCGCGCCTGATGCAGACCGGAGACGCCCTGCAGATGCTGTTCAAGGGCGAGCAGATCCGCCCGCTGATGGCCAAGACCATGGGCCTCGTCCACGAGGTCGCCCCCAAGGCCGAGATCGTGGAGAAGGCGCGTGCCTGGATCAGGGCCGGCGGCTCGGCGGTGGCGCCCTGGGACGCGCCCAAGTTCAAGGCGCCTTCCGGCAAGGTCTACTCGCCCGCCGGCATGATGATCTGGCCACCCGCCAACGCGATCTACCGCCGCGAGACCCACGACAATTATCCCGCCGCCAAGGCCATCCTCGGGGCGGTCTACGAGGGCCTGCAGCTGCCGATGGATCTGGCCCTGCGCGTCGAGAGCCGGTACTTCGCCAAGATCCTGCGGTCGAAGGAGGCCGCGGCGATGATCCGCACGCTGTTCCTGTCGATGGGGGAGCTCAACAAGGGCGCGCGCCGCCCCAAGGACGTGGCTCCCACCAGCGTCAGGAAGGTCGGCGTCGTCGGGGCCGGATTCATGGGGGCGGGCGTGGCCTACGTGAGCGCCAACGCCGGCATGGAGGTGGTGCTCGTCGACCGGTCGATGGAGGCCGCCGAGAAGGGCAAGGCCTACGCCCATACCCTCATCACCGGACAGATCAACCGGGGCCGCGCCAAGACCGCCGACCGTGACGCGCTGCTCGCCCGCATCACCGCCAGCGCCGATTATGCCGACCTCAAGGGCTGCGACCTCGTCATCGAGGCGGTGTTCGAGGACCCCGCGGTGAAGGCCGAGGTGATCGCCAAGGTCGAGGCGGCCATCGGGCCGGAGGTGATCTTCGCCTCCAACACCTCGACCCTGCCGATCTCGGGCCTGGCCAAGGCTTCCTCCCGGCCCGACCAGTTCGTGGGCATCCACTTCTTCTCGCCCGTGGAGAAGATGATGCTCGTGGAGATCATCAAGGGCGAGGCGACCGGCGACCGGGCCATCGCCACCGCCCTCGACTACGTGCGGGCCATCAAGAAGACGCCCATCGTGGTCAACGACAGCCGCGGCTTCTTCGCCAACCGCTGCGTCACGGCCTACCTGCTCGAAGGCCACAAGATGTTCCTCGAAGGCGTGCCCGCCGCGATGATCGAGAACGCCGGCAAGCTGGCCGGCATGCCGGTGGGCCCGCTCTCGCTCAACGACGAGGTCGCCCTCGACCTCGGCCTGAAGATCGCCAGGGCCACGGAGGCGCAGCTGGGCCCCGACGCGGTCGATCCCGGCCAGAAGCAGCTCCTCGTCACCCTGGTGGAGACCGAGGGCCGGCTCGGACGCAAGAACAAGCGCGGCTTCTACGACTACCCCGAGGGTGCTCCGAAGCGGCTGTGGCCGGGCCTGAAGGCACTACAGCCCAAGACCCTCGACCCGGACGCGGTGGATGTCACGGAACTCAAGCACCGCTTCCTCGTGGTGCAGGCGCTGGAGGCCGCCCGCACCGTCGGCGAGGGCGTGATCACCGATCCGCGCGAGGCCGACGTCGGCTCGATCCTCGGATTCGGATTCGCGCCCTTCACCGGGGGCACCCTGTCCTACATCGATTTCATGGGCGCCGGGGAGTTCGTGGCGCTGGCCCGCAGCCTGGAGGCCAAGCACGGCGCGCGCTTTGCGGTGCCCGAGAACCTCGCGGCGATGGCCGAGACGGGGAGCACCTTCTACGGCGAGGCCGCCAAGCGGGCGGCCTAGCCCAGGACGCTCGACGCCACCCGGGGCCGGTGCCGCGAGGCGGGACCGGCCCTTCCCATGTCCGGTGACCGGCGGCGGGGGAGGGGGTATGACCCCTCGACCCTCCCTCGGTCATGTGCCGCAACGGCAAGGACACGCGATGTTCCTCACCTCGCCCGATCTCGCGGACCCCGCGATCCGGCATGCCTTTTTCACCCGCCGGGGCGGCGTCTCGGAGGGCCTCTACGCCTCGCTCAACGGCGGGCTCGGCTCGAGCGACCACGCCGGCCGCGTGGCCGAGAACCGGCGGCGGATGTGCGCGGCCCTCGGCGTCGCCGAGACCGCCCTGGCCAGCCTCTACCAGATCCATTCCGCCGAGGTGGTCGTGCTGACGCAGGCGCCGGCGCTGGCGGAGCGACCCAAGGCCGATGCGATGGTGAGCGTCGTGCCGGGGCTGGCGCTCGGCATCGCCACCGCCGATTGCGGTCCGATCCTGTTCGCCGATACCCGCAACGGCGTCGTCGGTGCCGCCCATGCCGGCTGGAAGGGGGCGCTCGGCGGCGTCGTGGCCGCCACGGTGGCGGCGATGGAGGCGCTCGGCGCCGAGCGCGGGTCGATCGTCGCCGTGCTCGGTCCCACCATCCACCAGCCGTCCTACGAGGTCGGCACGGACCTGCGCGACCGCTTCGAGGAGGCGGCACCGGGGGCGGCGCGGTTCTTCGCGCCCGGCGACCGGCCGGGCCATGCCCAGTTCGACCTGCCGGGCTTCGTCCTGTGGCGCCTGGAACAGGAGGAGATCGGCCGCCACGCCTCGCTCGGCCTGTGCACCTATGTCGACGCCGAGCGCTTCTACAGCTACCGGCGCACCACCCACCGCCAGGAGGCCGACTACGGCCGCCTGATCTCGGCCATCGCCCTGGCGCCCTGAATTCCGGCCCCGACAAACGGATTCCAGGGGTGCGACAATCCGTCATCCTGGTCGAGCCGGAAAGGCGCCGTCGCGATTGAACCTTGGCCGTTCGAGCGCGTTCAGGGTCGAGGTAGCCCAAGGTCGAACGAACACAACGGACGGATCATCGCCACAAAGGGGTCGCTTTTCCGGCGACTGGCGTGATCGGTCCGCAACAGCTTCTTCCAGGCTGCTGAACTACAGACGAGGCTTCGTGAGGCCGGCGCCGGCGCCGTCTCATCGACAGTATGAGGACCAGCACCATGAAATCCTTCCTTCGGGCCACCACCGCTCTTGCCGGCATCGTCCTGGCGGGCTCGGCCTTCGCCGCCGACCTTCCGCGCCGCGCCGCGCCGCCGGTCTTCGTCCCGGTCCCGGTCTTCACCTGGACGGGCTTCTACTTCGGTATCAACGCCGGCTACGGCTTCGACGCCGGMAACCAGGACCGCAACGTCTACGACAACGTGTTCCCCGGCCTCGTGCGCAACTTGCCCGGCACCGCCAACGGCCCGTCGCAGATCGCCTTCTCCAACAGCTCCAACGAGGGCTTCACCGGCGGCGGCCAGGTCGGCTACAACTACCAGTTCACCCCGGGCTCGGGCCTGGTGGTCGGCGTCGAGGCCGACGCCCAGTACGTCGANCTCCAACGAGGGCTTCACCGGCGGCGGCCAGGTCGGCTACAACTACCAGTTCACCCCGGGCTCGGGCCTGGTGGTCGGCGTCGAGGCCGACGCCCAGTACGTCGATTTCGGCCGTAACCGGAACGCCTTCGTCCTGACCCCCGGCTTCGCCCCGATCGACGGCAACGTCACCTTCGTCGATCCCCGCGGCACCGCCAGCCTCGACTACTTCGGCACCGTGCGCGGCCGCATCGGTTACGCCTTCGACAAGGTCCTGTTCTACGGCCTACGGCACCGGCGGCTTCGCCTACGGCGCCGGCAGCAACGAGCGTTCGTTCGGCGGCTTCCGCGGCAACGACGACTTCCGCACCGGCTACGCCGCCGGCGGTGGTATCGAGTACGCCCTTCCCACCGACTCCTTCCTGAACTTCTTCAAGTCCTCGGCTGTCACGCTCAAGGTCGAAGGCCTGTACGTGAACCTCGAGAACAACAACCGCAACGCCGGCGTCTACGCCTTCGACACCAACGGCGTCACCTACCGCCAGCCCGGCTTCTCNCTACGGCACCGGCGGCTTCGCCTACGGCGCCGGCAGCAACGAGCGTTCGTTCGGCGGCTTCCGCGGCAACGACGACTTCCGCACCGGCTACGCCGCCGGCGGYGGTRTCGAGTACGCCCTCCCCACCGACTCCTTCCTGAACTTCTTCAAGTCCTCGGCYGTCACGCTCAAGGTCGAAGGCCTGTACGTGAACCTCGAGAACAACAACCGCAACGCCGGCGTCTACGCCTTCGACACCAACGGCGTCACCTACCGCCAGCCCGGCTTCTCCAACCGCAGCAACGGCACCGAGTTCGTCGAACAACAACCGCAACGCCGGCGTCTACGCCTTCGACACCAACGGCGTCACCTACCGCCAGCCCGGCTTCTCCAACCGCAGCAACGGCACCGAGTTCGTCGCCGTCCGCGCCGGCCTGAACTACAAGTTCGGCTCCTACTAGGATCCGACCGTTCCGATCGGAGCCGGCTTTCGGCCGGTTCCGGCTCGATCCGCATGAGAAAGAGGCCGCCCCTTCGCCGGGGCGGCCTCTTTCGCGTCATTGGCCCTGTTCGGCCCAACCGCCGACGGGAAACCCCGTCGCCGCTTCTGTTCGGCCCTACCTCAGGGTCGACGGCTCGCCGGGCTTGAGGGGGCGATCCTTGCCCTCCGGCCCGCTATCGGCACCGCGTGCGTCGAGGCGCTCCAGGTGTTCGAAGACGTGCTCGAAGGCGCTGGTGACCGCCTGTTCGAAGGTTCCGTCCGCCTTGCCCATGGCGGCCTTAAGCCCGGCGATCAGCGCGCGGTGTGTCTCGATATCGCTCGACATGGCGGTTCCTCCTGGTCCGGTTGGACGACGATCCGGGAAGCCAAGCGTCGGCGTCGGGCGCCGGTTCCAAGGCGCCGGTTCCGACGGATGTAAGCCGCAGCTGCCGGGCGGCACTCCACGCCGGCTTCAGAAACGACGACGCTGCTCCAGGTCGGCGAGGTCTGCGGGTTCCGCCACGTCGCGCCGTGCCGCCGCGATGACGAGGTCCGCGTGGCGCAAAAGTTCCTTCACGCGGCTCGGCGAACCCTCGACGTGTGCCACCCGACCGAAGACGTCGAGCATGTATCCGAGCACGTAGGGCGACCCGGCCGCGTTCTGGCGGATCAGGTGGAACATGGCATCGCACAGCCCGCCGTAATCGGTCACGGGATGGATCAGGGCGATCCGGCCCTGACGGGCGAGGACGCCGGTGGGAAGATGGCGCGAGGCGAGGCGACAGAGGGCGTCGCCCATGTGGGCGACGACGCTGACGGCGGTGAAGGGATCGTTGATGCCGGGCGACAGGGCCCGGACGGCGATCTCCGAAAGCTGCCGCACGGAGAATTCCAGGTCCTGCAGCGCCGCCGGCCGCCGGCCGAAGGTGAGGGCGCGCGCGAGCGCCTGCTCGATGCCGTCGACGGACGCGGAGACCTCGGCGAGGGGCAGACCGGTCGGGACGTAGTCGCCCGGGCGGACCCTGAGGCGCACGACGACCCCGCGTCGGTGGGCCCAATCGGCGAGGCGCTCGGCGTTCACGGCCTGGAGATAGCCGCTCGCCGGCGTGGCGACGGCGAGTCCGGGCGGGCCCTGCGCCGGAACCGGCAGGCCGGGTGCGGCCAGCGACCGGTCCGCGACGGCCTCGCACAGGTCGCGATGGACGGCATCGACCACGGTCTCGACGTTGATGCTCGTCGCGATGTGATGGACGAACCAGACCAGGGTCGCGACGCTCAGCATCGCGAGCACGATGGCTCCGGTGACCGCGAGGTGCGGGACGAAGGAGGTCTCCTCCACGGTCCGGACCGTGCGCAGGACGATCAGGGCGTAGGCGAACGTCCCGAGGAAGATGCCGAGCACGATCTGGTTGCGGGCGTCGCGGGTGAAGTTGCGCAGGAGTCTCGGCCCCATCTGGCCGGAGGCGAGGGACAGCGCCGCGATGGTGATGGAGAAGGTGGTGCCGGCGACCCCGATCACCGACGACGCCACCGCACTAAGAAGCGCGCGGGCGCCCTCGGCCCCGCCGGAATACCCCCAGTTCGCGTCGGGCGAGGAGGCGTCGTAGCCGGCGACGCGCGCGGTCTCGAGCCAGACCGCGATCTGCCCCAGGGCGAGGCAGGCGAGCACGATCGACGCCGGCCGAAGCCAGAACTGGTCCCCGAGGATCTCCAGCCAGGCTCTCACCCGCGCGTTCATGCGGCCTCCGATGCGCGTGATCGATGTGAAACGGTCGAACGGCCGGATAACGCGAAGTTCGCGGCGGCCCCCTGACAAAACCCGATCGACGCACCCATCTCAAGCACGCCTGAGCGGAGCAAACCCGCCGGCTTGCCCCAGGAGGACGACTCCATGAACAGCGAAGAACGTGACGTCATCAACGGCATCTTCCAGCGTCTCGAGCAGGCGGGAAGCCAGCCCCGCGACGCGGACGCCGAGCGTTTCATTGCCGACAAGCTTCGGAGCCAGCCCTACGCCCCCTACGCGATGGCGCAATTGATCTATGTGCAGGAGGAGGCGATCAAGAGCCTCAACCAGCAGCTCGAGCAGGCCCGCGAGGCGGCCTCGCACGCCCAGCAGCAGCCGCAGGGCGGCGGCGGTTTCCTGTCGAGCATCTTCGGCGGCGGCTCGCGCCAGGAGCCGCAGCGTCCCGCGGGCCAGCCGTGGGGTGGCCAGGGCGGGCAGCCCGGATACGGTCAGCCCCAGCCCGGCTACGGCCAGCAGCCCGGCTACGGCGGCCCGCAGGGTGGCCCCTGGGCCGGACAGCAGCAGGCTCCGGCGCGCGGCGGCGGCTTCATGGCCACGGCCCTGCCCATGGCCGCCGGTGCGGCCGGCGGCATGCTCCTGGGAAGCGCGCTGTCGAACGCGTTCGCCGGCGGTCATTCGAGCCTCGGCAGCGCCGCGGCGGCGGGCCTCAGCGGTACCGGTGCGGAGGCGGCGGGCCTGAGCGGCGGCACCCAGGACCTCGGATCGGCGCTCGGCGGCGGCAACGATCTCCAGGGCGCCTCGTTCGACAACGATGCCGGCGGTGATTTCGGCGGCGACCTCGGCGGCGGCGGCGACGACGACTGGGTGTGAGCCCGATCGGCCCCGTCGTACGGGGCCGATTTTGAAGGATCGCGCGTTCTTCGACGGACGCCCGGCACCGGTTCCCGGTGCCGGGCGTTTTTCGTCGTCAGATCACGTCGACGCGGGTGCCGACCCCGGCCCGCTCGTAGAGGTCGATGACGTCCTCGTTCATCATCCGGATGCAGCCCGACGAGACCGACTGCCCGATGGTGTGCGGCTCGTTGGTGCCGTGGATGCGGTAGAGGGACGAGCCGAGATAGAGGGCCCGCGCGCCCAAGGGATTCTCCGGGCCGCCGGCCATGTGGCGCGGCAGGTCGGGACGGCGGCGCAGCATCTCGGCCGGCGGCGTCCAATCCGGCCATTCCTTCTTCTGGCTGACGGTCTTCGTGCCCGCCCAGGTGAACCCGGGCCGGCCGACGCCGATGCCGTAGCGCAGGGCCTTGCCGCCGGGCTGGACCAGATAGAGGAACTTCGAGGGCGTATCGACCACGATGGTGCCCGGTGCCTGGCGGCCGTCAAAATCCACCACCTGGCGGCTGAAGCGCGGATCGGGGGCTCGGGCGATGACGCCCTGGTCGGGATCCCGCAACGGCGTCGCCTGGGGCAGGGCGGCCAGGCGTGTGGGTGCGCGCAGCACGGCCGCCGGCATCGGCTCGTCGGGGACGCGGTCGCCAGAGAACAGGCGGCGGGGGGCGGGGGCCACCACGCCGCCGTGGCCGTAGGCGGCGGCATGGTCGGGCACCGCCCAATCGGCACCGATCCGTGCGCCGGACCGGGCCGGACCCACGGGAGCGGGACGACCGTTGCCCGTCACCAGGAACTCGATGAAGCCGCCGCCGTAGCGGCTTCCTTGCGCCTGCGCTTCCGCGCCGGACGTGAGCGCCATCGCCCCCGCCACCGCCAAACACCACCCTGCGCGCATCGCCCGTTCCCCCGTCCGCCGGCCTCGTCGGGCGCGATGATGCGGAGGGGGCCGGGATCGCCCGATGAAAGAACGTGGTGAATCCTCCGGAAATCCGATCGCACAGCGGTGCGGGAGCGAGTCAGCGTAAAGATTCGGTCACCACGGGCAAAGACCGATCCCATTCAGCAATTGGCAACCCCTTTCGTTCACCGTCCCGGCGGTGACCTCATAGCCGGCTGATCCCCCACCATGACCATGAAGCGCTATCGCATCGAAGACAGCCTCGGTCTGGCGAGTGTTCAGCCGGCGATGGCGCCGGTGGCGTCTGCAGAAACCTCGGACCTGAACGCCGCCCGCCTCACCGAAATCCTGTCCGCGATCCAGGATCTGCGGAAGATGACGCAGACGAGCACGATCGAGACGGTGGAAGCCTGCCGGCGCGAACTGACCGACGCCCTCTCCATGCGCTCCGAACTCGACATCATGAAGGACGCGATCACCCGGACCAAGACGGAGATCGCGACGCTCTACCGCTCGGAGAGCACCGGCAAGGGCATGCGCCGGGTCGCGGGCGAACTCGACGCGGTGGTCGATTCCACCGAGCGGGCGACCAGCACGATCCTCGGGGCCATCGAGGAGATCGAGACCAACGCCGGCATGCTGCGGGCCATGAGCACCTCGGCGGCGGGCCGCGAGAACGTCGATGCCATCCTCGAGCGCGTCGTCGTCGCCTACGAGGCCTGCAACTTCCAGGACCTCACCGGCCAGCGCATCAGCAAGATCGTCGGCGTCCTGAAGTTCGTGGAGGAGCACCTCGACCGGATGATCGAGGCCTGGGGCGGCCTCGACAGCTTCAAGGACGTGCTCGGGGTCGGCCCCATCAAGCCCGACGTCGACGACGAGAGCTCGCTGCTCAACGGGCCGCGGCTCGGAGACGATCCGGGCCACGTCGACCAGGGCGACATCGACGCGCTGTTCGACTGAGCGGGGCCGGACCGTCCGTTGGCCGAAGGCTCCGCCTCAGCCCGGCAGCTTCGCCAGGGCCGCCGCATCGCGGCCGACCACCGCCGCGAGGCTGTCCCCGCCCTCGGCGCGGATGCGTTTGGCAAGGCCCGCCTTGATCGCGCCGACGAGGCCGGGACCGGCGTAGACCAACGCCGAATAGAGCTGGAGGAGGGAGGCGCCGGCCCTGACCTTGGTCCAGGCGGCGTCCGCCGAATCGATGCCGCCGACGCCGATCAGCGGCAGCGTGGCACCCACGCGCAGGTAGGTCTCGGCCAGGAGCCGGGTGGCGGGGCCGAACAAGGGCCGGCCCGAGAGGCCGCCGGTCTCCCCGGCGAGGCCGGTTTCGGTCAGGCTCGCGGGACGGGCGACGGTGGTGTTCGAGACGACCAAGGCCGAGACGCCGCGCCGGACCGCCGTGGCGGTGATGGCGTCGAGGGCGTCGAGGGTGATGTCCGGGGCGATCTTCAGGAGGATCGCGGTGGTCGGCTGGACGTCGTCGCGGGCGGCCACCACACGGGCCAGGAGTTCGTCGAGGAAGGCTTCGCCCTGCAGGTCGCGCAGGCCCGGGGTGTTGGGCGAGGACACGTTGACGGTCACGAAGTCCACCAGCGGCGCCAGGGCCGTGGTGCAGGCGACGTAGTCGGCGAGCCGGTCGGTCGCCTCCTTGTTGGCGCCGATGTTGACCCCGACGAGGCCCGGCCGGCCGCGGCGGGCGGCCAGGCGCCCGGCGACCACCGCGAGGCCTTCGCTGTTGAGGCCGAAGCGGTTGATGACGGCCCCGTCGGCGGGAAGGCGGAACACCCGCGGGCGCGGGTTGCCCGGCTGGGGCTTAGGCACGACGCCGCCGACCTCCACGAAGCCGAACCCGAGGCCGAGGAGGGCGTCGGGCGCCTGCGCGCCCTTGTCGAAGCCGGCGGCGAGCCCCACCGGGTTGGGGAAGCGCCGCCCGAGGCACGCCACCGCCAGGACGGGATCGTCGGTGGCCGGCGCCAGGGCCGGCATCAGGCTCAAGCCGCGCAGGGTCAGGTTGTGGGCGGTCTCGGCATCGAGGCCGTGGAGGAGCGGCCGCGCCAGGGGGAACAGGGCCCCGATCATGCCGAGGGTCCTCCCAAGCCCGCCGGAAAGACGTCAGCCGGAAAGACGTGGCGGCCGACGGCATCGAGGGGCAGGTCGGCCACCGCGACCACGGCCGAGAGCGGCAGGTCGCCGTAGAGATGCGGAAACAGGTCGCCGCCGCGGGAGGGCTCGTAGCGCAGGCCCGCCCCCAGGGCATCGGCGTCCACGCTGAGCAGGAGCAGGTCGTCGATTCCGGAAAAGTGCCGTGCCGCCGTCTCGACGGCCTGCGCGGCGGTCGAGAAATGGATGTAGCCGTCGGCCAAGTCGACGGGCGCGCCCCGGAAGCGGCCCTCGGCTTGCGCCGCGCGCCACAGGTCGCGCGGACAGATCTTGTAGATGAGCGCCATCGCAAGGGTCCTCGCGGCACGTTGGAAGGGGCCGGCCGCGCAGGGTTGGCGATAGAGGGCGGCGCCGATGGCGGCAACCGCTGTTGCCTTTCGCCGCGGCAAGTTCTAATTTCCTAGACCTAGGCTGTATGTCTTATTCGCTGCTTCGGCCGAGGCCGCCATGCTGTCCCACGAGCAGATCTGGACCGCCATCGACAGGCTGGCCGAACGCTACGGCCTGTCCGCCTCCGGCCTCGCCCGTCGGGCCGGCCTCGACGCCACCAGCTTCAACCGCTCGAAGCGGATCGGGCCGGACGGCCGCAAGCGCTGGCCCTCGACCGAATCGGTCTCCAAGGTTCTCACCGCCACCGGCGCCAGCCTCGACGACTTCCTGCGCCTGATCGAGGCGCGCTCGGGCCCGCCGCGCACCACCGTGCCCCTGATCGGCATGACCCAGGCCGGCTCGGGCCGTCTCTTCACCGACGAGGGCATCCCCACCGGCGGCCCCGGCTGGGAGGAGATCGACTTTCCCGATCTCGGCGAGGCCCGGGCCTTCGCGCTGGAGGTGCAGGGCGATTCGATGGAGCCGCTCTACCGCGACGGCGACGTCCTCATCGTCTCGACCACCGCCGACATCCGCAAGGGCGACAGGGTCGTCGTTCGCCTGGAGGCGGGCGAGGTCCTGGCCAAGGAGCTCAAGCGCAAGACCGCGCGGACCATCGAGCTCGCCTCGCTCAACGCGGCCCATCCCGACCGGACCGTCAACCTCGGCGAGATCGCCTGGATGGCGCGGGTGATGTGGGTGCGCCAGTAGGGCACGATACGGACAAGGGGAAGCCGCTCTTCCGGCATCGTCACGCGACAGCGGTGGGAGAGAGCAGACCGCCGCTTCGGCGAACCGGCGGTTCGCTCGACCCGATTTGGCCGGACACGCCGTCGGGGGTATCGATGACGGCGAAGGGGAGCACCCCCGGCACCTCGGATCGACCACATGGCCTGTCGCGCTGGCGAGGAGACCCGACCGATGCCGGCCGAACCGGACACGGCAGAGGTGGCGGCAGCAGACGTACCCGCGGCAGCGGCGCCGCTCGGTACCGAAGCCGCCGCCCTGTTCGAGGCCTCGGCGGTGCCGGCCATCCTGTGCGATCCAGCCGACCCCGAGATGCGGATCGTGGCGGCCAACCCCGCCTTCCTCGCCCTGACGCATCATGCCGCGAACGAGGTCCTGGGCCGGTCGCCGCAGCTCCTGCTCGGTGCCAGGACAGAGCGTGACGCGAAGGCCGCCCTCGCGACCGTGGTGGCCGACGGCGGCACCATCGAGGTCCTGGCGGCCCGCAAGGACGGCGCGACCCTCTGGGTAGAGTGCCATGCGGCGACGGCGGGCCGCTACCGCCTGGTCGAGGTGGTGGACGTCACCCGGCGCCGCGACGCCGAGGCCGCCCTCGCCCTGTCGCGCCAGCGCGAGGCCCTGGGCCTGCTCACCAACAGCGTTGCGCACGAGTTCAACAACTTCCTCCAGATCCTGATCGGCTACATCGACGGCCTCAAGCGCCGCCTCGGCGACCGGGAGGAGCCGTTCATCCAGCGGGCGATCCTGCGCTCCACCGACGCGGCCGAGCGCGCCACCATCCTGACCCGGCAGCTGCTGGCGTTTTCCCGGCGGATCGCCCCGGACGTGCGGCCGGTGGACCTGGGGGCGGTGGTCGGCGATTTCGTCGCGGTCTTCCGCCCGACCCTGCCCCCCCGGGTGACCCTGGCCGTGGAGTGCAGGCCGGGCCTCGCCTGCGCCATGAGCAACCCGACGCAGATTTCCTTCGCCCTCGCCCAGATCCTGACCAACGCCTGCGAGGCGATGCCGAAGGGCGGCACCATCACCATCTCCACCTTCGCGGTGGCCCCGCACGACCACGGCATGGCCCGCCCCTCGGACGGGGCGGTGGGCATCGCGGTGGCCGATACCGGCCCGGGCATGGCGCCGGAAATGGCGGCCCGGGCGCTCGCTCCCTTCGCCACCAGCCGCGAGGCCGGGCGGGGGACGGGTCTGGCCATCGTCCACGGCCTGATGAAGCGCCAGGGCGGAACGGTCTCGGTGGAGAGCCGGCCGGGAGAGGGGACGGTGGTGAGGCTGATCTTCCCGGCCACGGGCGTGCCGTAACGAAGGCTTAGGGATGGCCGCCGTCGCGCGATTGCGGCCGGTCGCGATGGACTAAAACTCCGCCTCGCCCGTCACCATATAAGGTTCGGCATTTCCGCCGGGACTCATTCGATCTTCGCAGAGGCGAAACCATGCTCACCTCAACCACGCGCTTCAAGCGCGCGGCCACCCTACTGACCCTCGTCGTATCGCTGGCCATGGCCGCGCCGATCGTGGAGGCCCGTCCGGGCAGCAGCGGGGGAATGGGCTCGCGCGGCTCGAAGACCTATACGGCCCCCTCGGCCACGCCGACCGCACCCGGCGCCGCCGCGCCGATCCAGCGGACCCAGACCCAGCCCGGCCCCGCCATGGGCAACCCCGGCATGAACCCGGCCGCGGCCCAGCGTCCGCGCTTCGGCGGCGGCTTCATGGCCGGCCTGCTTGGAGCGGGCCTGCTCGGCGCGCTGCTCGGCGGCGGTTTCTTCGGTGGCCTCGGCGGCATCGCCTCGATCCTCGGCCTGCTGCTCCAGGTCGGTCTCGTCGTGCTGATCGTGACCTTCGCGGTGCGGTGGTTCCGTCGTCGCCAGGGCACCCCGGCCGCGGCCGGTCATGCCCGCACCGAGATGGGCTCGGGCGGCGCCCCCGGCGGCATGAACGGGGGCGGCCTCGGCAACAGCCGTGGCCTCGGCATGGGCGGCTCGCCCGTGGGGGGGTCCGGCATGGCCGGCCCCGCGATGGGCGGTCCCGCTCCCGTGGCGACCGGCAAGGTCGCCATCGGCCCAGGCGACTTCCAGAGCTTCGAGCTCGCCCTCAACGACGTCCAGGAGGCCTACGGCCGCGAGGACGTCGCCCGGCTTCGCACCGTCGCGACACCGGAGATGGCGGGTTACTTCGAAGAGGAGCTGCGCGCGAACGCCCAGCGCGGCGTCGTCAACCGGATCTCCGACGTGAAGCTCCTGCAGGGCGACCTGTCGGAATCCTGGAGCGAAGGCCAGACCGAATACGCCACGGTCGCCATGCGCTACGCCATCAAGGACGTCACCCTCGACAAGCGCAGCAACGCGGTAGTCGAGACCGGCGAGCCGGAAGCGGTGGAGCTGTGGACGTTCGTGCGCCAGCGCGGCGGACGCTGGCTGGTCTCGGCGATCCAGCAGGGTCGCTGAGACGCCGGACGCCGTGAGAACGAAGGCCGCCGGGGAAACCCGGCGGCCTTTTTCGTGCCTGCGATGAAGGATCTTTGGCGAGCCTATCCGGCCAGTGCCCGCGCCATCGCCACGAACTGCGCCACGGTGGCCTCCTCCGCCCGGGCCGTCTCGGGGATACCGGCCGCTTCGAGCAGGCGGGACGGGTCCGGTGTGGCGCCCTTCAGGCTCTGGCGCAGCATCTTGCGGCGCTGGCCGAAGGCCGCCCGCGTCACCGTCTCCAAAGCCGCCACGGAGCAGGGCAGAGGCTCGGAGCGGGGTCGGAGCTGCACCACGCTCGAGGTCACCTTGGGCGGCGGCACGAAGGCGGAGGGCGCCACGTCGAACAGGATCTCGGCCTCGCAGCGCCAGCCGCAGAGCACGCCGAGGCGGCCGTAGTTGGCCCGGTCGCCCTCGTCGGCGACGATGCGCTCGGCGACCTCGCGCTGGAACATCAGGGTCAGCGACTCCCACCACGGCGGCCATTCGGGCGCGGTGAGCCAGCCCGTCAGCAGCGGCGTGCCGACGTTGTAGGGCAGGTTGGCGACGACGCGGACCCGCCCCGCGCCGGCGAGGCCGCGCGGGTCGAAGCGCAGGGCATCGGCCTCGACCACGTCGAGGCGGCCGGGGTAATGCGCCGCGATCTCGGCGAGCGCCGGCAGCGCCCGCGCATCGCGCTCGATGGCGACGACGCGGGCGGCACCGGCGGCGAGGAGGGCGCGGGTCAACCCGCCCGGACCGGGCCCGACCTCGACCACGGTGACGCCGTCCAGCGGGCCGGCCGCCCGGGCGATCCGCCCCGTCAGGTTGAGGTCGAACAGGAAGTTCTGCCCGAGCGCCTTCTTCGGTTCCAGCCCGTGCCGGCGGACGACGTCGCGTAAGGGGGGGAGCCCGTCGTCGCTCACGGCACGCTCCTGATCAGGCGCGCGGCCAGCCGCAGGGCCGCCATCAGGCTGTCGGGACGCGCCAGCCCGCGCCCGGCGATATCGAAGGCGGTGCCGTGGTCGGGCGAGGTGCGCACGAACGGCAGGCCCAGGGTGACGTTGACGCCCTCGTCGAAGGCGATGGTCTTGATCGGGATCAGGGCCTGGTCGTGGGTGGGGGTCAGCGCCACGTCGTAGCCCGCCCTGGCGCGGGGGTGGAACAGGGTGTCGGCCGAGAGCGGGCCGCGGATGTCGATGCCCTCGGCCCGGAGGATCGCCACCGCCGGCTCGAGCACGTCGCGGTCCTCGGTGCCCATGGTCCCGGCCTCGCCGGCGTGGGGATTGAGCCCCGCCAGGACGAGGCGGGGCCGCGCGATGCCGAAGCGGCTGCGCAGGTCGGCCGCGACGATGCGGGCGGTGCGCACGACGAGGTCCTGCGTCAGCAGGTCGGGCACGCGGCGCAGGGCGACGTGGATCGTCACCGGCACCACCGCCAGCGTCTCGCTCCACAGCATCATGACGGGCAGCGGCGGGGTCTCGCCCGGCGCGACGCAGAGGGCGGCGAGGAACTCGGTGTGGCCGGGATGCGCGAAGCCGACCTGGGTCAGGACGTATTTCGCGATGGGGTTGGTGACGAGGGCGCCGGCGAGACCGGCGCGCACGAAGCCGAGGGCGGCGGTGATCGATTCGAGGGTGGCGCCGGCGTTGGCCGGATCGGGCGAGCCGGCGATGGCCAGGATGCGGGCACCGCTCGGCAGCGCCACCACGGGAAGCGCGCGGGGAAACACCTCGACGGCGAGCTCCGGCCCCACCTCCGCCACCGGCACCTGAAGGCCGAGTTCGCTCGCCCGCCGCTCGACGAAATCGGGGTCGCCGACGAGGAAGAAGGGCGGCAGGCCGGGGCCGTCGTCCCGCGCCAGCCAGGCCGACAGGGCGATCTCGGGCCCGATCCCGGCGGGGTCGCCCAGCGTCAGGGCGAGGGGAACATGGGGTGTCATGACGGCTCCGGTCGATCGCCGCCGCAGGGCGACGATCGCCGGCAAGCCCTAGCGCACGGCGGCGATGCCGTCAGCCGCCGTGACGGAGCTGACGTTCTGGCGCAGGTCCGCCTCGCCGAGCGTCTTCAGCTCGACCCGCAGCAGCACCGTCTGGTTACGCTCGCGCGTGCCGAGCGCGGTGGCCGTGGGCGCCACGATGTAATTGAGCGAGACGGTGGTGCATTCGTCCTGGTAGCCGCCGCCGAGGCTCATGCCGGAGACGAAGAACCGGCCGGAGCGGTCGTAGATCGGCGCCGAGCCGACCGGGTTGGCGATGTAGTTGGTCAGCGCGTCGGCGTAGGTGTCGCGCACGTCGAGGTAGTGGGTCAGGTCGACGATGGCCGATCCGGTGAGGAACCAGTTCGGGGTGACGTGGTAGGTGGCCGCCGCCGAGACGCCCTCGCGGCGGTGGTTGAAGCCGAGCGACGGCTGCGCCTCGTAGTAGGAATAGAACAGCGACAGGTCGACCGGAGCGAAGGGCGCCAGACGCGCGATCACGCCGGTCTCGAAGCGGTTGACCTTGAAGTCCTGCTGGTCGAACCGCGCCCGGGCGATCATGCTGATGTTCTGGTTGGGCGAGACCTGGAACCGGCCGACGTAGTCGGACGCCCGCCGCTCCAACCCGGAGTCGAGGCCGACGTTGGCGATGTCGCCACGACGGAACGAGTTGACGCCCGCGATCTGGATCGACTCCCCGAACAGGATGTTGGCGTACCAGCCCGACGGTGTCACCACCGAGTACTGGGCGCCGACGTTGGCCCGCAGGCCGCCCTCGACCCGGTCGTAGCCGGAGAACTTGTCCCATTCGAACAGGGAGGTGTCGTCGAACACCAGGCTCTGGGCGTCCTCGTTGGGCAGGCGCCCGATCTTGGTCTCGCTCGGCCGCGCGATCACCTGGACGATGGGCTCGATGGTGTGGACGCCCAGGCCTCCGAAGTTGCCGACGAAGGGGTAGCGGTAGTCGATGCCGATGGCCGGCATCACCCGGCCGGAGAAGTCGTTGTCCTGCGTCGTGATGTTCTGGACGAGGTTGTTCTGGAAGCCGGTGCGGCTCGGATCGACGAAGAACGCGTCGGTGCGCAGGTAGGCGAACGGCGTGATCGACTGGCCGATGTCGTCGATGAAGGTGCGGCGCCACGAGGCCTGGGCCGAGACGCGGGTCTGCTCGCCGGCCAGGCCCCTGATCAGGCAATTGGCCCGATTGAAGGTCGTGCAGGTCTCGTAGAGCGGGTAGCTGATGCCGTTGGCGCTCGGGCTGAACAGGTAGCTGCCGGTGCGCGGGATGCCCTGGAAGTCGGTGGCTTCCCGGCTCAGGTGGGTGATATTGGTCTCGAACCGGACCTCGCCGCCCAGCGGCTTGGGGCCGTTGATGCGCTTGTCGTAGTCGATCACCGGCGCGACGATCGGCTGTTCCTTCTGCCAGTCGAAGCTCGACAGGCCCTTGAAGTAATAGGCCCGCGCCTCGAACCACGAGCGGTCGCCCTGGCCGATCAGGTAGGCGGTGGAGACCGCCTCGCGGAAGTAGTCGGTGGTGATGCTCTGGTTGCGGATGCGGTAGTTGTCGAGGAACCACTTGTCGGTGACGCCGACCACGTCCCAGCCCGCCCGCCAGCGGTCGTTGATGTAGAACTGGCCCTTGGATTCCACCGCGCCGCGAAAGTCGCGGTCGCCGGCGCCCAGCGGGCCCGGCAGGAACGCGCTCGGGGTCGTCTGGAAGATGCCGCTCAGGCGGACGCTGTAGGAGCCGTTGTCGAGGCGGTGGCGGAACTCGCCCTGGCCCAGCACGCCCTGGTTGCTCAGGAAGGCGGGCGAGAGGGTCAGGTCGTAGTTGGGCGCCAGGTTGAAGAAATAGGGGACCGCGATACCGCTGCCGAGCGCCGTCGACGAGATGAAGCGCGGCGTGAGGAAGCCGGACTTGCGCCTCACGGTCGGGTCGGCGGCCTCGAAATACGGCAGGTAGGCCACCGGGATGCCGGCGAGCTCCAGGGTCGATTCCTCGAAGGCGATCGTGTGCGTCTCGTTGTTGTGGACGATCTTGGTGGCGCGGATCTGCCAGAGCGGCGGCGTCTCGGGGCGGTTCTTGCACGGCTCGCAGGCGGTGTAGGTGCCGTAGTCGAAGCTCGTCTGCTCGCCCTCGATGCGCTCGGCGCGCGGCGCCGAGAACCGGGCGCGCACGACCTGCCCCTTGGTCTCGACGGTCTGCTGGATGCGCAGGGCGTCGATGAAGCCGTTCTTGAAGTCGTCGGTCAGCTCCATCTTCTCGGCCGTCAGCACCGCGCCGGTCTCGTCGGTGAGACGCACGTTGCCTTCGGCGAAGACGCGGCTGGTGGTGCGGTCGTAGAGCACCCGGTCCGCCTGCAGGGTGCGCGGGCCGTAGTTCAGCTCGGCGTTGCCGCGCGCCATCACGGTGTTCTTGTCGTTGTCGTAGACGAGCTCGGCCGCCTCCACGAGCAGGCGCTCGCCGGCCTTCGGCGCCGCCGGCTTGCCCGGAATCGGCTTGCCCGGCATCGACTTGGCGGCTCCCGACCGTTGGGTCTGGGCAGCCGCGGAACCCGCCGCTGCCAGGGGCAGGGCGACGGTCAGCAGCGCCGGAACACCGGCCGCGATCGCGATGGCAGCGACCTTACGCAACGCTTGTCTCAACTCCCGCCGCAACCGGACGTGACGCAACGACCCATGCCAACCGACGCTCCCGTCACGACCATCCGGGCCCGGCATCAGCCGTCCTCCTGATGGAGAAGCGTGAGCGTACCCAACAAACTCCCTACCACGGCGGGGAACCATGCCGCCACCGTCGGGGCGACGATCCCCGACGCGCCCAAGCCCTCCATGACCTGGCGCGCGACGTAGAGCAGGAACCCCGCCGCCACGCCGCCGAGCACCAGCCGGCCCACACCACCAAAGCGGAAGAACCTTAAGGAAACGCTGGCCGCGACCAGAACCATGGCCACGAAGAGGAGCGGTCTCGCCATCAGGACACCGTACTGGAGCCGGTAGCGGGTGGCATCCAGGCCGGCCCGCTCGGTCCGCGAGATGGTGTCCGGCAGTTGCCAGAAAGGCACAGATTCCGCGGGCGTGAAGCGCTGCCGGATCTGGGCCGGGTCCAGGGTCGAGGCGACGAGGTAGGTGTCGAAGGTCTCGGGTGCCGCGCCCTCGCTCATGAGCCGGGCTTCGGTGAGTTCCCAGTAGCCGTCGTGGAGGTTGGCCCGCGCGGCCTCGATCTGCGAGACGAAGCGGCCGGACCCGTCGAAATTGAACACCGAGACGCCGGCCAGGGAGGTCGTCCCCTCCACCGCCGTCTCGGCCCGGATGATCGCCTGCCCGTCGAGGCTGCGCTGGCGGATCCACAGGTCCTTGCCGGAGGTCGCCTTGGTGGAGCGCGCGAAGATCTTGGCCTCGATCTCGGTGGAGCGCTGCTTCATGAGGGCCGAGGCCGGGTTGTAGACCGCCACCGTGAAGATGCCGATGCCGAGCGCCACGAACAGGCCCGGCTGCAGGAACTGCCAGGCCGAGATGCCGGCGGCACGGGCCACCACGAGTTCGAGCTTGCGGGAGAGCTGGAGCAGGGCGGCCATGGAGCCGAACAGGATCGCGAAGGGTAGCACCCCCTCCGCCACGGCGGGGGTGCGATAGAGCGAGAGCTGCGCCATCAGCCCGGCCGAGGCGCCGGCGGTGTCGCCCGCGCGCCGCAGCAGCTCGACGAAATCGAGGGTGTAGACCAGCGCGAACACCGTGAGGAACACCCCCAGGATCGTGCGCAGGAAGCGGGCGGCGAAGTAGCGGCCGAGGGTGGCGCCGATCAGCATGGCGGCGCCCTCAACCGAGCCGGGGGCGGCGCGGGGCGAGGACGCCCCGCAGGCCGTGCCCGAGCCGCGCCGCCGCGTCGCGCAGCGCCGGCCCGTGGAAGATCATCAGGGCGGAGAGCGCCATCGCGACGAGCGGCACCGCATAGACCGCCACCACGGCGCCCTGGCTGCGGACGGCGGCACTGGTGGCGGTGAAGCCCGCGATGCGCAGGAGGACCACCGCGATCACGGCACCGGCCACGGCCAGGCCCCGGCCCTGCCGGGTGGTGCGCGGATCGCCCAGGGCGGCGAAGGCGATGAGGGCGATGGCCAGGGGGTAGAGCCAGGCCGAGAGCCGGTCGTGCAGCTCCGCCCGGAACCGGCCCTTCTGAAGGGTGTAGTAGCCCTCGCTCCGGTCGGGGAACAGCAGCTGGCTGGTGGAACGCTCGCGGGGCTTGAACACCACCTCCGCGTCCGGCGGCGTGAAGGCGGCCAGATCGACGGTGTAGCGCTCGAAGGTGATGATCGAGGCGTCCCGCGTGTCCTTCTGCTGACGGTGGATGCTGCCCTTCTCGAGGGCAAGGTAGCTCTGCCCGTCGTAGTCCACCGCCTGGCCGCGCTCGGCGAGGTAGACCACGGTCTTTCCCGCCTCGCGCTTGTCCTGGATGAACAGGCCGAGCAGCGTGCCGCCGGGGCCGCGCTCGCGGAAGTGGAAGGTGATGCCGTTCTCCAGGCTGGTGAACTGGCCTTCCTTGACGACGTTGGCGATGAAGTCGCCGCGCACCCGGGTGACCACGTCGCGCAGCTCCTGGAAGCTCGACGGCATCACCTGGATCGTCAGGAACGCCACCGCCAGGCTCACCGCCAACCCGAGGGTGAGGAACGGCCGCAGGATGCGCCGCGGCTCCATGCCGGCGGCCGACATCACGATCAGCTCGGAATCGCCGTTGAGCCGGTTGAGCGCGTAGACGATGGCGATGAACAGCGCCACCGGGGCGATCACCGTGATCAGGGTCGGCAGCGACAGGCCGGTGATCAGGAAGAAGATCACCAGGGTCTGGCCCTTGGCGGTGATGAGGTCGAGCTCGCGCAGGGCCTGCGTCACCCAGATCGTGCCGGTGAGACCGACGAGGCAGGCCAGGAAGGCCGACAGCGCGATCCTGAAGATGTACCGCTGGATCTGCGTCATCGTCTCTCGCGGGTCGCGCCGGATCGATGCGGCGTCGGGGGCAGTGGCCGGCGGCCTGCCGGTGGCGGTTGCGCGCGCCAATCGGGGCCGTTTCGCGGCACCGCGGTCACGTTGCGTTCTGAAGCCCGATCAGTACACAGGATGCGCGAGCACGCCCTGAACGGTGCGTGCCGCGGCACACATCCGGACAGAGTGGAAAGCGAACGTCATGGCGGACGGTATCACGATCGCGTTCGGGCCGCTCGGCCCGGTGGGCCAGGGAGATCTGCAAGGCGATCTGGTCGTGTTCGTCGGCGACGACCTCGTGCTGTCGCCCGCCGTGATCGAGGCCGTGGGGCAGGGCGCCGCCGACCTGGTGGCGCGGGCCGCCGCCAGCGAGCGGTTCAAGGGCAAGTCCCTCTCCGCCCTCGTCCTGCCGGCGCCCGCCGGCCTGACCGCGGACCGTCTCGTCGTGGTCGGCCTCGGCTCCGAGAAGGACCGGGCCAAGACCGACTGGCCGGCGCTCGGCGGTTTTACCGCCTCCAAGGTTTCGGGCCGCACCGCGCATCTCGCCCTGTCGTGGCCGGGTGTCACCGCCGCGAACGCCGCCGAGGTCGCGCTGGGCGCGCGCCTGCGGCACTACAGCTTCGACCGCTACAAGACCAAGAAGAAGCCCGAGGGCGAGGAGCCCAGGGGCACCACCCTGACCGTGATGGTCGAGGATCCCGCCGCCGTGCGAGCGGCCGCCGCCGCGACGGAGGCCGTCGCCGAGGGCGTCCTCCTCGCCCGCGAACTCGTCAACGAGCCGCCCAACGTCCTCTATCCGGAGGAGTTCGCCAACCGTGCCGAGGCCCTGACCAAGCTCGGCGTCGAGGTCGAGGTGCTGGGCCTCGAGGAACTCACCGAACTCGGGATGGGCGCGCTGCTGGCGGTGGCGAAGGGCTCCACCCGGCACCCGCGCGTGGTGCTCATGCGCTGGAACGGCGCACCCGATTCCACCGAGCCGCCGATCGCCTTCATCGGCAAGGGCGTGTGCTTCGATTCGGGCGGCATCTCGATCAAGTCGGCCGGCGGCATGGAGGACATGAAGGGCGACATGGGCGGCGCGGCCTGCGTCGTCGGCACCCTGCATGCGCTCGCCGCCAGGAAGGCGAAGGTCAACGTGGTCGGCGCCATCGGCCTCGTCGAGAACATGCCCGACGGCAACGCCTACCGCCCTGGCGACATCGTCACCTCGATGTCGGGACAGACCATCGAGGTCATCAACACCGACGCGGAAGGCCGCCTCGTGCTGGCCGACGTGATCTGGCACGTCCAGGGCACCTACAAGCCCAAGATCATGGTCGATCTGGCCACCCTCACGGGCGCCATCATCGTGGCCCTGGGGCAGGACATCGCCGGGCTGTTCTCCAACGACGACGCCCTCGCGGCCAAGCTCACCGCGGCCGGGGAAGCCACCGGCGAAACGGTGTGGCGGATGCCGCTGATCCCGGCCTACGACAAGGCGATCGACTCGAAGTTCGCCGACATGAAGAACACCGGTGGCCGGCACGGCGGCGCGGCCACGGCCGCCTCCTTCATCAAGCGCTACGTCAACGACGTGCCATGGGCCCACCTGGACATCGCCGGCGTCGCGATGTCGTCGAGCAGCAGCGAGATCAACCGCTCCTGGGGGGCGGGCTGGGGCGTGCGGCTCCTCGACCGCCTCGTGCGCGACAACTACGAATCATGAATTCCTTCGCCGCCGCCGGGCTTCCCCTCGCGGCGGCGCTGGCTTGCATCCTCGCCGCGACCCTCGGCGGGCTCGACCAGAACAGCGCGTTGCCGCCGGGGCTGGCGCCCTACGCCTACGGCTTCTTCCTCGATCGCTATCCGCTGTTCGCGGTGGCCATCGTCTACGGGCTCGCCCGGCTGATCGCCGCCGCGACGGCACCCGGACCCGCCGGATTTCCTCGTCGCGCGGCGGGCCTCGCCGTCGGGGCCGCGACGCTGCTCGCATTGAGCCTCTATCCGACCTTCGGCGGCCTCATTCTGCGGGGCGCCTTCGGCAGCGGCAGCATGGCCTTCCTGAACCAGCAGCCGATGGGGATGGCGTACGCGCTGGGTTCGGCCCTGGGCGCCGCCCTGTTCGGGACGGCGATGGGCCTCGGCGTGATCGCGATGACGGCCCGGCGCGTCTCCCTGCGGCGGTTCGCGAGGCGGACCCTCCCGGCCGCCCTGGCGGCCTTCCTCGCCCTCTGGTTCGCCTTCGCCGTCCTCGGCCTCGCCCACGCGGCCGGCCTGGGGCCGTGGCCGCGGCGAGCGCTGACGGCCGGCGATGCCCTCATCGCCGCGGGGCTCGTCGTCGTCGCCTTCCTGCCGCACGCGCTGCTGGTGGCGTGGCGGACCGGGGCGGAAGAGGTCCGCCCCGCCGGTGTCGTGACATGACGGCCGTTTCGACCGGCGGCGGAGGGCGCACCGGCTTGATCGGCGCGGCGGGATGTCGCTAGATGGTTCAGATGTGAACGAAGGCGACTGACAAAAGACGCCGCGTCACCACAGGGAGGACGCCATGCTGACCGACCGGACACCCGCGCGACCGTGGCTGTCGTCCTATCCGCCGCATGTACCGGCCGAGATCGAGGTCGACCGCCTGGGCACCCTCGTCGACCTGTTCGAGGCCAGCCTGTCGCAGTTCGCGGACCGTCCGGCCATCCAGTGCTTCGGGGCCCAGATGAGCTACGCGGCGGTCGGGCAATCGGCCCGGGACCTCGCGTCCTGGCTGGCGACGCAGGGCCTCGGCAAGGGCGACCGCGTCGCCCTGATGATGCCCAACGTCCCGGCCTACCCGGTGGCGATCTTCGGGGTGCTCCTGGCCGGCTGCACCGTCGTCAACGTCAACCCGCTCTACACGCCCCGGGAACTCACCGCCCAGCTCAACGACTCGGGCGCGAGGATTCTCGTGGTCCTCGAGAACTTCGCCCACACCGTGGCGGATGCCCTGCCCGAGATCGCCCTCGACCGGGTCGTGGTGGCCGGTCCCGGCGACGGGCTCGGGCTGAAGGGGCGCCTGATCGGGCTGGCCTCGCGCCATATCAAAAAGGCGGTGCCGGCCTATTCCTTCCCGGCCGGCCTGGCGATCCGGTTCGAGGCGGCGTTGAAGGACGGCCACGGCCGCAAGCCGCCCGAGGTCGCGGTCTCGCCCGACGACCTCGCCTTCCTGCAATACACCGGCGGGACGACCGGCATCGCCAAGGCCGCGATGCTGACCCATCGCAACATCGTCGCCAACGTCACGCAGTCGGAGGTCTGGCTCGGGGTGGCCCGGAGCAAGGCCGGCCGCAAGGTCATGGTCACGGCGCTGCCGCTCTATCACATCTTCGCCCTGACGGCCTGTTTCTTCTTCTTCTTCAAGGTCGGCGGCTGCTGCCTGCTGATCCCCAACCCGCGCGATGCGGCGGGTTTCGTCAAGACGCTCAAGGGCACCCGCTTCACCCACCTGTCGGGGGTCAACACGTTGTTCAACCTGCTCCTGAACACGCCGGGGTTCGATCAGGTCGATTTCTCCCGGGTCGAGTTCACGATCGCGGGCGGCATGGCGGTGCAGGCCCCGGTCGCCGCCCGCTGGCAGGCGGTGACGGGCCACGCCATCATCGAGGGCTACGGCCTCTCTGAGACCTCGCCGGTCGTCTGCGTCAACCCGCCCGGCCTCGCGCAATGGTCCGGCACGATCGGCTATCCGCTCTCGTCGACGGATCTGGTCATCCGGGACCTTGACGGGCGCGAGCTGCCGTTCGGCGAACCGGGCGAACTCTGCGTGCGCGGCCCCCAGGTCATGGCCGGGTACTGGAAGCGGCCCGACGAGACCGCCCGGGCCACCACCGCCGACGGCTTCTTCCGCACCGGCGACGTCGCGGTCCTCGGGGCCGACGGCCAGGTGCGGATCGTCGACCGGATGAAGGACATGATCCTGGTCTCGGGGTTCAACGTCTATCCCAACGAGATCGAGGATGTCCTGGCGGGCCATCCCGGAGTGCTCGAATGCGCCGTCGTGGGCGCCGAATCCGAGGAGACCGGGGAGACGGTGGTCGCCCATGTCGTGCGCAAGGACGAGGCCCTCACCGCCGAGGCGTTGCGGGCCTACGCCCGTTCGCAGCTGACCGGCTACAAGGTGCCGCGGCGCATCGTCTTCCGCGACACTCTGCCCAAGACCAACGTCGGCAAGGTGCTGCGCCGCGCCCTCAGGGACGAAACCGGCCCGGTGTGATACGGTTTCCGCTTGGATCAAGCGGGAACCGTATCACCGAGCCCGCGCGGCGCCTGAGCGAAGCCCATGTCCGCATCACGAAGTGATCACCCGGAAATGGTGTGAGGCCGTCGGGGCTGTCCGAGCGGCCGTAACCGCGGCGGCGGTCGCGCCGAATGGAGACGAGCGCGCTTGCCGAGGGACGGTGGCGTGCCGATGTTCGTCGGCAAGCGCGCCGCCAGGCCCGCACCGCAGGAAGCCCCGAGGAGTCACGATGTACGTCAAGCGCCGCCGCGGATGGGAGATCCCCGAGACCCAGGCCACCCCGGAGAGCGTCTTCCTCAACCGACGCGCCCTGCTCGGCGGTGCCGCCGGCCTCGCGGCCGGATCGGCGTTCGGCGGTCCGGCGGCCTTCGCCGCAGACGGCGGCTATCCGGCACCGCGCAACGAGGCCTACACCCTCGACCGGCCGGTGACGGCCGAGAAATACAGCGCGAACTACAACAACTTCTACGAGTTCAGCACGTCCAAGACCGTGCTGCCCGAGGCCAATGCCCTCAAGACGAAGCCCTGGACCATCAAGATCGATGGTCTCGTCGAGAAGCCGTTCGAGATCGCGGTCGAGGACCTGATCAGCAAGATCGGCCTCGAGGAACGCCTCTATCGCCACCGCTGCGTCGAGGCATGGTCGATGTCCGTTCCCTGGACGGGCTTTCCCCTCTCCAAGCTCGTGGCGCTCGCCAAGCCCTTGTCGGGCGCGAAATACGTGCAGATGCAGACCTTCATGGACAAGGCCGTGGCCCCGGGCCAGCGCCAGTTCATCTATCCCTGGCCCTACACGGAAGGGCTGACGATGGAGGAGGCCGCCAACGACCTCGCCTTCATCGCCACCGGCGTCTACGGCAAGCCGCTCGCCAACCAGTTCGGTGCCCCGATCCGCCTGGCGGTGCCGTGGAAGTACGGCTTCAAGTCGGTCAAATCGATCGTGAAGCTGTCCTTCGTCGAAGCCCGCCCGAAGACCTTCTGGGAGGGGCTGCAGGCGCAGGAGTACGGTTTCTGGGCCAACGTGAACCCCGCCGTGCCGCACCCGCGCTGGAGCCAGGCCAGCGAGCGGGTCCTGGGCACCGACCAGCGCGTGCCGACCCTGATCTACAACGGCTACGGCGAGCAGGTGGCCGGGCTCTACAAGGGGCTGGAGAAGGAGCGGTTGTTCGTGTGATACGGTTTGCGCTTGAATCAAGCGGGAACCGTATCACCGAGCCCGCGCGGCGCCTGAGCGAAGCCCATTTCCACATCACGAAGTGATGTGGAAATAGTATGAGGGACGTCCGCCCGGATGGAGTTCACCCCAAGGCGCGGCGGAGGCTGGCATTCACACGGTCATGCCAGCCGGGAGCCGACGCACGAAAGCGCGCGATGACGTCCGCATCGAGGCGCAGGGTAACCGGCTGCTTTGACCCGGTTTCATCGTGGCCATCGGGAACAGGCTCGCCGTCGATCAGGCGGACGGCAAGCGTAGGCCTTCCTCATCGAGAAGACGGGACGGCTCTCGCCACGTGAGGTCCAACCGACGACGACCATCCGGCCGGCGAGGCGCCCAACCGTGACGATACGAGCGTCGCCGTATGCGGCCCGCAGATCTTCGAATTCATAGACCGGGCCCGCGAAGACGGGTTCCGCCGCCCGAAAATCGAGGCCTCGTTCGATCAGGGTCCTATCACGCTTCGACGGATCGACCGTGATCATCGATGGGCGGTGTCCCGATGACCTTCCGTCACGGTGGGTCGGATTCGACCGGCCAGGGGCGTCCGCCCCCGCTCAATAAATCCAGCGCTGCGCCTTCGCGACGAGAAAATCGCGAAACGCCTGGACGCGGGCGACGGTGCGCATCTCCTCGGCGTAGACGAGGTAACTTTCCATGTGCGGCATCTCGCTGTCGCGCATGACCTGGACGATCCCGTCCTGCCCGTCGACGGCGTAATCGGGAAGGATGCCGATGCCGGCTCCGGTCTCGATCGCCTTCTGCAGGGCGGCGATGTTGTTGACCGTGAAGTGGATGGTCCGGCGCTCCAGCCCCTCGCGGCCCACCGTGGCGAGCCAGTGGGTGGCCAGCAGGTAGGACGGCTCGTTGCCGCCGAACGAGACCAGGCGGTGCTCGTCGAGGTCGGCGATGGATTTGGGTTCGCCGAAGCGCTTGACGTAATCCTGGCTGGCGAACGCATGGTAGTGGACCGTGAACAGCCGGCGCTGGATCAGGTCCGGCTGGGCCGGGCGGCGCATCCGGATGGCCACGTCGGCCTCGCGCATGGCGAGGTCGAGTTCCTCGTTGGTGAGGATGAGCTCGACGCGCACGTCCGGATAGAGGTCGAGGAACTCGGCCACCCGTTGCGACAGCCAGGAGGTGCCGAGGCCTGTGGTGGTGGTCACCTTGAGGTCGCCCGACGGCCGCTCGCTCGTCTCCACGAGGCGGGCGCGGGTGTTCTCTAGGCGTAGTTTCATGTCGCGGGCGGCGCGAAACAGGAGGTCGCCCTGCTCGGTGAGGATCAGGCCGCGGGCGTGGCGGTGGAACAGCGGCGCCTTGAGCTCGCGCTCCAGCGCGCTGATCTGGCGGCTGACCGCCGACTGGCTCAAGCCGATGTCGTCGCCCGCCCGCGTGAAGCTCCCGGCCTCTGCGACATTGAGGAAGATGCGGATCTTATCCCAGTCCAAGGCCGAAGCACTCCCGAACGCAATCCGTCGCCGACCCGTTTCGTGCGGAAAGACCTTGCCGCCTTTGGCGGCATCCGCCCTAAACTACGGCGTCGATCTTGCGATTGTGTTGCACTCCTGTGCAAGCGCGACACACGGGAAAACGCTGGAGCGTCGGACCGAAAGGGGGATACCGGCTTTCGGGGCAACCACGACGCCACGACGACGGCCGGCCGCTATTCCGCCGCCGCCTGCTGCGGCGTCTCGCCGACGTCGAGGGCGGCGAGGAACTTCTCCGCCTCCAGGGCCGCCATGCAGCCCATGCCGGCGGCGGTGATGGCCTGGCGGTAGACGTCGTCGGTGACGTCGCCGGCGGCATAGACGCCGGGGATCGCCGTCTCCGTCGTGCCGGGCCGCACCGTGATGTAGCCGCCCTGGCGCAGGTCGAGCTGGCCTTCGAACAGGCCGGTGGCGGGCTGGTGACCGATCGCCACGAAGACGCCGTCGGCCTTGCGCTCGACGATCTCGCCGCTGCGCACGTCCTTGAGCCGCAGGTGCGTGACCGAAGGCGGCTTCTGCGTGCCGCAGATCTCCTCCACCGCGTGGTGCCAGAGCACCTCGACGTTGGCGTGCTTGAACAACCGCTCCTGCAGGATGCGCTCGGCCCGGAACTCGCCCCGGCGGTGGACCACGGTGACCTTGGCGGCGATGTTGGCGAGATAGAGGGCCTCCTCGACGGCGGTATTGCCGCCGCCCACCACGGCGACCTCCTTGCCGCGGAAGAAAAAGCCGTCGCAGGTGGCGCAGGCCGAGACGCCGAAGCCCTGGAACGCCGCCTCCGAGGGCAGGCCGAGCCACTTCGCCTGGGCGCCGGTGGCGATGATCAGCGCGTCGCAGGAGTAGGTCTCGCCGGAGTCCGCCTCGAGCCGGAACGGCCGGCTCTTGAGGTCGACCTTGGTGATGTACTCGGCCAGCACCTCGGTGCCGACGTGCTCGGCCTGCTGCCGCATCTGCTCCATCAGCCACGGGCCCTGGATGGCTTGCGCGAAACCCGGATAGTTCTCGACGTCGGTGGTGATCATGAGCTGGCCGCCGGGCTGGAAGCCGGAGATCATCAGCGGCGCGACCATGGCGCGGGCGGCATAGATCGCCGCCGTGTAGCCGGCCGGACCCGAGCCGACGATGACGAGGCGGGCGTGACGGTGGGCCATGGCGAACGACTCCTGGTGGCGATCAACGGGAGAGCGCGATCCCTGCCTGATGACGCATGTAGGCATCGGCGAGGCGTCGCGCGATCTCCGGTGTCGCGTCGATGGGTGCGTAATGCAACATGTCGAGCTGGCCCGTAAACGGCGCCAGGGCGCCGGCCGCCTGCAATCCCGCAAAGAAGCGGCGATGCCGGACATAGGTCCCGGGGAGTTCGAACAGCAGCACGGCGACGCCGGTGCTCACCGCCTCGCCGACCATGTTGGCGGAATCGGAGGTCACGACCACCGCCTCGGCCAGCGCCAGCATCGGCACGTAGGGGTTCTCGCCGCTCCCGTCCCAGAAGAAGGCGGGCCTGTCCTTCGCGAGGGCGGCCAGCGCCGCGCGGAGTGCCGGAGGCGTGCGCCGGGAGACCGTGAGCATGAGGGAGGCCCCCGCCTCGCTCAGGGCCGACAGCTCCGCCAGCAGGCGGGCGGTGTCCGCCGCGGAAAATCGCAGGTGCCGGCTGTCGCCTCCCACCAGGACGGCGACGCGCGGACGGGGGAGGGCGGCAAGGCGCGGGTCGGGCGCGGCGCGGGCGGCGGCCAGGCGCGCCGGCGTCACGCGATGCGGCGGCGTCGGCGTGGTCAGGACGTTCGCACCGCGCAGGTCGTCGTAATCCGGCACCCAGATGAAGTCGGCGCTGGCCGGACCGGTGCGGGGGTCCTTGAGAAAGGCGGTGAAGGTGCGGCCGGCGCTCGCCCGGCGGATGGCCCGCAGGTAGGGCACCGCCTGCCGGCCGGAGGCGAGGAGAAGGTCGGGGAGGGGACCGGCCAGCGCGCCGCCGGACCGGCCGGGGGCATGGCGGGGGTCGACGGGCCCCCATGGAGCCAGCCACGAGAACGGCGCACGGCCCGGGATGCGACGGACGTCGGCCCGGAGGCCGAGGGTCTCGACGAGGCCGAGGCACTGGGTCTCGTCGCCGGCCTTGCCGTCGGTGATCACCCAGGCCCGGGCGCGGGCGATGTCCGGCGGCGGGGCCGCGGAACCGGCCTTCACCCGTCGGGCAGCGCGCGGCGCAGCCATTGCGCGTAATGCTCGGCGATGGCCGTGACCCGGCGGCGCTCGGATTCGGGATCGTACCAGGCGCCGCCCGAACTCGCCGGCAGGGCGGACAGCTGGGGATGCCGGGCGATGACCTCGCCGCGAGGGCCCAGGAGCAGGGCCTCGCCGTCGAGGTAGTCGGTCTGGCCGCCGCCGCCGAAGCGGCGTCCCTCGGAACCGACGTAGGCGGTCAGCGACAGGCTGCGGACCACCACGACGAGGGCAGGCCCCTGGCCGCCGAGGCGGTCGGAAAAGCTCCTGCGCAACGCCGCCAGGAGATCCGCCTGCAGGGCCTCCGCCTCGGCGCCGCCGCCCTTCGCCAGGAAGGGGCGGACGTCGACGCGGATCGCCGAGACCCGGCCGCCTGCGAGGGCGGCGAGGCCCTCGGCACGGAGGCCGATCCCGCCAGCCAGCAGGACGGCGAGCGTCAGGGCGATCCGCTGCACGCCGATCCGGCCAAGGCGTGCGAAGGCCTCAGCCACCATACTGGACGGCGACGACTTCGTAGGACTTGCCGCCGCCGGGCGTCGTCACCTCGACGGTGTCGCCCACGCCCTTGCCGATCAGGGCGCGGGCGATCGGCGAGGTGATCGAGACCAGCCCCGAGCGCACGTCCGCCTCCGGCTCGCCGACGAGCTGATAGGTCTTCTCTTCCTCGGTATCCTCGTCGACGAGCTTCACGGTGGCGCCGAACTTGATCTTGGTGCCCGAGAGCTTGGTGACGTCGATGACCTCGGCGCGGGAGATCATGCTCTCCAGCTCGAGCACGCGGCCCTCGTTGTGGGACTGCGCCTCCTTGGCGGC
Organism: Methylobacterium sp. Leaf466; assembly: GCF_001425565.1. Lineage (NCBI taxonomy): Bacteria > Pseudomonadati > Pseudomonadota > Alphaproteobacteria > Hyphomicrobiales > Methylobacteriaceae > Methylobacterium > Methylobacterium sp. Leaf466. The sequence continues at coordinate 27,573 of NZ_LMRC01000031.1, read as the reverse complement.
GTGATACTCGGCGTTCTCCGAGAGATCCCCCAGGGCGCGGGCCTCCGAGATGGCCTGGATGATGCGCTGGCGCTCCACCTGCTGGCGATGCTTGAGCTCGGCCTCCAGGGCCGCGAAGCCCCGCACCGTCATCGGAACCTTGTCTATCGTCATCGTCTCGCGCCACAATGAATAGGCCCGGTCGGGAACGCTGCCGCTCCCTCCGGGCCAAATGAAACATGTCCCGTTCGCCGCCCCTGGAAGGGCGAGGCTAGGACGGCCTGCGCGCACTATTTCAAGCCGCGAAGTATTCCTGCAAGGCGCGGACCTGAAGATCGCCTTCGAGATAGGCCTCGATGCCCTCGGCCGCCGCCATGGCTCCGGCTAGAGTGGTGTAGTACGGCACTTTATGCAAGAGGGCCGCCCGGCGCAGGGACCGGGAGTCCGATAGGGCGCCGGCGCCCTCGGTGGTGTTGAGGACGAGCTGGATGTCGCCGTTCTTGATCGAGTCGACCACGTGCGGCCGGCCCTCCAGCACCTTGTTGATGCGGTCGCAGGGCACGCCGTTCTCCACCAGGTAGCGCTGGGTGCCGCTGGTGGCCACGATCTCGAAGCCGAGCCCGGACAGGAGCTTGATCGCCGGCAGGATGCGCACCTTGTCGGCATCGCGCACCGACACGAACACCCGTCCGCTCCGGGGCACGTTCGTGCCCGAACCGAGCTGGCTCTTGGCGAAGGCGACGCCGAAGCCGGCATCGAGGCCGATGACCTCGCCGGTGGAGCGCATCTCGGGGCCGAGCAGCACGTCGACGCCGGGGAAACGCGCGAAGGGGAACACCGCCTCCTTGACCGCGATGTGGTCGAGCACCTTCGGCTTGAGCGCGAAGCTCGCCAGGCTCTCGCCGGCCATCACCCGGGCGGCGATCTTGGCGATGGGCTCGCCGATCACCTTGGCGACGAACGGCACGGTGCGCGAGGCGCGCGGGTTGACCTCGAGCACGTAGATCGCGCCGTCCTTGATCGCGTATTGCACGTTCATCAGGCCGCCGACCCGCAGGGCCAGCGCCATCGCCTTGGTCTGGCGCTCCAGCTCGGCGATGGTCTCGGGCGAGAGCGACCGCGACGGCAGGGAGCAGGCGGAATCGCCCGAGTGGATGCCCGCCTCCTCGATGTGCTCCATGATGCCGGCGATGAACACGTCGGTGCCGTCGCAGATGGCGTCGACGTCGATCTCGGTGGCGTCCGACAGGTAGCGGTCGAACAGCAGCGGGTTCTTGCCCAGCACCGTGTTGATCTGTCCGGTCTTGTCGTTGGGATAGCGCGACTTGACGTCGGACGGGATCAGGCTCGGCAGGGTGTCGAGGAGGTAGTCGGCGAACTGGGCCTCGTCGCGGATGATCGCCATGGCGCGCCCGCCGAGGACGTAGCTCGGGCGCACCACGAAGGGCAGGCCGAGGTCGGCCGCCACCAGCCGGCTCTGCTCGACGGAATAGGCGATGCCGTTCTTGGGTTGCTTCATCCCGAGCTTGTCGAGCAGGCGCTTGAACTGGTCGCGATCCTCGGCGAGGTCGATGGCGTCCGGCGAGGTACCCAGGATCGGGACCCCGGCGGCTTCCAGGGCGCGCGCGAGCTTGAGCGGGGTCTGGCCGCCGAACTGCACGATGACCCCGTGCAGCGTGCCGGCCTGGCGCTCGGTCGCGATGATCTCGAGGACGTCCTCCTCGGTCAGCGGCTCGAAGTACAGCCGGTCGGAGGTGTCGTAGTCGGTGGAGACGGTCTCGGGGTTGCAGTTGACCATGATGGTCTCGTAGCCGGCCTCCGTCAGCGCGAAGCAGGCATGGCAGCAGCAGTAGTCGAACTCGATGCCCTGGCCGATCCGGTTGGGGCCGCCGCCGAGGATGATGACCTTCTTCGCGTCGGTGGGGCGCGCCTCGTCGGCCACGGCGCCGGCGAAGGGGGCGACATAGGTCGAGTACATGTAGGCGGTGGGCGCCTTGAACTCGGCCGCGCAGGTGTCGATGCGCTTGAAGACGGGACGGACGTCCAGAGCGCGGCGCTGGCGGCGGACCTCGTCCTCGTCGGTCCTGGCGAGCACCGCGAGGCGGGCGTCGGAGAAGCCGGCGGCCTTGAGCTGGCGCAGGGCGCCCGGCGTCGTCGGGATGCCGTGCGCCCGCACCCGGTTCTCGAGATCGATGATGCCCTGGAGCTGTTCGAGGAACCACGGATCGATCTTGCAGGAGGCGTAGACCTCCTCCTGGCTGACGCCGAGGCGCAGGGCCTGGGCGACCTTGAGCAGCCGGTCTGGCGTCGGCGTGCCGAGGGCGGCCTTGATGGCGTTGTGGTCGTCGCCCTTGCCCAGCCCCTCGATCTCGATGTCGTCGAGGCCGGTGAGGCCCGTCTCCAGGGAGCGCAGGGCTTTCTGGAGGGATTCGGCGAAGCAGCGGCCGATGGCCATGGCCTCGCCCACCGACTTCATGGCGGTGGTGAGCGTCGGCTCGGCGCCGGGGAATTTCTCGAAGGCGAAGCGGGGGATCTTCGTCACCACGTAATCGATCGTGGGTTCGAAGGAGGCCGGGGTCGCGCCGCCGGTGATGTCGTTGGCGATCTCGTCCAGCGTGTAGCCGACCGCGAGCTTGGCCGCGACCTTGGCGATGGGAAAGCCGGTGGCCTTGGACGCCAGCGCCGACGAGCGCGAGACGCGCGGGTTCATCTCGATGACGATCATCCGGCCAGTGGCCGGGTCGATGGCGAACTGCACGTTGGAGCCGCCGGTCTCGACGCCGATCTCGCGCAGGACAGCGAGGGATGCGTCGCGCATCACCTGGTATTCCTTGTCGGTCAGCGTCAGGGCCGGCGCGACGGTGATGGAATCGCCGGTGTGGACGCCCATCGGGTCGATGTTCTCGATGGAGCAGACGATGATGCAGTTGTCGTTCCTGTCGCGGACGACCTCCATCTCGTATTCCTTCCAGCCGAGGACCGATTCCTCGATCAGGACCTCGTTGGTGGGCGAGGCGTCGATGCCGCGCTCGACGATGTCGAGGAATTCCTCCCGGTTGTAGGCGATGCCGCCGCCGGTGCCGCCCATGGTGAAGGACGGCCGGATGATGGCCGGCAGGCCGACTTCGGCCAGCGCGATCAGCGCCTGGCCGATGGCGTGTTCGCCGTAGCGCTTGCGCCGTTCGGATTCGGTGGACCGCCATTTCTTCTCGAAGGCGCTAACGGCACCCGCGCGCTCGTCCTCGGGGGTGGTCGCCTCGATCCTGGCGATCTCGCCGAGGTAGCGCTCGCGGTCGGCCTTCTTGGCGGCGGAGGCGTTGGCGAGCGCCGACTTCGGCGTCTCCAGCCCGATCTTCGTCATGGCGTCGCGGAAGAGGTGGCGGTCCTCGGCCTTGTCGATGGCCTCGGCGGTGGCACCGATCATCTGGACGTCGTATTTCTCGAGGGTGCCCATCTTCTTGAGCGAGAGCGCGCAATTGAGCGCGGTCTGGCCGCCCATGGTCGGCAGCAGCGCGAAGCCCCCGGGGAGCACGTTGCGCTCCTTCTCGATGATCTTGGCGACGATCTCGGGCGTGATCGGCTCGACGTAGGTGGCGTCGGCCATGTCCGGGTCGGTCATGATCGTGGCCGGGTTCGAATTGACCAGGACGATCCGGTAGCCCTCTTCGCGCAGGGCCTTGCAGGCCTGGGTGCCGGAGTAGTCGAACTCGCAGGCCTGCCCGATCACGATGGGCCCGGCGCCGATGATCAGGATCGTGGAGAGGTCGGTGCGCTTCGGCATCGGACGCCTTGGATGCGGGCGCGCGCACCCGACCTCGCCGGGCGCCGATACGCGGCACGGGCAAAGGGGCGCTGGCGGCCGGGATTGTCGTTGGAATTTGGCCTTACACGGCGGACGCGCGGTTTGGAAGGGCGCACGACCCGGGAAGGGGCAGGAGTGCCGTCCGGGCTATGTGCCCGCCGCGCGATCGGATCCCGGTCTTTGCGGGGGCGGCTGCGCGCGGTCGGCCGTCAGAGGCCGAGGTAGAGGGCGGAGACGGCCCGGTCGATGGACAGGTAGAACACGCCGAAGGCGACGAGGGCGGCGGCCGCGAACTCCACGGCGACGTTCGGCAGCGCCTGCGACCGGCGCATGATCTCGCGTCCGAAGTGGAAGCTGACCCAGGCGACGGTGAGGACCACCGGCATCGCGAACAGGAACGACCAGGTGCTCTCGATCCGGTCGAGGCCCGCGGTCGGATCGATCAGGGCGCGGATGTTGCGGACCCACGGTGCGTAGCAGGCCGAATACAGCGACGTCATCCAGGAGAGGCCGACCGCGACCCCGAAATGGAACGTGAAGATCCCATGCAGGCGCGAGAAGTCGTCGCGCACGTCATCCACCGTCATCGTCAACCCCTGAGCGGCACCGTCCGAGCGTGGTGAGGGAGCTTTCGTCCGACACCGTTATCGCTTCGTTAACGGGCCGCCCAATGGCGGGAAAAACGGGATTTTTTGTGACTCGCCGCGCTCACGGGGAGGGGGGCGAGACGGTTTCCGGCTTGCCCGCCCGCATCAGCGCCACGAACCGCTCGAACAGGTAGTGGCTGTCGCGCGGGCCGGGCGAGGCCTCGGGGTGGTGCTGCACCGAGAAGGCGGGCCGATCGGTGAGGGTGAGGCCGCAGTTCGAGCCGTCGAACAGGGAGACGTGGGTCTCCACCGCGGTGGCCGGCAGGCTCGCGGGATCGACCGCGAAGCCGTGGTTCATCGAGACGATCTCGACCTTGCCGGTGGTCTTGTCCTTCACCGGGTGGTTCGCGCCGTGGTGGCCCTGCGCCATCTTCACGGTGCGACCGCCCAAGGCGAGGCCCATGAGCTGGTGCCCGAGGCAGATGCCGAAGGTCGGCACCCTCTCGTCGAGGAGCGCGCGGATCACCGGCACCGCGTAGTGCCCGGTCGCGGCCGGGTCGCCCGGGCCGTTGGACAGGAACACGCCGTCCGGCTTCATCGCCATGATCGCTTCGGCGGAGGTGGTGGCCGGGACCACGGTGACGTCGCAGCCGGCTTGCGCCAGCAGGCGCAGGATGTTGCGCTTCACGCCGTAGTCGATGGCCACGACCTTCAGGCCCTGCCCGGCGGCGCGGCTGCCGTAGCCGACCTTCACGTCCCATGCGGTCTGCGACCAGTCGCTCGCCTGCGTGCTGGTGACCGGCGGCACGAGGTCGAGGCCCTCCATCGGGGCGAGGGCGGCGGCACGGGCCTTGAGCGCATCGCGGTCGAACGACCCGTCCGGGTCGTTGGCGATCACGGCGTTGATCATGCCGTTGTCGCGGATCAGCGCGGTCAGGGCCCGGGTGTCGACGCCGGTGATGCCGACGATGCCGCGGGCCTTCAGCCAGGCGTCGAGATGGCGCGACGAACGCCAGTTCGACGGGTTGGTCACCGCCGAGGCCACCACGGTGCCGCGCACCCCGGAGGCCGGGGCATCGGCCAGGCTCTCGAGGTCCTCGTCGTTGGTGCCGGTGTTGCCGATGTGCGGGAAGGTGAAGGTAACGATCTGCCCGGAATAGGACGGGTCGGTCAGGATCTCCTGGTAGCCCGTCATGGCGGTGTTGAAGCAGACCTCGCCATCGGCGATCCCGGTCTGGCCGATGCCGAAGCCCTCGATCACCATCCCGTCGGCGAGGACGAGGAGGGCGGTGGGCACCGGCTCGGCCCAGGGAGCGGGTACGCGGGCGGTGGCGCCGTCGTCTTGCAGCATCGGCTCGATCTCGCTTATGTCCGGCCATTCCCGGCGCCGTCGAAGACGGCGCGTGCGGGTGGCATCGTCGTGCCGTGCTCATACCGAGCGGGCGCTGACGGGGTCAATGTGGCCCCGGCCGCCGCCCGGCTCAACCGCCCCGATTCGCACACCCCCCCCGATGTCGACGCCCGACAGGAGACGACCATGCTGCGTGCCCGCCTGACCACCGAGATGAAGGAGGCCATGAAGGCCGGCGACAAGGCCAAGCTCGCCACCGTGCGGATGATCCAGGCCGCCCTCAAGGACAAGGACATCGAGGCGCGTGGGCTCGGCAAGGAGCCGGCCTCGGAGGAGGAGATCCTGGCGCTGCTCCAGAAGATGATCAAGCAGCGCAACGAATCGGCCGGCGTCTACGACCAGGGCGGCCGCCCCGAGCTCGCCGAGGCCGAGCGGGCCGAGGCCGCGATCATCGCCGCCTACCTGCCCCAGCAGATGGACGAGGCCGAGACCAGGGCCGCCATCGACGCGGCCATCGCCGAGACCGGTGCCGCCGGCCCCAAGGACATGGGCAAGGTCATCGCCGCCCTGAAGGGCCAGTTCGCCGGCCGGATGGATTTCGGGCGGGCGAGCGGGCTGGTGAAGGAGGCGTTGAACGCCAAGGGGTGAGGATCGTCCTCATGCCGCCGGGCCGGGCTCGCTTTCCTTCGCACGCATGTAGCTGCGCAACACGGCGTTGATCCGGCTCTGGTAGCCGGCTCCGCCGCGTTTGAAAAAATCGAGCACGTCCTCGTCCAGCCGGATCGAGATCGGAGCCTTGCGCTGCGGGATCACCAGCTGCGCCCGCGACCAGTCGATGTCGAGGGGCGCCGCGTCGGGATCGGACGCGACCGCAGCCGCGATATCCTCGTCCGACAAGGCCTCCAACCGTGCCAGGTCGGTCAGGCCCACGGGGCGCTCGTCAAGCGGACCGACCCGCGTGATAGATGTCTCGCTCATTTCGCCTTGCCCTTCTCGCAGAGATGATTCGCCTCACACCGCCGCGATCCGTCCAGACCACGGCGATGACGCCCGACCCGGGTGCGCCAAGCCCAAGCACCCCAAGGGTGACATTCCTATTCTCGTCGCCACGCATCGAGGAAAAGGTCAAATGCGGGCGGCTAAATACAGAGATCACGTCTCTAAAATCGATACCGTGCTTTATGAGGTTGCCGTTTCGTTTTTCTTCATTCCATTCGTAGGAAATATCTTCCATTTAAGAATTTCCCGATGCCGTTTGATCGATGATGAAATCAATATATCATGAAAAAACTCGCAATTATTTCATAAAAATAGAGTTTGATTACGCGATCAATCGACACCAAACTGTATGATGCTCGATCTCTCACAATGCCGAGACAATCAATACAAACGTATATACACCGGTTGAGTTCGGAGAGCAAGACGTCCGACGGGGTCGCGCCGACCCGCGATCGTGGACCGATCTGGAGGGCCAGCTTACGACTTGGGAACGGTCCATGCGATAAGGGTTGGGTCGGTGGACGCCCACCGTCGACCATCTCGAAGGCCCATGCGCTACCCGCCCCACATCCTCGAAGAGATCCGAGCGCGGTTGCCCGCCTCCGACGTGGTCGGGCGGCGGGTGCGGCTGAAGAAGGCCGGGCGCGAGTGGCGCGGGCTGTCGCCGTTCAACGCGGAAAAGTCGCCGTCCTTCTACGTCAACGACCAGAAGCAGTTCTACCATTGCTTCTCGTCGGGCAAGCACGGCGACGTGTTCACCTTCCTGATGGAGACGGAAGGCCTGAGCTTCCCCGAAGCGGTGGAGCGGCTGGCCTCGGAGGCCGGCGTCGCACTGCCCAGCCCCAGCGCCGACACCCGGGCGATGGAGACCAAGCGCAAGGGCGCCTTCGAGGTGATGGAACTCGCCGCCGCCTTCTTCGAGGAGCAGCTGCGCGGGCGCCCCGGCGCCTCGGCCCGCGCCTACCTCGACGGCCGCGGCCTCACGCCCGAGATCCGCGCCCGCTTCCGGCTCGGCTACGCCACCGGCGACCGCTACGGCCTGCGCGACCACCTCGCGGCCAAGGACGTCGAGAAGGAGCTGATGGCCGAACTCGGGCTGCTGGTCTCGGGCGACGACATCGCCGTCCCCTTCGACAAGTTCCGCGACCGCATCATCTTCCCGATCACCGACAGCCGCGGCCGGGTCATCGCCTTCGGCGGCCGGGCGATGCAGGCCGAGGCCAAGGCCAAGTACCTGAACTCGCCGGAGACGCCGCTCTTCCACAAGGGGCAGGTGCTCTACAACCTGCACGGCGCCCGCAAGAGCGCCCACGACCGCGGCACCATCGTCGCCGTGGAGGGCTATGTCGACGTCATCGCCATGACCATGGCCGGCCACGCCAACGCCGTGGCCCCGATGGGGACGGCCCTGACCGAGGAGCAGCTCGCCCTGCTCTGGCGCCATGCGGACGAGCCGATCCTGTGCTTCGACGGCGATGCCGCCGGCCAGCGCGCCGCGCTCAGGGCGATCGAGACCGCCCTGCCGTCCCTGGAGCCGGGCAAGTCGCTGCGGTTCGCGCTCCTGCCCGAGGGCCAGGACCCCGACGACCTGTTGCGGTCGGGCGGCCCGTCCGCGATCGACACGGTGCTCGCCGGCGCCCGCCCCCTCGTCGAGGTGCTGTGGTCGCGCGCCCTCGAAGCCGGCCCCGTCGATACGCCCGAACGCCGGGCGGGCCTCGCCAAGGCGGTGCGGGCGATGGTGGCCGGCATCCGCGACGAGACCGTGCGGCGGTTCTATCGCGACGAGATCGAGGATCGCCTGCGCAGTCTCTCGCCGCAGGGCGGCCCGGCCCGGCGCCGCGACGACGGGCGAGCGCCGTATCAGCCGCGCGGCGGCCCGCGGCGCGGGCGCATGGACGAGCCCGCGCCCTCGCCGCGGATCACCACCACCTTCAACCCGCTCTTTGCCGGGGCCACCGGCGCCTCGGGCCATGCCGCCTTCCGCGACCGCGAGGCCATGATCGTGGCGAGCCTGCTCGTCCACCCGGAACTGCTCGGCATTGAGGCCGAGGACCTCTCCGCACTGGTCCTCGACGATCCGGACGCCCAGGCCCTGCGCTCGCTCCTGCTCGACGCCCATGCCGAGGCGCACCAGCCGGAGGTGGAGGTTCTGGCCAACCGCATCGAGCGGGCGGGTTTGCAGGCCGCCGTGACCCGGCTATCCTCCCACGTCAGGCCCGGAGACCGCTGGGCCCTCGATCCGCACGCGGATTCCGTGCGGCTCGAAGACGCATTGCGTCAGGCCGTGATCTTGCACTGCAAGTCAGGCGCGCTAAATAGCGAACTCCGCCAAGCCGAGCGGGCCCTGGCCGAAGACCCGACCGAGGCCAATTTTGCTTGGCTATGCGACGTGAAGGACCGTCTGGCGGTGATCGCCGGGGCCGAGGCGGAAGCGGATGTGCCGGAGGAGGGCGATCCGCCCAGGCTTTGAGCCTTCGGCGAACGCCGTGGCGGCCGCCCGATCGCGGGCCATAGTTAACAATCGGTCAAGCGTCTTGCTTGCATACCGGGATCTGACATCGACGCGGTCGCATCCGAGCCTCCGCAGACCAATATGAAAGTGCGGCATCGACCGCGTGGGGCGTTCTCGCTCCCGCTCGACGTACGTGCGGCAACAATAGGCTGATCATGGCAACCAAGGCAACGGAACGGGACGAGACGGATGCTGCCCCCGAGCAACAGACCGACGGACCGCTCCTCGACCTGACGGATGCCTCCGTCAAGCGGATGGTGAAGCTCGCCAAGAAGCGCGGCTACATCACCTATGAGGAGATCAACGAGGTCTTGCCCGACGGGCAATCCGACCCCGACCAGATCGAGGATGTCCTGTCCCAGCTCTCCGAGATGGGCATCAACGTCGTCGAGGCCGAGGAGACCGAGGACGCCGCGACCGAGAAGCCCGCCAACGGCGAGGCTTCCGACGACGAGGAGGCCGCCGAGGGGACCGAGGTCGCCGAGATCGCGCCGGCCAAGGCCGTGGCCCTGCGCGAGACCACCACCAAGGAGCCCACCGACCGCACGGACGATCCCGTGCGCATGTACCTGCGCGAGATGGGCTCGGTGGAGCTGCTCTCCCGCGAGGGCGAAATCGCCATCGCCAAGCGGATCGAGGCCGGTCGCGAGGCGATGATCGCGGGCCTGTGCGAAAGCCCGCTGACGTTCCAGGCGATCATCATCTGGCGCGACGAGCTCGTCGACGGCCGGGTGCTCCTGCGCGACATCATCGACCTCGAGGCCACCTACGCCGGGCCGGACGCCAAGAACGCGCCGCAGATCGCCGAGGGTGAGGAGGGCGAGGAAGCCGAGGCCGAGGCGCCGATCCCCGCCGAGGGCAGCGACGACGACGACGATATGGAGAACAACGTCTCGCTCGCGGCGATGGAAGCCGAGATCAAGCCGCGCGTGCTCGAGACGTTCGACAACATCGCCAACAACTACAAGAAGCTGCGCAAGCTCCAGAACGAGCACGGCGAGATCAAGGCCGGCGGCGGCACCCAGACGGCGGCCCAGGGCAAGAAGCAGTCCGAGCTAAAGGACACCGTCGTCGCCGACGTGAAGTCCCTGTCCCTCAATGCCAACCGCATCGAGGCCCTGGTCGAGCAGCTCTACGACATCAACAAGCGCCTCATCAGCCATGAGGGCCGCCTGATGCGCTACGCCGAGACCCACGGCGTCGCCCGCGACGAGTTCCTGCGCCACTACCAGGGCTGGGAGCTCGACCCGAACTGGATGGAGCGGGTCGGCAAACTCGGCGGCAAGGGCTGGAAGAACCTCGTCGAGAAGGGCGCTAAGCAGGTCGGCGACCTACGCGAGCAGATCCTGACCCTGGCCTCCGAGACCGGCCTCGAGATCGGCGAGTACCGCAAGATCGTCAACATGGTCCAGAAGGGCGAGCGCGAAGCCCGCCAGGCCAAGAAGGAGATGATCGAGGCGAACCTGCGCCTCGTGATCTCCATCGCCAAGAAGTACACCAACCGCGGCCTGCAGTTCCTGGACCTGATCCAGGAGGGCAACATCGGCCTGATGAAGGCGGTCGACAAGTTCGAGTACCGCCGCGGCTACAAGTTCTCGACCTATGCCACCTGGTGGATCCGGCAGGCCATCACCCGCTCGATCGCGGACCAGGCCAGGACGATCCGCATCCCGGTGCACATGATCGAGACGATCAACAAGATCGTCCGGACCTCGCGCCAGATGCTGCACGAGATCGGCCGCGAGCCGACCCCGGAGGAATTGGCCGAGAAGCTGGCCATGCCCCTGGAGAAGGTCCGCAAGGTTCTCAAGATCGCCAAGGAGCCGATCTCCCTGGAGACGCCCATCGGCGACGAGGAAGACTCGCATCTCGGCGACTTCATCGAGGACAAGAACGTCGTCCTGCCCATCGACGCGGCGATCCAGTCGAACCTGCGCGAGACCACGACCCGCGTGCTCGCCTCGCTCACGCCCCGCGAGGAGCGGGTGCTGCGGATGCGCTTCGGCATCGGGATGAACACCGACCACACCCTCGAAGAGGTCGGCCAGCAGTTCTCCGTGACCCGCGAGCGCATCCGGCAGATCGAGGCGAAGGCGTTGCGCAAGCTCAAGCACCCGAGCCGTAGCCGGAAGCTGCGCAGCTTCCTCGACAACTGAGGCCGATTGGACCGGGTGGCCCTTCGCTCCGCCCCGATGGGGCGGGCGGAGGGTTGTCAGGACGGGAATCGCCGGCCGCCGCGAGGGATAGCGGCGGTTGCCATGGCCGGTCGTTGTCGTTGCCAGAATGCGCCGGAGCGGACCCCAAGCCTCGACGCCCATCCCTGTAGACGACAGAAGTTGCCCTCAACTCCAGACTTCCGTCTGTCGGGACATGCGAGCGGGCGGAGAAGGCCCTGTCGCACGCTTCCGACCGAGATGTAGACTATACGGACCGGAGGGGGGCGCCCCATCCGTCCGCCGGTCACCACCAGGAGCGCGGACGGCTCGGTGCCGGCGTCCACAGGCCGGGCTCGCCGAAGTCGTTGGACGGTCGCTCGGCGGTGGCGGCCCGGGCCGAGCGGCGCGGGACGGAGGCGGGAGCCGGGTCGGCGACCGGCCGCGCCACCTGAGTAGGAGCGACCTGGGTAGGAGCCACCTGGGCCGGGCGTCGGCGCGGCTCGGGCGAGAGCTTGACCATCGCCGGCCCGGCACCGCCGAGGCCGAGGGCGGCCTTCATGCGGGCATCGTGGCCGTAGAGGTCGGGCAGGGTGCGGTAGGCGCCGCCGTCGTCGACGTAGGCGGTGAAATACGCCAGGTGGACCGGCAGCTTCTGCGTCAGCCGGATCGTGCGCTCGCCCTTGCCGATCAGGCCCTTCAGCCGCGAACTCGACCATTCCTCCGGCAGTACGGAATCGGCGAACCGGAAGGGATCGTCGACCCGCACGCAGCCGTGGCTCAACGCCCGCTGCGAGGCGGCGAACAGGGAGCGGTTGGGCGTGTCGTGCAGGTAGACGGCATGGTTGTTGGGGAACATGAACTTGATGAAGCCCAGCGCGTTGCGCTCGCCCGGTGGCTGGCGCACCGACACGGTCTTGCCGCTGTAGACGACCTGATAGCCGCGCCGGGCGGCGTAGTTGGGGTCGCGGGCGAGCCCGGGCAGGAACTCGTTCTTGAGGATCGAGGGCGGCACGTGCCAGGACGGATTGACCACCGCGTATTCCATCGCGCCCGAGAAGATCGGGGTCGGCGACTCGGTCTTGCCAACGATCACCCGCGCCTCGTCGCGCTGGCGCCCGTCGCGCACCACGCGCAAGCGGAACTCGGGGATGTTGACCATGACGTAGTCGGGACCGAGGTCCGACGGCAGCCAGCGCCAGCGCTCCATGTTGACGATGAGCGCGGCCTCGTCGGCGGTTCCGGTGGGGGCCGCCCCCTCGGACGAAGCCAGGGCGGCCACCGTCTGGGCGGTGAGGTGCCCGTTGGCCGGGAGGCCGCGGCGCTTCTGGAACGCGCCGACGGCGGCGACTACGGCCTGGTCGTAAGCGTCGGGCTCGCCCGGAGCGGCATCGAGGGTTCCGGCGGTCCGGGTCTCCAGGTCGAAATGCGTGCGGATGGCCGGCACCCGCGGATCGCGCATGCCGAGCTTGAGCACCGGCCCCGCCGGCAGCCGCAGCGTCCCGGAGACGGGCGGCTGGCTGTGGCCGCGGCCCGCGGCGAGGCGAGCCTTGAGGGCACGGTAACCCGGCTGGTCGGGATTGAACCGCTGCAGCAGCGCCCCGGCCTCGGTGCCGGCGGTGGCGAGGCGCCCCAGCACAGCGTCGGGCGCGGGCAGGTCGAGGGTCGGCGTGATGAGGCGGGACAGGTTGGCAAGGGAGATGCGGCCGCCGCGGGCGTCGCGGGCGTAGAGGACGACGGCCGAGGACAGCTTCAGGTCGGCCTGGGCCACCTCGGCCTCGGTGAGCTTGGCGGTGCCGAGCACCGGGGCCGGATAGGCGAGGGGGTCGAGGCCGTCCTCGCCGGCCTGCGCCAGGCGCCCCATGACCGCCTTGGCCGCCGCCGAGAAGGCGCCGTCGACGATCCAGGCCGGCTTGAAGGCGCCGAGCGCATAGAACGCCTGGATCGCCTCGCGCTCCTTGGTGGTCAGGCGTGCGAGGAGCGGCGCCGGATCGGCGAGGCGGGCGGCGACAGCGGCGGCGAGGGGATCCGATGGCGGCGGCGGAACAACCGTCACCTGGGCGGGCGCGTCGGGCGCCGGCGGCGAGGCGGACGCTGCGCCATCGGCCGGGAGGGGGAGGGACGGGCGCAGCGGCTCCGTCGAGGGCTCGGCGGGCGCTGTGCCCTGCGAAACCCCGACCGGCTGAGGATCGGTCGATTGGGTCCCGGTGACCTGGGCGTGGGCGACCGGGGCGAGCACCGCCTGACCGATGCAGGCGCTCAGGGCAGCGGCCAGAACCACGGCGGCGGGACGCGAAGCGCCGGTGACGGATGCGCCCATGACCAAAGCTCCTCGGAATCCGGCCAGCCGGCCCGTTCCAGGTTAGAGACCATCATATCAATCTCGGCCGTGCGCAACCACACGTTACACGCACGACCGCGGCACGGCAGCGGCAGGCCCTCGCGGGTCCGACCATCGCGGGAGTCCTCAGGCCGCGGCCTCGTCGGGCTTGTCCTCGGCGTCGAGGCCGAGGTCCTTGAGCTTGCGATACAGCGTCGAGCGCCCGATGCCGAGCCGCCTCGACACCTCCGACATGCGACCGCGATAGAATTGCAACGCGAAACGGATGGTCTCGCTCTCGACGACGTCCATCGTCTTCATCTCGCCGGTCTCCTCGACCACCAGCGAGAGGGCGTGGGGATCGCGCACCTCCACCCGGACGATCTCGCGGACGGGGTCGGGCATGCCGGGCTGCACCATCGGCTGGCTGGGTGCGGCCGGGATGCGCACGTCGAACCCTGCCACCTGCGCCGCGATCTGCGGGAATTCGGCCACCGTCAGTTCGTCGCTGTCGGCGAGCACCACCGCACGGAACAGGGCGTTCTCGAGCTGACGGACGTTGCCGGGCCAGCCGTACCGGGTCAGGAGCGCCATCGCCTCGGGGGTCACCGCCCGCACCCGCTTGCCTTCCTCGGCGGCGAAGCGCGCGCAGAACGAGCGCACGAGATCCGGGATGTCCTCGCGCCGGGCCCGCAGGGGCGGCAGGGTCATCGGGAAGACGTTGAGGCGGTAGTAGAGGTCTTCGCGAAAGCGCCCCTGCTTGACGAGGTCGAGGAGGGAGCGGTTCGTCGCCGAGATCAGGCGGATGTCGACCCGCACGCTGCGCTTGGCGCCGACCGGATCGACCTCGCCCTCCTGCAGGGCGCGCAGGAGCTTGACCTGGGCGTCGAGGGGAAGCTCGCCGATCTCGTCGAGGAACAGCGTGCCGCCCGAGGCCTCCACGAACTTGCCGGTGTGGCGCTCGGTGGCGCCGGTGAAGGCCCCCTTCTCGTGGCCGAACAGGGTCGATTCCACGAGGTTGTCGGGGATGGCGCCGCAGTTGACGGTGACGAAGGCCTTGCCGCGCCGGTCGCCCGAGCCCTGGATCGCGCGCGCCAGCACCTCCTTGCCGACGCCGGATTCGCCCTCGATCAGCACCGGGATGTTGGACTTGGCGGACCGCTCGGCCAGCCGCATGACCCGATCCATGTCGGGGCTCTTGGAGGCGAGGTCCTTGAAGGTCAGCGAGCCGGAGGCCCGCCGGCGCATGCGCCGCACCTCCTCTTCGAGCTGGTCGACCTTCAGCGCGTTCTTGATCGAGACCTGGAGGCGCTCGGCGCCCGCCGGCTTGACGACGAAGTCGATGGCACCGGCGCGCATCGCCGTGACCACGGCATCGATGGAGCCGTTGGCGGTCTGGACGATGACCGGGGTGTCGATTCCGGACTTGCGCAGCTCGGCCATGACGCCGAGGCCGTCGAGGCCGCCGGGCATCACGAGGTCGAGCAGCACCACGTCGATGGGCTCGCCGGTCTTCAGCATCTCGATGGCCTGCTCGCCGCCCTCGGCGACCCTGGCCTCGAAACCGAGGCGGCGCACCATCGCCTCGGCGAGGCGCCGCTGCACCGGGTCGTCGTCGACGATGAGGACGGTTGTCGACATGCGGTGAAGCCCCGGGTCCGCTCGGGCGCAGCGGTGAGCGCGAGGAGGAACCTCCGCGTGACACCGGCCGGCCGCTGTTTCGTTTCGAAGCGTACCGTGGCGCAAGACCGTAAAGCTGGCCTTAACGACGAATGACGGTCGTGCCCGCCCCTCGCCGTCCCTCGCCGATGCCTGCGACCGGTTGCCCCTGGCGATTGGGGCTGCCCGATCGGTTGATCGCGGACCGCCGGCGTTCGATATGATCGCGCGCGGCGCTCGATCGCCGGAACGACGTCGCGGCGCCCGGGCGCCGCCAGGGAAAAGTAGGTCAGCATGTCGAGCCGATCCGTCGCCAACGCCACGCCGCCGGCCCCGGTGCGGCAATCCGAGGGAGCGCACGCCGCGCGGGCGGCCGCCCTGGCGGTGGACCTGGGCGCCCTGCCGGAATGGGACCTGTCCGATCTCTACGCGGGCATCGAGTCGGACGATTTTCGGGCCGACCTCGCCAGGGCCGAGGCGCGGTGCAAGGCCTTTTTGGAGCGCTATGCCGGCAAGATCGCGGTCCTGGCGGGCACTCCGGATGCCTCGGTTCTGCTGGGCGAGGCGGTGGCCGAATACGAGGGGGTCGAGGATCTGCTCGGCCGCCTGATGTCGTTCGCCGGCCTCGTCTATTCCGGCGACACCACCGACGAGCGCCGGGAAAAGTTCTACGGCGACACCCAGGAGCGCCTGACCAAGGCCGCCGGCGACCTCCTGTTCTTCACCCTCGAACTGAACCGGGTCGAGGACGCGGTGATGGATGGAGCAATGGCGGCGGGGCCGCTCGCGCATTACCGCCCGTGGGTCGAGGACCTCCGCCGCGAAAAGCCGTTCCAGCTCGACGACCGCCTCGAAAAGCTGTTCCTCGAGAAATCCGTCACCGGCCGGGCCGCCTGGAACCGGCTGTTCGACGGCACCATCGCCTCCCTGCGGTTCACGGTGCAGGGCGAGCAGCTGACCCTCGAACCGACGCTCAACAAGCTCCAGGATTCGGACGGCTCGGTCCGCAAGGCCGCAGCCGGAGCCCTCAGCGAGGTGTTCCGGGCGAACCTGCGCACCTTCACGCTGATCACCAACACCCTGGCCAAGGACAAGGAGATCGCCGATCGCTGGCGCGGGTTCTCGGACGTCGCCGACGCGCGCCACCTCGCCAACCGCGTCGAGCCGGAGGTGGTGGCGGCCATGGTCGAGGCGGTGCAGGCCGCCTATCCGCGCCTGTCGCACCGCTACTATCGCCTGAAGGCCAAGTGGTTCGGCGTCGACGCGCTCCCCTACTGGGACCGCAACGCGCCGCTGCCGCGGGTCGAGCAGCGTACCATCCCCTGGGCGGAGGCCCGCGACACGGTGCTCGACGCCTACGGCGCGTTCTCGCCGCGCATGGCCGACATCGCCAGGACGTTCTTCGACCGGCGCTGGATCGACGCGCCGACCCGGCCGGGCAAGGCGCCGGGCGCTTTCGCCCATCCCACCGTGCCTTCGGCGCATCCCTATGTGCTGGTGAACTACCAGGGCAAGCCGCGCGACGTGATGACGTTGGCGCACGAGCTCGGCCACGGCGTCCACCAGGTGCTGGCCTCGCCCAACGGCGCCCTGATGGCGCCGACGCCCCTGACGCTGGCCGAGACCGCGAGCGTGTTCGGCGAGATGCTGACCTTCCGTCGCCTGCTCTCGGGCATCACCGCACCGGCGCAACGCCGCGCGATGCTGGCGGCCAAGGTCGAGGACATGATCAACACGGTGGTGCGCCAGATCGCGTTCTACGCTTTCGAGCGCAAGGTCCACCTTGCTCGGAGCCAGGGCGAGCTCACCGCGGAAGCCATCAACGCCCTGTGGATGTCGGTGCAGACGGAGAGCCTCGGACCGGCCATCGCCCTCGACGCGGGCTACGAGCCGTTCTGGGCCTACATCCCGCACTTCATCCACTCGCCGTTCTACGTCTACGCCTACGCCTTCGGCGACTGCCTCGTGAACTCGCTCTACGGCGTCTACGCCAGGGCCGAGGGCGGTTTCGTGGACCGGTATTTCAGCCTGCTCTCGGCGGGCGGCTCGAAGCCCTACGGCGAATTGCTGGCTCCCTTCGGCCTCGACGCCCGCGATCCGGCCTTCTGGCAGATCGGCCTGGGGATGATCGAGGGGATGATCGCGGAGCTGGAGGCGATGGAGGGCTGAAGCTTCGATTGTGACGCCGACCCTTTCCGTTGTACATCGCGTACAACGGAAAGGGTCCCGGCCATGAAGCTCGAAGTCAAGAAGATCGGCAATTCCACCGGACTCATCCTGCCGCGCGAATTGATGGGAAAGCTCAATCTCGCGCAGGGGGATTGGCTCTACGTCACCGAGAACGCGGACGGCTCCGTGCGGCTTTCACCCCTCGACCCGACTTTCGAGCAGGGGATGGAGATCGCCGAGAAGGCGATGAAGACCTATCGCAACGCTCTGTCCGAGCTTGCGAAATGAGCGAAGTTGTCTGGCTGACGAGCGATCTGGTCCAAGCCATACATGCGCGGCAGCTTAAGATGTTCGGCGGGCCTGCTGGCCTCCGGGATATCGGAGCCTTGGAATCCGCCCTCGGTCGTCCGCTCAACCGAGCCGCCTATGGCGAGGTGGATCTCGCCGAACTTGCGGCGGCCTACGCCTTCGGCATCGCCAAGAACCATCCCTTCGTCGACGGCAACAAGCGGGCGGCGCTCCTCTCCCTCGTCACCTTCCTTGGCCTCAACGGTATCGACTTTCTGGCCGATGAGGCCGAGGCGGTGTTGATGATCCGTGGCCTCGCCGCTGGCGACGTCGACGAAACCGGCCTCACGCGCTGGATCAGGGACAACTGGCCCGCCGCCTGAACGGCCGCGACCCGCCGCCTCAGCGCCCTGACATCGGCGGGCGGACGGCTTATGTGCGAAGCGTCATTCCTTAGAGCGGACACCCGTCGATGGCCGACCACGACAGCGAAGCCAATCGCTTCTCCGCCCGCGCCAGCCGCTATGCCCGCGTCGGCGCCAATGTCGGCGGCGTCGCCGCGCGCATGGCCGGGGCCAAGCTGTTCGGTGCGAAGGGCGGCGAGACGCCGAGCAACGCCGCCGCCCTGGCCCAGGCCCTGGGGGGGCTCAAGGGGCCGATCATGAAGGTGGCGCAGCTGCTGGCCACCGTGCCCGACCTCCTGCCCCCCGAATACGCCGCCGAATTGCAGAAGCTGCAGGCCGATGCGCCGCCCATGGGCGCGGCCTTCGTCAAGCGCCGGATGATGGCCGAGCTCGGCCCCGACTGGCAGAAGCGGTTCGCCAGCTTCGACCTCAAGCCCGCCGCGGCGGCCTCCCTGGGCCAGGTCCACAAGGCGGTCGGCCTCGACGGCACGCCCTTCGCCTGCAAGCTCCAGTATCCCGACATGCAGTCGGCGGTGGAGGCCGACCTCAAGCAGCTGGAGGTCGCCTTCGCCCTGCATCGCCGCCTGAGTTCGTGGCTCGACACCCGCGAGATCGCCAAGGAAATCGGTGCCCGGGTGCGCGAGGAGCTCGACTACGAGCGCGAGGCCAAGCACGCGGTCCTCTACGGCAACGTGCTGCGCGACATCGAGGTGGTGCGGGTGCCCGCCATCCACCACGACCTCTCCACAAAGCGGCTTCTCACCCTCGGTTGGCTGGAGGGCGAGAAGATCCTCAACTTCGCCGATGGGCCGATCGAGACGCGTAATCACCTCGCCCAGTCGATGTTCAAGGCGTGGTGGCATCCCTTCAGCCGGGCCGCCGTCATCCACGGCGACCCGCATCTGGGCAATTACACCGTCTTCTCCGAGGACGGACGGCCCGGCGGCATCAACCTGCTCGACTACGGTTGCGTACGGATCTTCCACCCCCGCTTCGTCGGCGGCGTGGTCGACCTCTATCGCGGCCTCCTCACCGACGACCATTCCCGCATCGTCCACGCCTACGAGACCTGGGGATTCAAGAACCTCAACCGCGAACTCATCGACATCCTTAACATCTGGGCCCGTTTCATCTACGGCCCGCTCCTGGAAGACCGGACGCGTACGGTGGCCGATGGTGTCAAGCCCGGCGAATACGGCCGTCGCCAGGCCTTCGCCGTGCACCAGGCGCTCAAGGAGCGCGGCCCGGTCACGGTCCCGCAGGAATTCGTCTTCATGGACCGGGCCGCCGTCGGCCTCGGCGCGGTCTTCCTGCACCTGCGCTCGGAACTGAACTACCACAGGCTGTTCGAGGCTGAGATCGACCGCTTCAGCCTCGACGAGCTGGCGGTCCGCCAGAGCGAAGCCCTGGCCGTCGCCGGCCTGCCCGACCCGCTCTGAGACCCGCCCCGCTCACTGCGAATCCCCACAAAAACCGCGGCCTGGTATTCCAAGCCGTCCGCAACTCGATTGCGGGCCGCCTAGGCTTGCGCTAAATCCCTTGGAACCAATCAAGACGACGCCACGGGGACGACCATCAGATGGCCGATACGAAGACCACGTCCGGTTTCACCTACAGCCCGGCGATGGACGACAAAACGCACGAACAGACCTATCGTGGCTTCGTCCGCTTCGTGGAAATCGGCACCGGCGTCGTACTCTGCTGGGTCCTCGCCCTGGCCGTCGGCGGCATCCGTGAAGCCTGGCTGATGGCCATCTTCGGCGTCTTCCTGTCGGGCGCGGCCGGTGCTTTGGGCGCCCTGTCCCCGGCGGTCGGCTGGAAGGGACCCCTCGCGGTCGGCATCCTGCTCGCCCTGTATCTCGCCTTCGCCTGACGCCGCCGCTACCCGGCCACGATCACGGTCTTCATCCCGAGGGAATCGTTGAATGCGCGTCGCTGTCCTGTGTGAGACGGATCCCGCGGAGCCGCGGGTCGCGGCGGTCCCCGAAACGGTGAAGAAATTCACGGCCCTCGGCGCTACCGTCGTGGTCCAGTCGGGGGCCGGCACCAAGGCCGGCGTTCCCGACGGCGACTACGAGGCGGCCGGCGCCAGCATCGCCGGTTCGGCCGAAGACGCCGCCCGCGACGCCGACCTCGTCCTGAAGGTGCGCCGCCCAGCCACCGACGAGCTGGCGCTCTACAAGAGCGGCACCACCGTCGTGGCGATCATGGACCCCTACGGCAACGAGGACGCCCTCAAGGCGATGGCCGAGGCCGGTCTGTCCACCTTCGCGATGGAGCTGATGCCCCGCATCACCCGCGCCCAGGTGATGGACGTCCTGTCGAGCCAGGCCAACCTCGCCGGCTACCGCGCCGTGGTCGACGGTGCCTCGGAATACGGCCGCGCGATGCCGATGATGATGACGGCCGCCGGCACCGTGCCCGCCGCCCGCGTCTTCGTGATGGGCGTCGGCGTCGCCGGCCTGCAGGCCATCGCCACCGCCCGCCGCATGGGTGCCGTCGTCACCGCCACCGACGTGCGTCCGGCCACCAAGGAGCAGGTCGAGTCGCTGGGCGCCAAGTTCGTCGCCGTCGAGGACGACGAGTTCAAGCAGGCCGAGACGTCGGGCGGCTACGCCAAGGAGATGTCGGCCGAATACCAGAAGAAGCAGGCCGACCTCGTGGCGACCCACATCGCCAAGCAGGACATCGTCATCACCACCGCACTCATCCCGGGTCGGCCCGCCCCCAAACTCGTCTCCGAGGCGATGGTCGCCTCGATGAAGCCGGGCTCGGTCCTGATCGATCTCGCGGTGGAGCGCGGCGGCAACGTCGAGGGCGCCAAGGCGGGCGAGATCGTGGTGACGGGCAACGGCGCCAAGATCGTCGGTCACCTCAACGTGCCCGGCCGGCTCGCGGCCACCGCTTCGAGCCTCTACGCGCGCAACCTCTACGCCTTCGTCGAGACGCTGGTGGACAAGGAAGCCAAGACCCTGGCCGTCAAGTGGGACGATGAACTCGTCAAGGCCACGAACCTGACCCGCGACGGCCAGGTGGTCCACGCCGCCTTCCAGCCCAAAGCCTGATCCCGTCGGAGGACCCTAGATGGCCACGCTTCCACCAGACCTGGCGGCCGAACAGGCGCGCGCCGCCGCCGCCGCCGCGCGCACCGCCGCCGACATCGCCCGCCAGAACGCCGATCAGGCGCAGAGCATCGCCGACAGCATCGGCCACGGCCTCTCGGCCGTGACCCACGGGGCCGTCGACCCCTTCGTCTTCCAGCTGGCGACCTTCGTGCTGGCGATCTTCGTCGGCTACTACGTGGTCTGGTCGGTGACCCCGGCCCTGCATACGCCGCTGATGTCGGTGACCAACGCCATCTCCTCCGTGATCATCGTCGGCGCCATCCTGGCCGCCGGCGTGCCGCTCATCGAGCATGGAACCGGCTGGGCCCGCTTCTTCGGGTTTCTCGGCATCGTCTTCGCCAGCGTGAACATCTTCGGCGGGTTCCTCGTCACCCAACGCATGCTCGCCATGTACAAGAAGAAGGCCTGAGACGATGTCCCAGAACGTCTCCAGCCTGCTCTACATCGTCGCCGGCATCCTGTTCATCATGGCGCTGCGGGGGCTCTCGCACCCGACCACCTCCCGGCAAGGCAACCTCTACGGCATGGTGGGCATGGGCCTCGCCGTGCTCACCACCCTCGTCGGCCATCCGCCCTCGGGTGCGGGTGCCTGGCTGATCGTGCTCCTCGGCCTCGCCATCGGTGGCGGTGCGGGCGCCCTCATCGCCAAGCGCGTGCCGATGACGGCGATGCCCGAGCTCGTGGCGGCCTTCCACTCCCTGGTCGGCCTCGCGGCGGTGGCCGGCGCGGCGGGCACCCTCTACGCGCCCCAGGCGGTCGGCATCCTCGAGAACGGCCACATCCACAAGGAGTCGCTGTTCGAGATGGCGCTCGGTGTCGCCATCGGCGCCATCACCTTCACGGGCTCGGTCATCGCCTTCGCCAAGCTCTCCGGGCGGATGTCGGGCAAGCCGATCATCCTGCCCCAGCGCCATGCCATCAACATCGTGCTGGCGATCGTCCTGGTGGCGATGATCGCGATGTTCATCGGCACCGAGAGCAAGCTCCTGTTCTGGCTCATCGTGCTGGTGTCCTTCGTGCTCGGCGGACTCCTGATCATCCCGATCGGCGGCGCCGACATGCCGGTGGTCGTGTCGATGCTCAACTCCTATTCGGGTTGGGCGGCGGCCGGCATCGGCTTCACGCTGGGCAACCTCGCGCTGATCATCACCGGCGCGCTGGTGGGCTCCTCGGGTGCGATCCTGTCCTACATCATGTGCAAGGCGATGAACCGGTCGTTCATCTCGGTGATCCTCGGCGGCTTCGGCGGTGACGCCGTGGCGGCCGGCGCCGGTGGCGCCGTCGAGACGCGCCCGGTCAAGCAGGGTTCGGCGGACGACGCCGCCTACATCATGAAGAACGCCGAGCGGGTCATCATCGTCCCGGGCTACGGCATGGCGGTGGCCCAGGCCCAGCACAGCCTGCGCGAGATGGCGGACATGCTCAAGAAAGAGGGCGTGGACGTGAAATACGCGATCCACCCCGTCGCCGGCCGCATGCCCGGCCACATGAACGTGCTGCTCGCCGAAGCCAACGTGCCCTATGACGAGGTGTTCGAACTCGAGGACATCAACGGCGAGTTCCCGCAGGCCGACGTGGCCTTCGTGATCGGCGCCAACGACGTCACCAACCCCGCCGCCAAGACCGACAAGGCCTCGCCGATCTACGGCATGCCGATCCTCGACGTGGAGAAGGCCAAGACCGTGCTGTTCATCAAGCGCGGCATGGGCTCGGGCTATGCCGGCGTCGAGAACGAGGTGTTCTTCCGCGACAACACCATGATGCTGTTCGGCGACGCCAAGAAGGTCGTGGATTCGATCCTCAAGAACCTCTGAGCGATCCCAGGGGAAGACCTCCCCGACGACTCCAACACGAGAAGGGGCCGGCAACCGATGCCGGCCCCTTCGTCGTTCGGCGGGGTCGACGGCTCAGGCCGTCTGCCGTCGGTCACTCCGCGATGCGGATAGGGCCTTGGCTCGGGTGCCGCGTCGGTCGCCGATGCGGCCCACCGTGTCGAGCGACCGCCGGCCATGGGCGACAGGAACCGGCCGGGTGGCGCCGGACGGGTCCGAGCGGGTAGGGTGGCGCCCGTGTCAGCCGCATCCATCCTCGCCCCGCCCCGCGCCTTCCTCGACGTCTCCGCATCGGTCCTGGGGCGGACTTGGCGCGACCGCTGCGCCGATGCCGCCCTTCAGGCCGATGCCGCCACCATGACGCAGGCCCACGGCCTGCCTGACCTCCTGGCCAGGGTCCTGGCCGGTCGCGGCATCCGGCCGGCGCAGGCTCAGGCGCACCTGCAGCCGCGCCTGCGCGATCTGATGCCCGACCCCTCCTGCCTCGTGGACATGGGCCCGGCCGTCGAGCGCCTCGCCCGGGCCTGCCGGACCGGCGAGACCGTGGCGATCTTCGGCGACTACGATGTTGACGGGGCCGCGAGCGCCAGCCTGTTGGCCGGCTACCTGCGCCATCTCGGCGTCGAGGCCCGCATCCACATCCCCGACCGGATCACCGAGGGCTACGGCCCCAATGTCGGCGCCGTCACCGATCTGGCGCAGGCGGGCGCCACGCTGCTCGTCACCGTGGATTGCGGGACGGCGGGCCACGCGCCGTTCGAGGCCGCGGCGAGGCTCGGCCTCGACGTCGTCGTGCTCGACCACCACGGCGCGCCCGAGCATCTGCCGCAGGCCCGCGCCATCGTGAACCCCAATCGCCTCGACGACCTCTCGGGCCTCGGCCACCTCTGCGCGGCGGGCGTCGTCTTCCTGACCCTGGTCGCCCTGAACCGGTTCCTCCGCGGCGCCGGCATGCCGGCGACCCGGCTGCCCGACCTCCAGGACGGGCTCGACCTCGTGGCCCTGGCCACCGTCGCCGACGTGGTGCCGCTGCACGGGCTCAACCGCGCCTTCGTGGTGCAGGGGCTCACCGTCATGCGGGCGCGGGGGCGGCTCGGGCTCGCCGCCCTCCTCGACGCGGCGGCACTGACCGAGCCGCCGGAAGCCTGGCATCTCGGCTATCTCCTCGGTCCGCGCATCAATGCCGGGGGACGCATCGGGGACGCCTCCCTCGGGGCGCGCCTCCTCCTGACGCGGGATGGCGCCGAGGCGACGCGCATCGCCGCCGAACTCGACCGGCTCAACCGCGAGCGCCAGGTCGTCGAGGCGCAGGCCGTGGACGAGGCAGAGGCCGAGATGGACCGCGCGCTCGGCCTCGATCCCGACCAGCCGGTGCTGGTGACCGGCTCGGCCGATTGGCATCCGGGCATCGTCGGCCTCATCGCCGCCCGCCTGAAGGAGCGTTTCGGGCGGCCGGCCTTCGCCTTCGCCTTCAGGCCCGACGGCAGCGCGGTCGGGTCCGGCCGCTCGATCGCCGGGGCCGACCTCGGCGAGGCGGTGCGCACGGCGGTGGCGGCGGCGATCGCCGTGAAGGGTGGCGGCCACGCCATGGCGGCGGGGGTTACCATGGCCGGGACGGATCTCGCGCGGCTGCGCGACCATCTCCGCGACCGCCTCGGCACCGCCGTGGCGCAGGCGCGGACCGTGGACGCGCTGCTCCTCGACGGGACCGTCAGTGCCGGGGGCGCCACCGCCGAGATGGTCCGAACGATCCAGCGGGCCGGGCCGTTCGGGCAGGGTGCGCCCGAGCCGGTCTTCGCGCTGCCCCGGCACAGGATCGTCGACGCCGGCATCGTCGGCACCGGCCATGTCCGGTCGCGCCTGCGCAGCCGCGACGGCCAGACCATCGGCGCCATCTCGTTCCGGGCGGCGCAGGGCCCCCTGGGGCAGGCGATCCTCCAGGGGATCGGCCAGGAATTCCACGTCGCCGGCACGCTGAGCTGCGACCGTTGGCGTGGCACGGAGCGGGCCCAGGTCCGGATCTGCGATCTCTCGCCTGCCGCGGACGCCAACCGATACGGTTGACACCCGCCCGTGCCCTCACCATAAGGACCGCCGCGGACCGGGGTCTCGACAGACACCAGGACACGCGTTTGGGGGAATGTCCCGAGCGGCAAAGGGGGCGGACTGTAAATCCGCTGCGTAAGCTTCGTAGGTTCGAGTCCTACTTCCCCCACCAAGCGCTTCAGCCGATCCTCGATCCTGCCAGACGAAATGCCGGCGCATCGGATCGGGTCCGATACGCCGGGATGTGGTCACGCGGGCGTCTCAGCCTGCGCCAAATCGTCGGTGCGCCGCCTCAGCGGCCCTTCTTGTAGAGCTTGCTCGCGATCTCGAAGATCTCCTCGGGCGCGTAATCGGGTGCGAAGGCACCGTAGTTGCCGTCGAGTTCCGGGATCTTGCCGCCCTCGGGGTGACCGTCGACGATCTCGAGGTTGCCCGGCGGATCGCCCGGAAGCGCCACCTCGTCGTTGGACCAGACGCCGGCGGCCTCGCGGTAGTCGTCGGGGCTGAAATGGTAGAGCCGACGGTGGCTGCCCTCGTCGAGATACTTCTGGCACTCGGGAATGCGGCTGAGGTTGATGTTGGGCGTCGGCAACATCTTCTCGATCTCGACGCCGGTGAGCTTCTTGATGGCCAGCGCGTAGGCGTGGGCGTGGACACCGCCACGGACCAGGAGATAGCCGCAGACCTCACGGCCGGTGGGATCGGTCAGCGTCTCGTAGACGCGCAGCTTGTGGAGGCGGGCGCCGCATTCGAGATGGAAGTTGTGCAGCAGGTCGATGATCAGGTTACCGGTGGTGGTGACCATGTCCATGTTCCAGGACGCGGCGTTGCTGTTCATCGGCATCGCGCCGCCGCCGTTGCTGAGGAAGCTTCCGGCCAGCCGGATGTCCTGCATGTCCTTGAACGGCGCCTTGGAGATATCGACGTCCTTGGTATCGTCGCCAGGCCCGCAATTGAGCATCGACACGCCGGTCGACACGAGTTCGACGTGCCCCAGCTCCTCGGCGAAGATGCTCGATACGAGGCTATAGAATGGGCGCAGCTTGGTCTTGTTGCGGAAGTTGAAACTCTGGAACATGTAGTTCCCAAGTGTCGACATCTCCCCGTACTTGCCTCCGAGCAGTTCCTGCAAGGCTGCGGCCGCATTGGGATCGGCTCTCTTCGGCTCGGGTAGCTCGGCCTGTAGGCGATCGACGCGCATAAACATAGGTTATGACCTTTCACAACGAGACTGGTCCCGTGCAAGGGTTACCTCGGGATGAGAGGAACTGTTCCGAGGGCCGTCGTGATCGCGACCGCCGGCAACGGTTCGCGGAACGGCCGGCACAGGCGCCATGCGGGGTCGATCGGGACGGGCGGTCAAAGCCGCGCGTCGACCTGCAGGATGTCCACCGGCGCCGGCTCGGCATCGGTGAAGACCGCCGCCGTCAGGGTCCGCCCGAACACGCAGGCGGTGTCGAGGTTGCTGCGGTGGCGGCGCAAATCCGGTCGGCCGGACTTCTGCGGGGTGTGGCCGTGGACCACGTGCTTGCCGAAGTCGAAATCGGTCCCGAGGAAGGGCTCGCGGATCCAGAGGCGGGTGCGGACGTCGGGGTCGATGCCGGGGCGCTCCGGCCGGAAGCCGGCGTGGACGAAATAACGCCGGGCATCCTCGTGGACGGTGGGCAACCGCGCGATCCAACCGAGGACGTCGCGAGGCAACGCCTCCGGATCGTCGATGCCGAACGAGGCGAGGGAGGCGATGCCGCCGTTCTCGAGCCAGGTCGTGGTCCCCAGCCCGGTGCGGTAGGCTTCGGCCATCAGGGCCTCGTGGTTGCCCATGAGGCAGGTGACGGCACCGGGCTCGCGCGTCTGCAGGTCCCTCAGGGCCGAGACCACCCCGGCGCTATCGGGCCCGCGATCGACGTAGTCGCCCAGAAAGACGAGCCGGCGGCAACGCCCGGCGGCGTGTCGCCCGATCGCGGCCAGGAGCCGGTCGAGGGCATCGCGGCAGCCGTGGATGTCGCCGACGGCGTAGGTGAGGGTCTCCATCGGCAGGCCTCGATCCCCGGACGTTCGACGCGGCGCGACCACCGGGCCGAACCGCTCGTCGAACCCCGACACGATACCACCGTCACGCGCGATCGTAGCGACCGCGGCGGTCCGACATCGCTCCGGTCGAGCGACCCGCCGACGTGGCCCTTGCGGAACCGGGCGAAGAATCGTAAGCGGGCGCCGAATTTCGACCTGGAACAGGTGTATCTCGGCAATGGCCAAAGAGAAGTTTGCTCGCACGAAGCCGCACTGCAACATCGGCACGATCGGTCACGTGGACCACGGCAAGACGTCGCTGACGGCGGCGATCACG
>NZ_LMRC01000030.1:0-1361 GCF_001425565.1 Methylobacterium sp. Leaf466 | reverse complement strand
ATAATTCCTTAGCACTATGCGATTGGTCAAACCTTCAACTAAGAAGAAGAAATCTCGCCCGCCGCCATTGTGGACCCAAACAACACACCGACAACTTCGCGCGCATCGGAGACGTCGCTACATTCGAATCCATAGAACTGCTACAAACACTTAAAAACATAACCCGTACTTTAGACTCCAGCATCAACCTAAAACCGATCTTAATGACTACAGCAATGAATATGTTTTCGCACTACATGTGCAACGTGAGATTTGACGCCGAAAACGACGAAGATTTCAAGCGCATCGTCGACCATTTTGACGAAATTTTCTGGGAGATTAACCAAGGTTATGCCTTAGATTTTCTGCCGTGGCTCCAACCTTTTTACAAGAAGCATTTAGATAAACTGTCTAACTGGTCTTCAGATATTCGCTCGTTCATTCTTTCAAGGATCGTAGAACAGAGGGAATTGGATCTGGACATAGAAGGGCCTGAAAAGGACTTTCTAGATGGGTTGCTAAAAGTTTTACATGAAGACCCGACGGTTGATAGAAATACTATAATCTTCATGCTTGAAGATTTTCTAGGCGGTCATTCTTCGGTGGGTAATCTTGTCATGTTATGTTTGACAGCTGTGGCGAGAGACCCTGAAGTCGGCAGGAAGATTAGGGCAGAATTAGACGGTTTGACTAAAGGCAAAAGGCCTGTTACATTACTCGACCGTCATAGTTTGCCATACACAGAAGCAACTGTCTTAGAATGTCTAAGATACGCCTCATCCCCTATCGTTCCTCATGTAGCTACGGAGAACGCAGCAATCTCAGGATATGGCGTAGAAAAAGGAACGATAGTCTTCATAAACAACTATGAACTAAACACTTCAGAGGAATACTGGAATGAGCCGGAGAAATTTGACCCATCAAGGTTTCTAGAAAAGACCAAAGTTAGGGTTCGAAGGAATTCTTTCTGTGATTCCGGCATGGAATCTGATGGGGAAAGGCCGAGCAAGCCAGCGGAGACGGAAAAAGAAGTCTGGTCTGTTAAGAGGAACATCCCACATTTCCTGCCTTTTAGTATAGGTAAGCGAACGTGCATTGGTCAAACTTTAGTAACTACGATGAGTTTCGTCATGTTTGCCAGTATAATGCAGGAGTTTGAAATTGGGGCTGAAAATTTGGAAGATCTAAGACAGAAACCGGCGTGTGTGGCTTTGCCTAAAGATACGTATAACCTATTTTTGATCCCGAGAAAACATTGATCTTTTTGATTTTTTTGAAAGTACGTAAATTATTTGCGCTTGGTTCTTTTATTTGTAGTTTTGTGTTGACGCTGTTTTTTTTTTTGAAAAAATTGCAGGTTTTTTTGTAGTTACCTTTTTAGC
>NZ_LMRC01000029.1:0-2146 GCF_001425565.1 Methylobacterium sp. Leaf466 | reverse complement strand
TGCACACTCCCACCAAGTCCCGTCCTGTTCGATGCGCACGCTTGGTCCGAACAGCGCCGGGAACTGCTCGGGTGCGAAGGTGTGAATGGGTACGAGCCGGCGCGGGCCGATCGCCTCGACGAGGCGTCTGAGGTCCGGGATGCTTGCGTGCCCCGAGGTGTGGGCGTGAGTGAGTGGGATGGCACGGGCGGCTAGGTCAGCCGCGAGTGCCTGCCCTCGCGGCTGGCGCAGGTAGCCGTCCCACTGTGACCAGATCGCGCGTGCGTCGGTGAGGCACCCGGCCCGGTCGAGGTCGGGCAGCAGCGAGTGGCGGAACAGAAGGGCGGCCCGCGGTGCCAGGGTGGCGAGGTCCTCCGCGTAGATGCGGTTCCTGCCGTGCCGTTCGATTAGGTCGAACCGGTTGGTCCTCTTGATGCGGACGCGCTGGTGGTGGGGCACGAAGACGGCGACGTTCGGCCAGTCGGATTGTGGGATGCGCGGATTGCCGGTCGCAGCCAGGACCTCGGCGGCGTAGAGGTCGATGACGAGGGTCCGGCCGGCACGCTTGCAGGCACGGTAGAGTGAGACCACGCGATCGATGTTCTGGGCCGAGGCCGCGACCAGGGCGAGTCCCACGGTGTCCTCGAACAAGTCGACGAAGCGGTCCTCGATCTCTACCTCGGTCGGGAAGGTGCGGTTGTCGTCGAGCCGGCCGAGGCTTGAGCCTTCCATCAGCAGGGTGTCGATGTCTTGCGGCGGCTCGCGCAGCAGTCGCTCGAACAGCGCGCCCTTGCGCCCGTGCCCGCGTAGGTCGCCCGAGTACAGCAGGCGCTGTCCGCCTGCCTCCACCAGCAGGGCGTAGGCATCGTAGGCCGAGTGGTCGACGAGGATGGGGGTAACCGTGAACGGTATGAAGGTGAGCGGCTGGCGGTCTGTAAACGTGATGGTGTTGGTGGGCACGTGGCAATCGGGGACGAAGGCGAATGCCGCCTGCAGAATACGAAGGGTGGCAGCGCCGAGCGCCACCGGCAGGTCCGGCCCGGCGAGGTGACTGAGGCCGATGTGGTCGCGGTGGCCGTGGCTGAGTACGAGAGCGAGCAGATCTGCGCCGCCGGTTAGACCATCGATCACCGGGTGGCGGCTCGTGTCCTCAGGGTCCCCGTCCAGTGGTAGGCCGAAGTCCAGTAGAAGGCGGGAACCTTCGTGCTCCAGCTCGACGCAACTGCCGCCGATCTCGTGCGCGCCGCGATGGATGCGCACCCGCATCGAAATGAAGTCCCCATACACCGCACTGATGGCGTGACGGGGATAACCGTCTCAAGTCAGCGTCTCACGGCAATTGTGTCGAACATATTCGATGGTTTCAGCCTGGGCAAGCTGGTCGCGTCCGAACCATGGACGGACGAGCCCGCGTGGCGTGGCATCTGCGACGATTGCGGGTTGAACGGGGGCTTTCTCAGGAAGCGCTTGCCGTCGATGCTGGCGTGGACCGCGGCTACGTGAGTGGGATTGAGCGGCGCAGCTTCAATCCCACGATCGACGTATTAGATCGCCTTGCTGTTGCCCTACGGGTCGACGTGGCCGAGTTTCTGGTGCGTCCAGCCGAAGGTGATCAGCCTCCGCTGCCCCTCAGACCGGGACGCCGTCGAGATTGATTGCCGGGAAAAGCCTGAGCTTTAGCGACTTGCGGAGGATGCGAGACGAGATGCAGGGTTCGACCGTGGAAGCCCGTCGATGTCCGCTTATGTTCGTGATCGTTATTGGGGCCACCATTGGGGCCATGTAAGAGACGGTCAAATTTTATTAACTAAATCAAGAACTTACAGGTACATTTGGCGGAAGGGGTGGGATTCGAACCCACGGTGGAGTTGCCCCCACGGCGGTTTTCAAGACCCGTGCGACTGCTTCGCGACGTTCTCTTCACGGCGAAAAGTGTAGTGTTGGCCGTACTTTAGGCTGGGTAGTGGTAGTTAGGGGCACGACCTCGCCTCTCGGCCTAGTCGGCACAAGAGTCATGACGCCGAATGCCTTCCGTTTCGCGTCTTCAACAAGGACCGTTGCGCTGATGGTTGTCAAACAGCGTTGAACATTGACCCTGGATCGGCGTCGAACTTTGACCCCCCGGATGGGTATGGCGGGGCGCCCCTGATCAGCCCGGCGAAGCGGG
>NZ_LMRC01000028.1:0-2452 GCF_001425565.1 Methylobacterium sp. Leaf466 | reverse complement strand
GCGACGCCTGGAACAAGCTCATCGCCCAACCCTGGCGCATCATGTCCATCGGACTGCGCCGATGGGCCCATGGGTGCTGATCAATGAGAATTGGTATTAAGACCTTCCAGGCGCTTTCCAACGAGCGGTTGCAGGCGGCGCTCTCCGACCTGTTCGGGCTCACGCTCAGCCAGGGTGGGCTGATGAACCTGTTCCAGCGCGCGCAGAAGTGCTTCCGCTCCGGTCGCGACGAGGCCGTTTCTACCCTGCGCCAAGCCACGGTGGTCGCCTCGGACGAGACCGGCGTGCGCATCGAGGGCAGCAACGCTTATCACTGGGTTTCCATTCGGTCCAAGCCGTGGTGCACACGGCCTCGCCAACGCGGGGGGCCGTCGTGGTGCGGGAGATGATGGACGGGCATCGGCCGGCGGTGTGGACCTCGGACCGCTACACGGCTCAGCAGGGCCATGCCGCCGCGCACCAGACCTGCCTTGCCCATCTCGGCCGCGACGTCGCCTACGCCGTCGAGACCAGCGATGATCCCGTACCCTGGCGACTGCAGCTCTGGTTGCGATCCGTATTCACCCTGGCCGAGCACGTCACNCCGCGACGTCGCCTACGCCGTCGAGACCAGCGATGATCCCGTACCCTGGCGACTGCAGCTCTGGTTGCGATCCGTATTCACCCTGGCCGAGCACGTCACCGACTTCGCGATCTCGACCCTAGCGGCCAAGCGTCGGACCTTGGATGGGCAACTCGGCGCCATCCTGGGCACACGAAGTAGCTGCGATCTGACTCGCGACCTGCAAGCCAAGATCGGCCGGGCTCGCCATCAGCTCCTCGTCTTCCTCGCCCATCCCGGCGCGGTCGAGCCGACAAACAATGGCAGCGAGCGGCTGCTGCGCCCGTCCGTCATCCAGCGGAAGATGACCAACGGCTACCGCGCGATGTGGGCCGCCGAGGGTGGGCCGATATCCGCACCGTCGTCGATACCGCGCGCCTCACCGGCGCCAGCCCGTTTGGCACCATCCTCAAGACCGTCGGCGCCTGAACCCTATCATCGCGGGGGTGGGTAATTACGGACGTGATCGACGTGCTCTCGGACCTGTTCAGTCTTCGCGGGGTGCCAGGGCATATTAGAGCGGTGTCCGATCGGCTTGAATCGACCGGGGTTTCGGGGGCGGCGCAGATGTGATTCGATGCGCGGCTTTCCGAGGAGGAGAGCCGGATGCCCTCAGCCCTGTCAGCGGATCTGCGTCAGCGTGTCGTAGTGGCGATCGAGGCAGGAGCCTCCCGCCGGGAAGCCGCCAGACGGTTCGAGGTCAGTCCCGCCAGCGCCGTGCGCTGGCACGAGGCCTTCGTGCGGGAAGGACGCACACGGGCCAAGCCGATGGGCGGCGATCAGCGCTCGCACGCCATCGAGGCCCAGGCTGACCTGATCCGGCGGACCTATGAGGCCAAACCCGAACTGTTTCTGCGCGAGCTGCGCGCTCGACTGGCCGAACACGGCCTGCGGGTCGGGGCGAGCAGCCTGTCCCGCTTCTTCAAACGCCACGGCATCACGCGTAAAAAAACACCGGCCACGCCGCCGAGCAGGATCGGGAGGATGTGAAGGCGGCGCGCTTGGCCTGGTTCGAGGGTCAACTCGACCTCGATCCGGACAGGCTCGTGTTCCTGGACGAGACCGCGACCAACACGAAAATGGCGCGTCGCTACGGATGGGCTCCGCGTGGCGAACGCTGCCGGGTGGCCGTGCCGTTCGGACACTGGAAGACCGTCACGGTCACGGCGGGCCTGCGTGCCAGCGGCCTGACGGCGACCGCGCTCTTCGATGGACCCATGACCGGGGTCCGCTTCCGCCGCTATGTCGAGGAGACCTTGGTGCCGACTTTGAACCAGGGTGACACGGTCGTGCTCGACAACCTGCCCGCCCACAAGGTCAGCGGCATCCGCGAACGCATCGAGGCGGCCGGTGCCCGCCTGCTCTACCTGCCGGCTTACTACCCTGACTTCAATCCGATCGAACTCGCCTTTGCCAAGCTCAAGGCCTGTTTACGAGCCCAGGCTGCTCGCACGCTCGCAGACCTCTGCGACACCCTCAAACAGGCCTTTACGCGCTTCACACCGGACGAATGCCGTAACTACCTCATGGCCGCAGGCTACGATGCCTTTGACCCAACCTGATCGGATGCGGCTCTAGATCGGACAACGGGCCGGAGTTCATCGCCAAGGCGGTTCAGGACTGGATCGTAGCGGTTGGATCGACAACCGCCTACATCGAGCCGGGCAGTCCGTGGGAAAACGGCTATTGCGAGAGCTTCAACGCGAAGCTGCGGGATGAACTCCTCAACGGCGAGGTGTTCTACACCCTCAAGGTGTCAAACAGCGTTGAACATTGACCCTGGATCGGCGTCGAACTTTGACCCCCCGGATGGGTATGGCGGGGCGCCCCTGATCAGCCCGGCGAAGCGGG
>NZ_LMRC01000027.1:0-4335 GCF_001425565.1 Methylobacterium sp. Leaf466 | reverse complement strand
CTGCGCTCGCCCGACCAGCTCCACCGGCCAAGCTACCCGTAGCGGAGCGGCCAACCGCGCACTAACTTTAACCTTGGACCACCGCGTGGGGGCCGATCAGGTCTCGCCGCCGGAAACTCGGGTCGTCGATCCATGTCATCCCGGCAAAGAGGCGTCTTCCCCGTGAAGGAGATGCTACGGCGAGACGATTATTCCATCCGATGATCGTTTGAGATTTCAACGATCTCCGATTGCGATCATCCGAAGATTTCCGATCTCCGATCAATGGCGGGCGGGCGGGTCAGATGATTGTCAGCCAGACGGTGCCGACGGCGGCGACGGTCAGGGCGACCGTCCAGAACAGGACCCAGCGCATGTGACCGCTGGTCTCGCCCTGCCGGGCCTCGTCGGTGGTCTCGAAGGTGGGTCGGGTCATGATGGATCTCCCTGCCATTCGGGTGGTCGAAGGCTTCACGCGCCGCCGGACGGATGCCCGGCGGCCAAGGGGGCGCTGTCAGCGTCCGATCAGTTCCCGCGCCGGGCCGCCGGTCTCCTGGCCGCGGCCACGGGCGTAGGCCGGGAGCGCCGGGTTCTTGGCGTTGGCGCCATCGGCATCGCCGTAGATCGGTGCGGATGGGCTGATGATGGAGTGGGCCTGCGGAGCGCGGAGGCCCTGGGCCTGCGAGAGGACCGTCATGCCGACGAGGGCGGAGGCGGCGAGGGCGACGGCGGCGATCGTACGTGTCATGGTCGATATCCTTCTGGTGGGGTCGTCACGTCGGTTCGTGATCACAAGAAGGTAGCGGCCGATAATCATTCGTTCCAATAGTTTGATTAGCTAGTTATAATCGATTGTTTTGATGATTAAGCGCCGCTTGCGAGCTGCTATCTATCGAGGCGGCGCGCGATGCGGGGTCGTGCTAGAGCCAGTGCGTTGACCCTCCGAAGCCCGAGAGCGCCCCGTGTCGGAATCCAGTCTGCTGGCGATCAGCACAGGCCTGAAGCCGCTCTCTCGCCTCCAGCATCCGCGGGACGTGATCCGGCAATTCACGCCGAACTGGTTCACCGTGGTGATGGGCACTGGCGTGGTCGCCTTGGCCCTCGACCGTCTGCCGGCGACGCATGCCCTGCTGGCCCCTGTCCCGCTCGGGCTCTGGCTCGCCTCCGTCGTGCTCTTCGCCACCTTCTGCCTAGTCTACGGCGCGCGTTGGATCTTCTACTTCGATGGCGCCCGACGGATCTTCGGACACTCGACGGTGTCGATGTTCTTCGGGGCGATCCCGATGGCACTTGCGACGCTGCTGAACGGGCTACTGATATTCGGTCCACCGTATCTCGGCGCCGAGACCGTCCGCATCGCCCTGCCTCTGTGGTGGTTCGACGTGGCGCTCGCTCTGATCTGTGCTGTCGCGATCCCCTACCTGATGTTCACCCGCCAGGAGCACCGCATCGACCAGATGACGGCCGTCTGGCTGCTGCCAGTGGTGACAGCCGAGGTCGTCGCCGTCTCCGGTGGCCTGCTCGCTCCAGCCTTGAATGGCGAGAGCCAACAACTCGCCGTCATCGTCACGAGCTTTGTGCTCTGGGGCGTCTCGGTCCCGCTGGCGCTGAGCATCCTGGCGATCCTGGTGCTGCGCATGGCGCTGCACAACTTGCCACCGCGGGAGATGGCCGCATCGAGCTGGCTCTCCCTCGGTCCGCTCGGAACCGGGGCGCTCGGCCTGCTCGTGCTGGGGCAGGCCGGTGGCCCGATCCTCGCGGCGGACGGTTTTGCCGGAGCTCCGGACATCCTCAGGATCGTGGGCCTCATCGGCGCACTGATTCTCTGGGGCTATGGGGCCTGGTGGTTCCTGCTCTCGCTCGCCGTCACCGTGCGCTACCTGCGCGCCGGCGTTCCGTTCAACCTCGGCTGGTGGGGCTACATCTTCCCGCTCGGCGTCTATGCCCTGGCAACCCTGCGGATCGGCGAAGTGACGGCACTCAGCGGGTTCGCCTGGCTCGGAGCGGGCCTCGTCGGCCTGCTGACCCTACTCTGGCTGATCGTGTCCGTGCGCACGTTGCGCGGGGCCTATCGCGGGGAGCTCTTCGTCTCGCCCTGCCTCGCCGGGGCCTGACCGGGCCTCGGGCGCATCCGATCGGTTCAAGCGAGGCCCAGCACGCGGATTAGACCGAGGCTGACGGCGCCGAGTGCGACGAGCGAGGCGACCACCGCCAGGGTCACCCGCGCCCCGGCCTTGGCGACGCTGCGCACATCGACCCCGAGGCCGAGCGCCGCCATCGAGACCACGGTGAGCAGATTGGCGGTCTCCGACATCGGCGCGAGCGCGACCTGCGGAACCAGCCCGGCCGAGCGAAGGCCCGCGAGCGCAAGAAAGGCGAGGATGAACCACGGCACCAGGCGGTGAATCGCGAGGCTGCCGCGGGCCGGGCGGTCGCCGGCGGTGACGCCGGGGGCGGCCTCGTCGGTTTCCTCGCGCAGCCGGCTCGCACCGAGCGAGAGCATCAGGACGACCGGGCCTAGCATCAGCACCCGGACGAGCTTCACCAGGGTTCCGACCTGGACGCTGAGCGCCGCGACCGGCGCGGTGGCGGCGAGGACCTGCGGAACAGCGTAGACGGTGAGGCCGGCGAGCACGCCGTACTGCATCGGCGACAGACCGAGCAGCGGCACCAGCAGCGGCAGGCCGAGCACCACCAGCACGCCCAGCACCGCGGTGAAGGCGATGGAGGCGGCGACGTCCTCGCCGTCGGCGCCGATCACCGGTGCCGTGGCCGCGATCGCCGAGTTGCCGCAGATCGAGTTTCCGCATGCGACGAGGATTGCCATGCGCGGATGCAGCCCGAGTGCCCGGCCGATGCCATAGCTCGACAGGATCGCGACCACGACGACGCCCGCGATGCCGAAAAGTAGACCCGGTCCGGCGGCGAGGATCGTCGCGAGGCTGAGCGACGCGCCGAGTAGTACGACCGCGATCTCCAGCACGGTCTTGGCCCCGAAGGCGATGCCGGGAAAGAAACGCTGCGACGGGGTCCAGGCGGTGCGGATCGCGCTCCCGAGCAGGATCGCCAGCACCAAGGCTTCAAGCCAGGCACGACCGAACAGTTGCGTCTCGACGGCCTCGAAGCCGATCGCTGCGGCGGTGACCGCCACGCAGAGGCCCAGTCCCGGAAGGATAGCTCTCGTGCCGGCCAAGGCACGCGTCGAACGAGAGTGGGAGAAAAGTCTGGGCGCGGACATGGATGGCTCCGATGTGATGCCGGAAAATCCCATGTCCCTTTCATTCAATCCAACG
The DNA here is from genome assembly GCF_001425565.1 of Methylobacterium sp. Leaf466. NCBI lineage: Bacteria > Pseudomonadati > Pseudomonadota > Alphaproteobacteria > Hyphomicrobiales > Methylobacteriaceae > Methylobacterium > Methylobacterium sp. Leaf466. The sequence goes on along the minus strand of NZ_LMRC01000027.1, from coordinate 1,063 downwards.
GAATGATTAGATGCTTCCCATCAACGGAATAGATGAAATGAGGACCCCTTCAGAGTTTGCCGAGACCCATTGTGGGGGGCCGACAGGCGGATTCACCCGTCGATCCAGCGGGCCTTGATCGTCGTGTCCGCAGCAAGCTCATAGATCCTGACGGAACCCGTCGCGAGTTCGAGGTGCTCGACCTCCGCGGGGCTCAGGTCTTCAAGCGCCATGACAAGCGCCCGCAGGCAATTGCCGTGGGCGACGACGAGCACGTCTCCGCCCATAACCGCCGGCAGGATGGTTCGGAGGTAGCATGGGACGATGCGGGCGACGGTATCGCGCAGGCTCTCACCGTTCGGCGGCGCCTCGGCGTAGGAGCGGCGCCAGGTCTCGATCCGCTCCGCCCCCCAGCGCGCATCGGCGGCGATCTTGTCGAGCCCGCTGAGGTCGCCGTAGTCTCGCTCGTCGAGCGCGGCGAAGCGTTGGGGGACCAATCCGGGTTGCCCGAGCGCATCGAGGATGAGCCGGCCGCTCACGACGGCCCGCGTCAGCGTCGAGGTGAAGGCTGCGGAAAAGCGCCAGCTGCGCTCGGCCAAACGCCGCCCGGCTGCCTCGGCTTCCATCCGGCCCTGCTCGGTCAAGGGCGAATCCAGCAATCCCGTGAACAGGCCGGATCGGTTGGCTACGCTCTGGCCATGCCGGACCAGCACGAGATGTCGCGTGACCGGGGCTTTGCAATCGTGAATCACGCTGTCTCCCGAAGCAGAGCACTTTCGCGCCGGTCGCATCGCCTCTGATGAAGTCGGCATCCGGCTTTAACGAACTTCGACCATGCGATGGGTTGGACCGTCCATCCGGAGACGGCGGGTCATCCTAGGTCCGCTTAAGAACGTCTTGCGACTGAAAGCAGCCAAGCTGCTTCCCACCCAACCCAGTCGTAAAGCGGAGGGTCAGGACACGATCCTTCCTCGCCGTAGAACCCGTAATTACCCACCCCCGCGATGATAGGGTTCAGGCGCCGACGGTCTTGAGGATGGTGCCGAACGGGCTGGCGCCGGTGAGGCGCGCGGTATCGACGACG
>NZ_LMRC01000026.1:0-6597 GCF_001425565.1 Methylobacterium sp. Leaf466 | reverse complement strand
CTCGATCAGCTCCTCACGGCTCAGCCGTTCAAGATCGCTTCGGCCCATCCCACGAAGAAATCAGCGAAATCCAACCTGCGCAAGGGGGTGGGTAATTACTAGAACCCCGTTCGCACAGTCCTTAAAGGCGGATATTCGCCAGCTGGGCGTTATGGAACCGGACGAATGAGACTTTTGCCAGTTCGGCTACACCGCCAATGTTTCTTAAAGACTGATTTTCACCTACGGCCTGCATAGTGAGAGTGCTGGAACTTGATCAATTGGTCTTGTCGGTGATGGCGCGGTCGGCGTTGACCAGGGCGGACCAGCCCTTGGCGCTGTCCTGGCCCTTAAGGGACTGAAGCCGCGCACCGCTGACCTCGACGTTCTTGAAGTCAGCACCGGTCACGGTCGCGCCCGTCAGGTTCGCGCCGGAGAGGTCCGAGCCCATCAGCACCACGTCGGTCAGGTCGGCGTTTGTAAGGTTGGCGTATTCCAAGCGCGAGCGCCCGAGGTTGGCGCCCTTCAAATTAGCGCCCGACAGGTTCACGGAGACGAACACCGCCCGCATCAGGCCCATCGATTGGTTCTTGATGTCAGCGCCGCCCTTGAGGTCGACCAGCGAAGCGCCGCTCATATTGGCGCCCCTGAAATCGCCGATGGGCATGGACCGGCTGAGATCCGCCCCACTGAGGTTCGCCTCGCGGGCAGTGATGCCGAACATTTTTGCGCCGACGAGCTTGGCCCCCGAGAGGTCGGCCTTGATGAACCACGCCTGTTCGAGGTTCGTTCCGCTGAGGTCCGCTCCACGCAGGTTCGCCTTGATGAGGCGCGCTGTCCGTAGGTTTGCGCCCTTGAGGTTAAGGCCAGACAAGTCGAGGCCGGCGAGGGCCTTGTCGGAGAGGTCGATAGGTTTGCCGGCGGATTTTGCGATCAGAGCCTCGATGTCAGCCCGGGTCATTTCGGCCTGGGTCATCGCGGGCGTGTTAATGTTGGCCCCCAACAGCAGGTCCTGCTCGGCAGAGGCTGTTGCCGCCGCAACGCTCCATGCCAGCAGTGCCACAGGAAGGATGCTTATCAGTTCACTCCCGAATAGCTGGCTGAGCCTGTCAAAGATCGGGTCGTCGCCAGCCTATTTCTTGCTTCCGCCATGATAGCTGAAAGTGTGTGAAGCATGTCGGTATTTTAGGTTTCCAAAATCATTCGGTCGAGAAAACCAAGCATGCGTAGGCGGTTCTCCCTCCGACTGAGCCACATCGTGCAGACAGTGTTCCTTATATGCCTGCGGTTTGTTAGGCTGCTCGCCTGAAGGGATTATCGGGACGCAATGGCGAACAGGCGGGACACGAACGAGCCTACCGCCCCTGCTCAAGGTGCTACGGCTGGTTCGATCGCTGTTGGTGCACACGACCTTCTGCCAGCGCTTATGCCTGCACTTCGCTCTTTCGTACGCCGCTTCATGCGCGATGCAGACGAGGCCGGCGACGTGGCTCAGGATGCAGCGGTGCGGGCGTTGACGGCAAGGCACGTCCCGACGAATAGCCAGGCTTACCGGGTATGGCTGTACAGGATCGCGCGCAACGCTGCCGTCGACGCGCATCGGCGCCGCGCTGCGACGCTTGTACCGGTCGAGGTGGAGGGGGTTGATCCCTGGCTCATTGACCACCGTCTCGTGACAGACTTATCGGTGCGCCAGAGCTTGATGCGGATCTCCCCTGACCATCGCCGCGTCCTTCTGCTCGTCGACGTTGAGGAACTCAGCTACTCCGAGGCAGGCCGTCGGCTCGGCGTTCCGACGGGGACCGTGATGAGTCGCGTCGCCCGAGCGCGGACCGCCTTGCTGCGCACCATCGAGCAAGACGAGGCCGCCCGATGATCGAGAGCGACGAGAAAGGCAGCGAGCGGGATCGAGAGGAACTCAGCGCCCTCATTGACGGGGAACTTGCGCCCGAGCGCCTCGCCGCGGTCGCGGCCTGGATCGCAGAGGACAATGAAGCGGCACGCGCCTTCGCGACGTTAGCCGCCCTCAAGGCCCGAACGACGGCGACACTGCGTACTAACGACCTCCCGTCTCCCCGCCGGTCGGGACGCGAAGTTCGAACGTTTGTGGCGCTCGCTCTGGTCGCGGTACTCGGCGCGTCTCTCGTGCTTGCGCTCTCGACCCGCGAGGCTCCGAAGGACGGCGGCTCCCGACTTCAGTCGATTGCACAGACCCAATCGGGCCTACACACGGCGGAGCTGCAGATCCCGAACCTGGATGCCGCTAACCTCAGACTGGAGCGCGTAAGCTTCGCCTCCGACACTCGACCGACCCGGGCCGACGCCTTCTACATCGGCGAACGCGGCTGCCGCGTCCGCCTTACGATTACCGAACGCGGCGCGCCGGAGGACGCCGTGCCGGCAACGTCCCAGGTCGCGCGATGGACGGTCGGGGACTTCGCCTACCGGCTCACCGGCGAGCAGCTGGACACAGAGCGGTTCGCCGCGACGGTAGCGCTTGCCGAGGCTGGCAGTCGCAGCCCCGGATCGGTGATGGTCGCCAGTGCGTCGGACCCGCTGATGGGCCGTCCTTGTCTCGGCTGAACCTTTGTTTCGCGCGGCAGGGAATAAAACGGCGGTCCCGACCTGTCTGAACATTCGACGCCACCAGAGCACGACGGCCGCCGGGCCGATCACGCCGGAGTCCTGTCGGAGAGGAACGCCAGCCATGAGCACGCAAGGCCGTATCGAACGCTCGCTCGACGAACTGTACCGGGACGATCCCGAGCGGGCGGACGCGCTAGTGCATGGCCGCCGCACCGGCGCGAGCCGCCGCGGCTTCCTGAACGGAGCGGGGCTCGCCGCCATGAGCGCTACGGTCGGCGCCGCCATCCCATTCGCGGGCAACCTGCCGGCTGGACTCGTTCCTGCGGCGCACGCGCAAGGCGCCGCACCCGCCCCTGCTGCGAAGGGTCCGCAGCCTCTGGATTTCCCCGGCAAGGACAAAGGCCTTGTTGTGCTCGGCGACCGCCCGCTGGTCGCCGAGACGCCTGAGCACTTGCTCGACGACGAAACAACGCCGACACCGAAGTTCTTCATCCGCACCAACGGCCAGATCCCGGAAGCGGCGGCCGATGCCGAGGGCTGGCGCTTCACCGTCGACGGTGAGGTGAACCAGCGGCTCGATCTCTCGCTCGGCGAGCTGAAGAGCCGCTTTACGCCCAAGACCTACCGCATGGTGCTCGAATGCGGCGGCAACGGCCGCTCGTTCTTCCAGCCGCAGGCGCGTGGCAACCCCTGGACCAACGGCGGCGCCGGCTGCGCCGAGTGGACCGGCGTCCCCCTTGCTGACCTGCTGAAAGCCGCGGGCCTGAAGGACACGGCGAAATACACCGCCCATTACGGGGCGGACCCGCACCTTTCGGGCGATGCCACCAAGGAGTCGTTGTCGCGCGGCATGCCGATCGCCAAGGCGATGGAGCAGCACGGGCTCGTCGTTTTCGCCATGAACGGTGAGCCGTTGTCCAACATCCACGGCGGCCCCTTGCGACTCGTAGTGCCGGGCTGGCCGGCCTCGCTCTCGCACAAGTGGCTGAAGCGGATCACGATCCGCGACCGCGAGCACGATGGACAGGGCATGACCGGCACGGCCTACCGGGTGCCGAACAAGCCCATGGTGCCGGGCGGCAAGGCCGACGAGAAGGATTTTCGCATCCTCGAATCGATGCCGGTGCGATCGATCGTGACCGCCCCCGCCAACGGCGCCCGGCTGCCCTCCGGCAGCCGTGAGATCACCATGCGCGGTGCGGCCTGGGCCGGGGACCTCACCGTTTCACGCGTCGACGTGTCGACCGACTTTGGCGCGACCTGGATCCCGACCCAACTCGCGCCGACCCGCAACCGCTACGATTGGAGCCGGTGGAGCGTGAGTGTGCCGCTTCCGTCTGATGGCTATTACGAGCTTTGGGTGCGTGCGACCGACAGCGCGGGAAGGGCGCAGCCCCACGTAGCAGCGAACTGGAACCCGCAAGGGTACGGGGGCAATGCCCTGCACCGCGTCGCGGTGCTCGTCGGATGAGGCGCCTCGGCATCGTGCGTCTCATCTCCGGCTTTGGCGCCGTCCTGATCGGAACCACCTTTGCTCTGACAATAGGGAGCCGGGCGCAGGAACCGACCGTCCCCCTCAGGGATCAGGTGGTGGAGGACCTGCCTGCGCATCCGGGCCGCGAGGAAACCTTCGGGCTCTGCACGGCCTGCCACGCCTACCGGCTGGTCTCGAACCAGGGCATGAGCCGGGAGCGCTGGGACGAGACCCTGACTTGGATGACCGAGCGTCAGAACATGCCTGACATCCAGGGCACCGAACGGGCCTTGATCCTGGACTATCTGGCAACCGCCCATCCGCCCAAGGCGCCGTCGCGCACGGGCGGGTTCCAGAACCCGTTCGCCCCGCAATAACGACCCTCGGTTCGTGCGAATTGCGTTCCGTTGGCAGCGGGTCGCTCGCGTCGTCGTGGGCAGCATCACAAGAAACGAGAAACCATATGACTCGTCTGGCAGTGCCCTTGATAGTGGCTGGAATGTCGCTTGGCGGCATCGCTCTCGGATACGGAGCCGCACTCAGCCAAGCGGAACCGGCCCACCGTCACACCGCGCAGCCGCCCGATAGTGGCTTTGACGCTCTAATGGCGCGGTCCATGGAGCGGATGCACGCCGACATGGCGGTCCCGCCCTCGGGCGATCCAGACCGCGATTTCGCCGCGATGATGATCCCCCACCACCAGGGTGCGATCGACATGGCGAAGGCGCAGCTCATCCACGGACGCGATCCTGTCCTGCTACGCCTCGCACAAGGGATTATTGTCGAGCAGGGCCAGGAGATCGAGGTCATGCGCCGCGCGCTGGCGGATCGAGTCCCGGCCGCCGGCACCCTGCCGTCGGCACCTGTCCCTCACCCCCATCATCACGGCGCCGCGCCGATGCCGGCGCAAGGAACCATCCGATGAAGGCCGTCTTCCCGCTCGTCACCCTCGTCCTGCTCCTGTCTGGGCCAGCGCTTGCCGGCCAGGCCCCAGGGCCAGCCGCATCGCCAGACATCCCAGTCAGCGCCCGCGACCGGTTCTACAGCTCGGACCAGTTCTCCAACACCGTCTCGGTCGTGAACCCAGCCACCAACACGCTGCTCGGCGTTATCCGCCTGGGAGACATCACGCCAGCGAACCTCAGTCCACTTTATCGCGGCCAGCTGCTGGTCCACGGCATGGGCGTCTCGCCCGATTCCAAGACCTTGCTTGCTGTCTCAATCGGCTCGAACTCAGTCAGCTTCATCGACACGGCGACCAACGCGGTACGGCAGACGACCTATGTCGGCCGCTCGCCCCACGAGGCCTTCTTCACGCCTGACGGTCGAGAGGTTTGGGTCAGCATCCGCGGCGAGGATTACATCGCGGTCCTCGACGCAGCCACTGGCAAGGAGACGGCGCGGATCACAGTGCCGAACGGTCCTGGCATGACGATCTTCTCGCCTGACGGGCGTTACGGTTACGTCTGCTCCAGTTTCAGCCCCGAGACTGTCGTCATTGACGTGAAGTCCCGCACGATCGCCGGGCGGGTCAAGCAGGAGAGCCCGTTCTGTCCCGACATAGCCGCGACGCCGGATGGCGCCCAAGTCTGGCTGACCCTGAAGGACGTTGGCCGCACGATGGTTTTTGATGCCAAGCCGCCCTTCGCGTTGATCAGAACCATCGAGACCGGGCCGCTTACCAACCACGTCAACTTCGCGCGCACCAAAGCCGGCCAGTTCGCCTACGTCACTATCGGCGGGCTCAACCAAGTGAAGGTGTTCCGCACCGATGATTTCTCGCCTGTAGCCACGATCCCGACCGGCGCGTTACCGCATGGCCTCTGGCCCTCAGGTGATGGCTCGCGCATCTATGTCGGTCTGGAGAACGCCGATCAGGCGGCCGTGATCGACACTGCCTCGAACACAGTGATTGCCACCATTCCTATCGGACAAGGGCCGCAGGGCGTCGTCTACGTCCCGAATGCGGTGCCGGTTGGCGAAGGTATGCAGAACTTGCAGCCGCTAGGAGAAGCGGGCAAGTCGAACTCGCTCACGCTCAGCGGGGCTGATGGCAAACCAGAGACGCAAGTCACGCTGTTCGACCAGGGCGTGCTCCAGACGCTTCAGGCTGCCGTGACGGGACTGCCTCCGAAGAAGCCGTTCGTATTGGCGCTGTCGACCGATCCGAAAGGCTCCGGTGCCATCGAGCCTCTCGCAGCTTTCATGACGAACCCCGCTGGTGCGGCGGTCGTCAACGCGATCGGCCCGATCAGGCAAGTGACGCAAGGCGCGCCAGAGGCGGCACGGCGTTACCTCGTGATCGTCGAAGGTAGGCCGGGCGAGACCGGCTCGCCAGTTCAGCTGCAGAAAGCTCCATAATGGACGAGCGGCTTTATCAGCCGCAGTCGAGGCCTACGTCTCAACAGGGCTTGCCCTTGTGGAACGCTCCACGCCTGTAATTACCCACCCCCGCGATGATAGGGTTCAGGCGCCGACGGTCTTGAGGATGGTGCCGAACGGGCTGGCGCCGGTGAGGCGCGCGGTATCGACGACGGTGCGGATATGGTCGACCAGCG
>NZ_LMRC01000025.1:0-7626 GCF_001425565.1 Methylobacterium sp. Leaf466 | reverse complement strand
CCCGCTTCGCCGGGCTGATCAGGGGCGCCCCGCCATACCCATCCGGGGGGTCAAAGTTCGACGCCGATCCAGGGTCAATGTTCAACGCTGTTTGACAGCAAGGGGTGCTCGACAACGAGATCGGTGCCCTGAAGCACGGCATCTACAACCTGGGTTTCATCGCCGTCGCCGGCACCGGGGAGGGCCGCCGCTTCGCACGGTGGTGGCGCGCCCGGCTCCTCGCCTTCTGCCGCGACGACATCCCCGCCGGGCTGTTCACCGATCAGCGCTGGTGCGACCACGTTCCGGCCCTGTTCGACGGCGTCCACATCCTGCGCGACGAAGGCTTCAACGTCGCCTCCTGGAACGTCGCGCATCGGCGGATCGAGGTCGACCCCGACGGGACGATCCGCGCTGCCGGCCGGCCGCTGCGCTTCTTCCACTTCACGAAGCTCGGAACCGCCGGCCGGCTCATGCTGGAACGCAACGGAGGCGACCAGCCCGCCCTGTTCGAGTTGACGAAGTGGTACGAACGGCGACTCACCTGCAACGCGGTCGCGATGCTTCCCGAGGGTTGGTGGGCCTACGGCTTCTATGCGGACGGGACGCCGATCCCGATCACGCACCGGCGGCTCTACCGCGAGCGGCCCGACCTGAGGGCGCGCTTTCGCGACCCCTACGCGGCCGGGCCGCACGCGTTGGCGCGGTGGATGGGCGAGGCGTCCGGGACGTGAGCGCACCTCCCGCCCGGATCGCCATGCTCGCAAGCTGCGTCACGCGGGAGGCCTTGCTGACGGGAGGCCGTCCGCTCCGATCCTTGGCGGCGAACTACGCGCGCATCTCGCTGGCAAGCCTGACCGCCCCCTTCCCCGGCTGCCCCGGGATCGATCCCGGAATCGTCGAGCGGCTCGATCGGCCAGCGGCCGTGCGGCACTGGCTGAGGGCGGAACTCTGCAAGACGGTGCCGCACGCGCTCGCCGAGGCGCGGCCGGACGTGCTCCTGCTCGATTTCGCCGAAGAGCGCTTCGATCTCCTCGTGCTCCCGAGCGGCCTCATCCTGAACGCGAGTCTCGATCTCGTGGAAAGCGGGCTCCTGGAGACCCCGGCGCTGGCCGGTGCGCGCCGGGTCCCGCGCCTGTCGGCGGAAGCCTGGGACCTCTGGGAGGCGGGCCTGGCCCGCTTCGCGGCGCTCGCCACGTCGCTGCCCGCCTGCCGCATCGTGCTGCACCGCTTTCGCTGGGCGAGACGGGCGCAGGGCACGGCGGTCCTGCCGGCCGCGCTCGCGATCCTGCCCGGGCAGCCGATCGTCCGGGCTGCCGACCATGATGCCCTGCTCGGGCGGCTTCAGGACCGGTTCCTGGCGGTCTTTCCCGGGACCCAGGTGCTCGAGGCGCCGCCGGAGCTGTGCCTCGCGGACCCGGAGCACCGCTGGGGACTGAGCCCGCTCCACTTCGTTCCCGCCTATCATAGGGCCATCGCCGAAACCTGGCACAGCCTGGAAGGGACGCTGCCGTGACGATGGCTTCCACGACGGCCGAGGAAGGCCGGGCCGCGCTGATGCAGGCCGCCTCTGCGGTCATCGACGGAGCGATCGAACCAGCCGAGTCGGCGGCCACCCATCCAGTCTGGGGCCGTCGGGCCCGTGAAGTCGCGCGCTGCATCCTGGAGGAGGATCTCGACGGCTTCACCCGCTGGCCCGTCGTCATGCAGACGATGTTCGTGGGCGAGCAACCCGACACGCGGCGACAGCTCGACGCCCTCAAGAGCCTCCCCGACTGGCGTTTGCGATGGCGGCCGGCCCTGAAGGAGAGTGCGCTCGGGCGCCCGGCGGCCTCGAGCCTGCACCCGGCATCGAGCGCCAACCAGATCCGGCAGGCCTACCTGCTGGCCCGCTTCGAGGCCGCGATGGAGACCCGGATCGACGCCTTCGACCAGATCGTCGAATTCGGCGCCGGGTTCGGCGCCCTGTGCCTGCTCGCCCGCCGATTGGGGTTCGGCGGGCGCTACGTCCTTCTCGACATCGAGCCGATGCGTAGCCTGCAGCGCTGGTACCTGCGCAGCAACGGCATCGCGGTGACGGGGGACGGAACGCTGCCGGAGGCGGGCGCGGTGACGCTGCCGGTCTCGGAATTGCCCAAGCTGTTCCCGGAGACGGACCCGCGCACGGCCATCCTCGCCCATTGCTCCCTCGGCGAGACGCCGATCCCGCTGCGGGACGAGATGCTCCACACGCTCAAGCGCGTCCAGACCGAGGCGATCTGGCTCGTCTACCAGCAGAATTTCGGCGTTCACAACAGCCATTACTTCGCTGGCGCGGCCAGAGATTTTCTGAATGTCTACGAGGTCGGAATTCGGCCGCTCGAGCCCGGTGCCGCTCCGGATTCCCCCACATACGGTCACGCCTGCCTCGCCCTAAAGCGCGTCCCCGGTCGCGCCTTCCGTCCCGGCATCAAAAACCTGCGCAGGCCTCCATTCGAGACGCGCGATATGCGCCGCCTCGCGGTGGAGGAGGTGAGTGCCGTCGTGCGGCGAGCGGTCGACGCACGGACGCCGCTGTCGCTCCTGCGCCTCGGCGACGGCGAGGGACGCGTGATCGGCTATCCGGACCACGTCCCGCCGCGGCTGCTCGCCGATATCTGGCGGGTCTGGTTCGGTCACGCCGGGTTTACGGACGAGGCGGTGGCGCGGCTTCGCCACGACCTGAAGATCGCCTGCCGGGAGGCGGACGTCGTGGGCATCCCCAAAGCGGAGCCGGACGTCGACTGCGAGTTCGGTCGCGTGGCCGCCCTGTTGCCGCGCGAGGATTTCGTCACGCCCTCCACGCTGCTCTGCCACGCCGGGGTCCATTTCGGGCTCCAGCGGGCAAGCCTCTATCCCGCGCTGCTGGCGGGCCTGCCGTATGTCGGCGTCATCGGGCCGCGCGACCTCGGGCAGGTCCTGCCCGCCCTCTACGGCGTGCGCGGCGTCGAATGGCTGCCCGTGCCCCCGGAGATGGCCTATTCGGACCTGCCAGAGGCCGAGAAGGCCGCATTGGTCAGCGCCGACGCGCATCTCAACGAACGCTACCCGGAACTGATGGAACGCGAGATCCCCGACCTGCTGGCACGGGCGCCCGGCCTTTTGGTGCTGGTCGGCGCCGGCATCCTGGGCAAGATCTATTGCGGGCGCGTCAGGCAGCTCGGCGGCATCGCCATCGACGTCGGCAGCATGATGGATGTCTGGGCCGGCTTGAAGACCCGCGACAACCAGGATTTCGCCGATCTTCGCCCGGTCTTCGGGTGACATGCGGTCGGCTCGATCGACACGGCATCCGGTCGCCACGGCCGAAGGCCACGGGTCAACGACCGTCCGGACCGTATCAGGTGAGGAACCGCCCCGAGGCTGTCGCGTAGCAATATCCGGCAAGGCCCGAACCGCCTTCGATACGAAGCCGGACGGTCGCATCCGGAGGCGTCGTCGTGGGCAGGCTGAAGCGCCAGCCGACCGGCGCGCCCGGTCCGGAGCCGAGGGCCGGCGGCGCCATCGCCGGGCGCAGCCCAGGGACGGGGCGAGCGTCGACAGCGACCGTGAGCCGCGCGATTCGGTCACCGGGCGCGGCCGCCCAGCCCGCGAAGGCCGTGTCCCCGTTCGCAAGGATCGTCGCGCTCTCGAAGCCGCCCATCGGCGGTAACCCGACCCGCAACGCCGTCACGTCCCGGTCCGATCCGCCGACGAGGTAGAGATCGTCGCTTCCCCGAGGTGCGCTCGAGAGGCGCGCCCAAGTCGGCGGCGCCTCCGGACGCAGCCGACGCAGGGCCGCCTCCACCAGCATCGCGTTCTCCCGGCCGGAGGGAAGGCCGAAGGTCAGGATCCCACGCGGCGTGAGAAGCCCGTGCAGCGTCGCCAGCCGGGTGTCGAGCCACGCCTCAGCCGTCCAGGTGCCCGGAACGATCGGTCCGGCAACGATCAGATCGTGCTTTTGCCCCTCCGCAGGCGGCGGCCAGGGCACGTCGGTCGTCCCGAACAGGCGCGCCTGCCACGCGCGTGCGTCCGCCCGTTCGTCCGATACCGACAGCCGACCCTGCGGCAGCCATTGCGCCAGCGCCCGCGTCAGGCGCCCCCAGCCCGAGGCGACGTGCAGGACGGAGCCGACGGCCGCCATCCCGTCGAAGGCACTGTCGGCGACCTGCCGGCAGATCTCGGCCTCGCGGACCGCCGCCTCGGTGAACCGGACGAGGGCGAGGGAGCGGTCGTCGCCACAGGCCGGCAGCAGCGCCTTGAAGAAGGTCGCATCCTCCCGTGGGAGCGGCTTGCAGAACCGGGCTTCGTCGAGGTGGTGCAGGTGCAGCACATCCTCGATGAAGCCGCGGTGAGCCGGTCCCGCCATGTCGAAGCTCAAGGGCTGCGTCTGCACGGGCTGGCTGCCCAGCGGCGTGCGCAGGTCGACGAAGACGGGGTTCTCGCGCGTCTTGAGGCCGGCCCACAGGTCCATCATGCTGCCGAGGTCGATCGCGACGCCGCCCAGTGCCTTGACGCGGGCACAATAGAGCTTGCCCGGCAGGCCGGCCCCGACCAATACGACGAGGCCGGGGTATCGCCGCATCAGGCGGGGAATGCCGTCGTCGAGAAGTTCGGGCAGGCGGGTCGTCAGATGCGCGTCGCGGCGCGCAAGTGTTGCGGCCTCGGCGTCCGGCAGATCGGCAAAGCGCATCTCCGGGGGCGTGGGAAGCCAATGGACCCGGCCGATGCCGAAGCGGTCGGGCAGAACGCGCGTCAGGTCGCGCGGCCCGATCACGCCGACCTCGGGCAGACCGGCGAGCAGGCCGGCATACCATCCGTGCCGTTCGAACCACAGGTGAAAGCCCGCATGGCACAATGCCGTGCCTGGCCTGATCGAGCCCTCCCGCGCCAGAAGCGCCGCGACGCGCCCGAACTCGGATCCGAGATACGGTTCCGCCTGCGGGACGCCGATCACGTCGGCCGCACGGCACGCCTCGCGCAGGGCCTCCCTCAGGGCAGCGACCTGTGCCTCCCTGTAGGCGGTGTGGCCGAACCAGGTGCGCCAGATATCGGCGAGCAAGGGCGACGGCACATGCTCCGGATAGCCCATGACCCGGCCCTCCCCGTCACCGAGCCGGATGATCGAGAAAGGCACTCCGGCCGAGACCGCCGCGGACAACCGTGTGCGCAGGGCGTCGAGGGAGAGACGATCGTCCATGCCGAACCACCGCGATCGTCGCGCCGTGCCCCGATCGGCAGCCCGGCTCCAGCGCGATCCTTAGCGACGACACCGCGTCCATCCAAGGCCAGCGGTCGTCGACGTCGACGCTCTTGCCGTTCGATCGCGGGCTCGCCTCGCGCGGAATGTGGGCTTCGTCCCAGGCCCCCCGGAGCCGGGCGCGGACTTCGTCGCCGTCGATTTCCCGCAGGCCAACCGGCTGACCGTGCCCATCCCGGCGGCGGTGGCAGGGCACGAGGCGACGATGATCTCCGGCCGAACTCGCGCGGCGGGGAGGTAAGCAACCGATTGAGCTTAGCGGACTTGCGAGAAGTCTCGATGATATCGTTAGAGAATATCAAGAATACGCCGGCGCCGCCGGATAGACCGTCCTTCCGTCTTCGTCGGCCGCGACCTCTGGCAGGCGCTTCTTGGCTTCGAGCCCTACGGCCTGGTCCTGCGGCTCACACCACGAAGAGGTCGAGGTGCGTGAGGGCGGCCTTGGTGTCGATGGTGGCGAACCGCACCGCGGCCGAGGCCAGGCCGCTGCCGTCGGCGTCGTAGGACAGGGCCCCCGTCGCCTTGTCGTAGAGGATGCGGTCGCCGGCATCGGCCGATCCGGTGGAGAGGTCCTTGAAGGCCGCCTCGGCCAGGGCACCGGCTCCCAGCACAGTGAACACGCTGCGCGCGAGGTGCACCGTGTCGTCGATGACCGAGAAGTCGGTGATCCGGTCGAGGTTGCTCGGGCCCAGCGCCGTCCTGAACACGAAGCTGTCCGCCCCGGCACCGCCGGTCAGGAGGTTGGAACCGCCGTTGCCGGTGATCACGTTGGCGAGGGCGTTGCCGGTCCCAGTGAGGTTGCCGGTCCCGGTCAGGGTGAGGTTTTCCAGGTCCGCGCCGCCGAGCCCGTACGACACCGAGGCGGAGACGAGGTCGGTGCCGACGGCGCCGCCGACCTCCACGACTTTGTCGCCGATATCGTCGACGTAATAGGTGTCCGAGCCTGCCCCGCCGATCATGGTGTCGGCCCCGCCGAGCCCGTTGAGGACGTTGGCGCCGCCGTTGCCGGTGATCACGTTGGCCAGCGAGTTGCCGGTCCCGGCGAGGTTGCCCCCGCCGGTCAGGATCAGGTTCTCCAGGTCCGCGCCGCCGAGCCCGTACGACACCGAGGCGGAGACGAGGTCGGTGCCGATGGTGCCGCCGACCTCCACGACTTTGTCGCCGATATTGTCGACGTAATAAGTGTCGGACCCGGCCCCGCCGATCATGGTGTCGGCCCCGCCGAGCCCGTTGAGGACGTTGGCGCCGCCGTTGCCGGTGATCGCGTTGGCCAGCGAGTTGCCGGTCCCATCGAGGTTGCCGGTGCCGGTGAGAATCAGGGCCTCCAGATCCGCGCCGCCGAGCCCGTACGACACCGAGGCGTAGACGAGGTCGGTGCCGATGGCGCCACCGATCTCCACGACTTTGTCGCCGGCGTTGTCGACGTAGTAGGTGTCGGACCCCACCCCGCCGGACATCGTGTCGGCCCCGCCGAGCCCGTTGAGGACGTTGGCGCCGCCGTTGCCGGTGATCGCGTTGGCGAGCGAGTTGCCGGTCCCATCGAGGTTGCCGGTGCCGGTGAGAATCAGGGTCTCCAGCTCGGAGCCGGACAGGGAGTAGGACACCGAAGCGTAGACGCGGTCGACGCCGGCGGCGGCGTTGGCCTCGATCGCACGGTCGCCGGTGTCGTCGACGTAGTAGGTGTCCGAGCCCGCCCCGCCGATCATCGTATCGGCCCCGCCGAGCCCGTTGAGGACGTTGGCGCCGGCATTGCCCTGGACGGTCTGGGCCAGTTCGTTGCCGGTGAGGTTGATCGCCGTCGTGGCGGTCGCGTCGATCGTGGCGAGGATCTCGATCGATTGTGCGATGGCCAGGGCGTAGCTGGCGGTGGCCAGGACCCGGTCGTTGCCGGCGTTGGCCGCCTCGACGACCCGGTCGCCGGCGGCATCGACGACGTAGGTGTCGTTGCCGCCGAGCCCCGTGAGCGTGTCGTTGCCGGCGCCGCCGTCGAGGACGTTGGCGCCGGCATTGCCGCGCAACGCATTCGCCGCGGCGTTGCCGGTCAGGGCGATGGCGCCTGTGCCGAGGTCGTTCGTGGTCGCCAGGGTTTCGATGGCCTGCCCGGCGCCGAGCGCGTAGGCGACGCTGGCGCGCACGGTGTCGCTGCCGCCGTCCGCCGCCTCGATGACCTGATCGGCGGCATTGTCGACGAGGTAGAGGTCGTCGCCGCCCTTGCCCGTCATGACGTCGGCGCCGGCACGGCCGTCGATGACGTCGTTGCCGTCTCCGGTGACGACGGAGTCGCCACGTGCGGTGAGGGTGAGACCGAAGTGCTCGACGCCCGCGAAGGCGGCGCCGTAGTTGGAGTTGTAGATGTTGAAAGCCCCGCCGTAGCCCGCCGCGAGCGAACC
>NZ_LMRC01000024.1:0-12817 GCF_001425565.1 Methylobacterium sp. Leaf466 | reverse complement strand
CCCTTCCGGCCGTACCGGAGAGCAGTCTGCGAGAACGAGGTTAGGGGGTCAGAATTGGACGCCGATCCCCCACCTCACGGGGTCAAAGTTGCACGCCGAAACACACCTACACGTCCGTGCCGGGTGTTGTGTGTGTTCTGCGAAGACGACCGGGACGAGCTGCAGCGCCGACAAAACGCCATCAACAAGGCGCTCGGCGTCAGCCACCTCGAATTGTCGAACATGCTGCTCACGTCACGCGTGGGCGAACCCGGCAATCTCCTGGCGACCTTCGACCGCCACGGCGCGCAGATGACGCTTCAGCCGTTCTACCACCGCATTCTGAAGCGGGCGCAGGCGTTCCGAGCGGACCTCATCATCATCGACACACTGGCCGACACGTCCGGCGCCAACGAAATCGACCGGGCGCAGGTGAACGCCTTCGTGAAGGGGTGCCTTGGCGGCTTGGCTCGCGGGATCAACGGGTCAGTGCTAGCGCTTGCGCACCCGTCGCAGCAAGGGAAAGCGTCGGGCGGTGGCACGTCCGGGTCGACTGCGTGGAGCAACGCTGCGCGAGGCCGTCTCTATCTGTCGGCCCTGGCCGGCGACACGCGCCAGCTTGAGAACATGAAGGCCAACTACGGCCCGAAGGGATCGAAGCTGAAGATCGAATGGCGCGCGGGGGCCTTCCATCTCCTCGCGGCGACGCTGGCGGGGCCTTCAGAGGCCGGGGCATCCGAGATGCCCACGCTGGAGGCCGCTGACGACGACGCTGTAGTTCGGGCGGTCGTGGCGTGCGCTGGCGTGCGCATGACCCTCGGAAAAACCACACCGTACGCGGCCGAGAAGGTCCTGAGACAGCGGTGTCCTGAACTTCTGAAGGCAAGCACCCCCATCGAGGTTCGGGACGCCCTAGCCCGCGTGGTGCAAGCCGGGATCGTGCACCTCGTGGAGATCGGCCGGGATCGTAGCAGTCGGGCCATCTTCGGCTTGGCTGTCGATCCTGCAAAGTTGTCTGCGGCGGCGGCCAAGAGTGGGTCGGATTTGTTTGCTTGAGGGGTGCGCAGACCCCCGCAAACTCCCGCAGACATACACGCTAAGTCATTGGAATTGTTGACCGCAAGCTAGATTGCGGGGCCTCCCTGCAAAGTACCCGCAACCTTCCCGCAAACTACCCATTTCGTGAGGCTTCATATGTTCAATAAGACACTGACAAACATGGGCTTTCTCGAAAGCCGTATGTCGGCCTGCAACCTCCCGCAATCTTGGTACCGCAACCTTCACCCTTACAGGGAGAGGCCTGGCGGCCCTCCGCCATGGGCTCCGGGCCTCTCCCGCACGGGTTTAGGGCCTCGCTCCGCGCAAGCGGAGGCCGAATGTTGCCCGATAGCTCACGGACGCATTTCATGAAACGCCGCGGTCCGCCCAAGAGGAGGCCGACGCCACGGCAGCGTGCGTGGTGGTCCTCGGCCCGGTTCCGAGACATCGGCCGCCAGACCTGCCTGCGCATCAACGCGAGTCGCCGCGCGGCCGTGAAGTGCGGCGCGAGGAAGAAGTCGGACGGCGAGCCCTGCAGGAACCTGCCACTCGCCAACGGCAAGTGTCGCCTTCATGGTGGCGCTACCCCGTCGGGGACGAACTGGCATCGTCCGACGTTCGCCCGGGCCGACACGCCGACCGGCGCCGCCAAATTCGAGCGCAAGCTCGCGGATCTGCGGCGGCGCACGAAGCAGCTCATGGACCGCCGAGCGGCGATGACACCCAAGGAAGCTGCTCGCTACGCCGCATGGCAGCGGACCCACCAGCCCGGTTCGGCGGGCGGCCGCGCCGCGGCCCGGAGCGAGGCGGCACAGAACGCAGCCATTCGCTGGATACTGGCGAGACCCGACAAGCCGATCACGCGTAGCGACGAGGTTGCCGCCATCGGGGCGGTGTTGGCCGAGCTTGAGCGTCGCCTGGCCGATATCCAACAGCCGGCGGGGCCGGCCGACAACGGAGACGTATTCGCATGAGCTACGGCAAGACGGTCGAGGAAGCCCGGCACGAGCTGCGCGAGCGGATGGAGTTCGAAGGGGCCGTGGTCGCCTACGAGACGGCCCTCGCCATCTGCAGAGACCCGAAAGCATCGGCCACGGCCAAGGCATCCGCCATCAACTCGCTGCTCCGGGTCGCCGGCTATGACGGCAAGCCCGGTCCTGATTTCGACAAGCCTCTGGACGAGATGACCTACGAGGAAACGAACGCTTTGCTTGACCGGCTGCGGCGACGCGAGGCTGCGCTTAATGAGCCGGATGTCTTTGGATAGGCAGTCAGTTTTGTATATTTTGTCCGTCAATACTGACCTACAAAACAGACAATACTGAATTTTCATAAATTAAATCGCTCGCTGCTGTTGACATGCAGTAACGCGTAAATCAGCATTCTTGCGTTCGGGCCTTCCGGGCGACAGCCGGCCGCTGAACAAGGCCAAGGCAGCTCTGCGATCATGTCGATGCTCACCCTCGTGCCCCCGGCGGCGCAGCCGATGACGGCTGACCTGCTCCACCACTCCCTTTCATCAGAGGGGTTCCTTCCCCGCTATTGGCTTATGGGGTACCTTGCCGATGATGGAGTGAAGCCGGCGCAGGTCGCGTCCATCGAGGTCCTGCTCGACGCCGAGGAAGGCGCACGGTTCGTGTCCGAGGCCGAGGCGCTTGGCAAAGCCTTCGGTCGCACGCGGCCCGTATGCGACATTTGCGAGGACCACGGCGGGGGCCCGTGGCGTCTCATAGAGGCCCTGGTTCCCCGCGCGCTGATCCTGGAGTTGATGCTTCTGGCGCAGCGCCACGGGTGCAAGCGCATGCCGTTCCCGGGCTAGGCGCCCGCAGGATCGGACTACCCAAGGGGCGCCCCTACCGGCGCCCCTTTCGCGTTTCAGAGGCCCCAGGCGAGCAAGGCGCTCTCGCCGGCGGCCGGGTCGGCCTTGATCCGCAACACGGTCTGTCGGGACAGGCCGGCGGCACGGGCGATCTCCGACGTGCCGGTCTCCATCGCGAGCATGTCGCGCACCATCACGAACTGAGGGCGCGTGTATGAGGGCTTGCGGCCCTTGTAGGTCCGTTCCGTCTCGTCGGCCTTGGCGTGGTCGATGCCGGCCCGCTGCGCCTCTTTGGTGGCTTCGGCCTGCGCTTGGCTCATCGCGGCCATGAAGCCGATCAGCGCGTCACGCACGGCCTGTTGCATGGGGTCCTTCGTGGCGCCGTCGAACGTCATGCCGTTGATGACGGTGCGAACGATGACACCGCGGCGCATGAACTCGCGGATGGTTTCCGTCACGTCGGCGTAGTTGCGGCCGAGCCGGTCCACCCATCGCACCACCAGTGTGTCGCCGGCCCGCAGCATGTCGAACAGGCGCCGGCCTTCGGGCCGTTCGACCAGGCGTGTGCTGACGCCCGAAACGCCGTGATCGGCCACGACGTCATCGATCTTGAAGCCGGCGGCCTCGGCCTGTGTCCGCTGATGGGCGCTGGTCTGATCGGCGGTGGAGACGCGGGCGTAGAGGACGGTTTTCATGGCGCGGACTGTCCGTTGAGATGATGTCCGCATATGGGACTGTCCGTTGATCAAAGTCAATCCTAACGGACAGGGTTATAGAGGGTCGTGACGGTGTACGCGGGGGTATACGCTAACGGACACGCTTGCTCATGCCCGCAGCGCATGCCGGCGGTTCAGGTGTCTCGCATCCTCGACCGGGCGGCCTAGCCAGCCCGGAGATGCACGGCGTTCGAGCCGGCTTCGACGTGTCCCACGAAGCCTCATGACGGCCGCGGCGGGATCCAGGGCTCCCAAGTGGCGAGGGCCGGACGAAGTGCCTTCTCAAGCTTTGTTGGACACCGCCAAGCCTCGCCGCGGCCGCACCGGCGGGTCGACGCCCGCCCCCACCGGCCCCGACCGACCCCCGGGGTGCACTCGGAACGCCATCGCCGCAGCCGCGTCCCTTGGCCGGAGAAATTCGCGGCTCGCTGAAAACTTAAGACATACAGAGACGATGCGTAGATCGTTGACCCGAACGTACCGCTTCCGTCGATGGCGAACGTAGAGGCGGCCTCGACGGGAACGATTGACGGCCTCGGCCGTGCTCTCCCGGCGCAGCCGATGCGGCTCGGATCGTCGTTCGCCGATTTCCTCCCGACGTTCGCTCAAGCGGGCAACGCCTAAAGGATGCCCTAACAGACGCCGGGCGGACTTGGTTTTGGGAACAAGACGATCCATTGTGAGCACTTGGGGCGCAGCCCGCGGCTTTGCATGATGGATTTCTGACCACCTTTGACTGCGTCGGTCTTGGCTCGCCGTGAGGTAGAAGTTGAGGTAACCGACCTTGCTTCCGTCCATGATCGGGTTGTTCGATGCTTGCGGCCTCGAGCTGATGGCGTTCAACGACGCCGCTCGTCGCCAGGATGTGGTGGTCGGCTTGCTGCGGCATGCTCTGACACGGACCTGTTGAGGCGGAGTGTCTCTATTCGAGGAGTGGCCTGTTAGGGATTGTCGTATCAGATAGCCGGAACCCAGTGCGCCTGTGGACCACCCGCTGTGAACCTGCTGAGACGGCTCCCACGTGCATTCTGGTCTGGCCATAATTGGATCGTCCTAAGCATTCTAGCGCCGGCTGGAATGCTGTTCGTCTCCGGCCTGATGCTGTTCGATTTGCAGCGCGATGCCTGGCATAAAGCCGAGCTGACTTCACGCAATCTTTTACAAGTTATCGAGCACGACATCGCTCGGAACGTCGAAATAATTGATCTGACACTTCGCGCGATACAAGATAATTTACGCGCTCCCGGCCTTACAAAAATTGATCCAGCAATGCGTCAGCTTGTCCTTTTCAGCCGCGCCGCAACAGCACGCGACCTTGGCGTTATGTTTGTTCTTGATGAAAACGGAGATATAGTCGAAGAGGCTTCGGTTTTCCCACCACGAACTGGTAATTATGTGGACAGAGACTACTTTCAAGCTCACAAGGTTAATCCTAACCTTGGTTTATATGTGGGACGACCTGTCATTTCGCGCCTGACGGGCGAGCGCATGATCAATTTTAGTCGGCGCATAGACAAGCCCGATGGTTCTTTTGGTGGCTTGGTGCTGGGTAGCCTTAAGCTGTCCTACTTCGGGCGCCTCTTCGACCAAATAGGTCTCGGGCGCGAAGGCGCTATCAATCTCTATCTGCGCGACGGTACACGGGTCACCCGGCATCCGTATCTTGAGGAGGATGTCGGCGTAAATATTGCCGGCTCCAAGACCTTCGAGGGCTTTGCGCGATTGGGTAGAGGTGCCTTCGTCGAGACCTCAGTCCGGGACGGTGTAAGGCGGTTCTACACATTCACCCGTGTCGGCGAACTTCCCCTAATCCTGAACGTGGCACTTGCCGTCGATGAGATCGAGGCCGAGTGGCGTACCAAAGCCCTCGTGATCGGCGCAGTCCTGCTGATCCTGTGTGGAATGACCATCCTGTTGTCGATGATGTTTGGGCGGGAGCTGCGGCAGCGTACTCAGGCGCAGTTGGAACTCGCACGTCTTTCGCAAACGGACGCATTGACCGGCCTCGCGAACCGGCGACGGTTCGAGGCTGCTTATAAGCTCGCTTGCTCAGAGGCCACCCAATCCGGTGAGCCTCTTTCCCTTCTCGTGGTCGACGCCGATTACTTCAAGCGCTTCAATGACCGCTACGGCCACTCGGTCGGAGACGAGGTGCTGAAAGGCTTGGCTCGTTGCCTTATGGCAAGCGTGCATCGACCTTCGGACCTCGTATGCCGGATTGGCGGAGAAGAGTTCGTTCTCCTGCTACCCGACACCGATGCGGCTGGAGCGGTCAAGGTTGCCGAGGAGGTGCATGCTCAGGTCGCAGCGTTGACGGTCGGATCGTCCGGGATCGGTGCGGGCAAGGTCACGGTGAGCATCGGGTCAGCCACAGGTATCACAGATGCCGGGGACCTCTACCAGCGCGCTGATAGGGCGCTGTACGAGGCCAAGGCGGGTGGGCGGAACCAAACTCGCACCGCGCCCTCGCGGGGCATCCATCCCGCTGACAGACCGACCTTCCGCATCGTTGGCACCTGAAGGGGACCTTTCGAAAGCCGCTTGACCCGAAGCCTGGCCGATGTTCTCTATCCGTTCTCGTTGTCCATCGAAATCGAGATCATGCTCCACATCGCCATTCCCACCGTAGGTGTGCCGATACCCCTGCCGCTGCTCGCCAAGGCTGTGCGAGCGGGCTTCCCGAGCCCGGCCGATGATTTCGTTGAGGAGGAGATCGACCTTCAGCGCCTGCTGATCGTGAACCGGCCGGCCACCTTCTTGGTGCGTGTGGCCGGTGACAGCATGATCCTGGCCCGGCTGTTCGACGGCGATTTCGCCGTGGTCGACCGTTCGCTGACGCCCGCGAATGGCGACGTGGTGGTTGTCGACATCGATGGGGACCGGTCCTTCAAGGTGTGGTCCCGCCAAGGGCCGCGGGTCGCCCTGTCGTTCGCCAATCCGCGCTATCCCGAGTTCCGACTGTCGCCCGATGCCTTGGTGGAGGTGTGGGGCGTGGTGTCCAGCTCGATCAGCCCCCGTCGTCGTGCAGCTCGGGGGTGAGCCGGGTCTACGCGCTGTCGGACGGCAACAGCTTCTATTGCTCCTGCGAGCGGGTCTTCGACAGCCGGCTCGCCCGCGTGCCGGTCATCGTGTTGAGCAACAACGATGGGTGCGCCATCGCCCGAACGGCTGAGGCCAAAGCGCTCGGTATCAAGATGGGCGACCCCTTCTTCAAGATTCGCCAGACGTGTCATGCGCAAGGCATCCGGGTCTACTCGTCGAACTACGCCCTCTATGGCGACATGTCGGCCCGGGTGAACGAGGTCTACCAGCGGTTCTCGCCGCGGATCGAGATCTACTCGATCGACGAGAGCTTCCTCGATCTGACCGACGTTCGGTCACAGGACCGCGTCGTCCTCGCGCGAGACATGCAGTCAACGGTTCAGAAATGGACGGGCATTCCGACTTGTGTCGGGCTCGGCAGCACCAAGACGCTGGCCAAGCTGGCCAACCACATCGCCAAGAAGGTGCCTGAACTCGATGGGGTCTGCGACCTCACCGACCCCGTGGCCTATGACCATTGGCTCTGCCGGATCGCGCCGGGCGAGATTTGGGGCGTCGGGCCGTCCACGGTGCGCAAGCTGGAGGCGTTGGGCTGCGATAGCGTCGCCGACGTGCGCGACCTCGATCCTCGAGCCGCACGGAAGGGCATGACTGTCGTCGGCGAACGCTTGGTCTACGAGCTTCGTGGTGTTGCCTGTCTCGACCTGGAGACGGTGGCAGCGACACGGAAGGGCTGCGCTGTGACGCGCTCGTTCTCCGATCGCGTCGAAGACCAGGCAACGATGGAACAGGCGGTGGCGGCCCACGCTAGCCGTCTCGGTGAAAAGCTGAGACGGGAGGCCCTGGGAACGGATCACCTCACCGTCTTCTTCCACACCTCTGAGCACGATCGCGGAAACCCACAGCGATCGGTGTCCGCGGTGGTGACGCTGCCCGAAGCCACTAACGACACACTCGCTCTGATCAAGGCCGCCACGACGGGCGTGCGACGGGTGTGGAGGCCCGGCTACCGCTATTCCAAGGCCGGGATCATCACCACGGACCTCGTGCCCCTGGCGGCC
Source organism: Methylobacterium sp. Leaf466 (assembly GCF_001425565.1). Lineage (NCBI taxonomy): Bacteria > Pseudomonadati > Pseudomonadota > Alphaproteobacteria > Hyphomicrobiales > Methylobacteriaceae > Methylobacterium > Methylobacterium sp. Leaf466. The sequence continues at coordinate 5,162 of NZ_LMRC01000024.1, read as the reverse complement.
TCACAGCGCGCCTTGATAGGGGCTTTGGATCGAGAGCGCAGCGGCCCGATGATGGAGGCGATGGACGCCTGCAACAGACGTTGGGGGCGTGGCGCTGTCGTGCCGGCTTCGGCTGGATGGATGAAGGCGCGCTCCTGGTCCACCAAGTTCGAGATGCGATCGCCGCGCTACACCACTAGGGTGGCGGAGGTGCCGACCGTGCGGGCTTCCTGATGCAGGATCGTCAACCGCGAGCTGCGCCGTCGACCTTGCCCCGATCATCAGCGACCTGCGCGCGTCCGGGAACACCAGCCTCCGCTCCCTGGCGGCTGGCCTGAACCGGGTCGGCATCGCCCCGCCCCGGGGAGCCACCTGGTCACCGATGGTGGTGAGCCGGACCCTTCCCCGGATCGAGGCGGCCTGATGGGGCGGACGCTGCTTCAGTCCGCGAACTTGAACCGAGCGCAGAGTTTGTTGCCGTCCGGGTCGCGCAGATAGGCGAGGTAGATCCGACCCATCGGGTTCCTGCGTTCTCCCGGCGGATCTTCTGCTGAGGCGCCGCCGTTCGTGACCCCCGCTTCGTGCCAGGCATTGACCTCATCCGGACTGTCCATCGCGAACCCGATGGTGCCACCGTTCGCCGCGGTCGCAGCCATCCCGTCGATCGGCTTAGTAATGACCAAGCGGCTCCCTCGGTGCGCGTAGACCAGGCGCCCTAACGCATCCGTGATACCGGGCTGACCACCCGTTGCCACGAAAAGGGCATCGTAGAACTTCTTCGATCGAGCTAGATCGTTACTGCCAAGGACTACGTGGCTGAACACGGCGTTTCCTCCTTCATTGGTGACGAGCGTGGGCTAACCCTGGCCGTAAGGCACTGCCGCTCCCACCTCTCCCTTATGACACACCACCTTTCAGCGCACGCGCAGCGAGCCGCCCAAGCCTCGGCCGCTGCCCGCTCACCGTCGCCACACGGCGCGCAGCCCACCTATCGCCTCTACTCGTCGAGCTTGACGTCATCACCGCCATGCTTGCCCTCTACGCCAAGCCCGGCACCTGGACCCGCGAGGGGATCGCCAAGGATGCCGCTGGCCATCGAGTGGCCTCGGAGAGCCCGGAGGCGGTGGCGTGGTTCCTGGAGGGCACCCTGGAGCTGGTGATTGAGGACCGGGAGAACGGGAGCCTTTTGTCTCTTGTGTTCGATGCCTGCGGCGTCGAGCTGATGGCGTTCAACGACGCCGCTCGTCGCCAGGATGTGGTGGTCGGCTTGCTGCGGCAGGCCGCCTATCAAAATACTAATAAAATAAACTTGACCACAAATACTAATTCTTTGATTTTCTGTTTTTTCTTACGACCATCCTGTAGCGATACGTAGAAGACTGATCTTTCGAAAAAGGAACAGAAACACGTAGAGCTTTAGCGCCAGTATCTGAATATATCTTATATCTTTGCCTGTTCGGCGGTAGTGTGTAAATTTCTCCAGAAACAATTTCGGTGCTATCGTTGCTTGCATATGATATAGTTAAACTGCCGGATAGCAATATTAAACTCTCCTCACTGCTTCTTCGTGCTTGTAAATTTATCGTCACTCCAGGCTCGAATATTTCAATTTCTGCATTAACTGCCGACCCACCGACGAAGTTTTTTCGTTCGAACTTTAATCCAATCGGCGCAATTACCGGATTATCATTACTATTATCGCTAATAACACTCGAATTAGATTTAAAGAAGTCAGATGTCACGCCAAGAAAGACATATAGTCTTAAAAATGTCTCGAAAGACGGTGCAGTTTGTGCATTCTCAATTCTTGATAGAATTGATTTCGAGATACCAGTCTTAGCTTCAACATTGTCATAGCTCATATTCAAATTGTTGCGGTACCGTCGAAGATTAACCCCAAAGGTATTAAGGTATTCATGAATCTGATATTTGCTAAGCATATTCATATCTTTCGTAACGCAGTTTTTAGACAAGCTTTGGAATTAATGCCGGAACAATATTAAAAACTAAAGCAGCCCATATTGGTGCCGACAGGAAATAAAAAGCACAAAATCACAAAGCACATTTGCAAACGTGAATAAACGATCTGATATAACCACCGTCATGCCTTTCAAGAAAGCCAGATACAGCGTGAGAGGTGGGAAGTTTTGGAGACAGGCCAAGGCGAGGGCAAAGGCAATTTTGAATCATACCCACCTACCGCCAATCAAATGCTTTTCAAAAAAAATCCAGCGCTCGGGAGGTTAGCCACCAAAACGAAGTTGCGGCGCGGCAACACCCTTCGAGAACCAGGACCCTGCACACATTTCCGTGTTGCTTGGGGTGGGGAGTGTCGTCCAAGGTATACCAGCACGGGGGAAAACCCCGGCAAGGCCCGCGGTTCCGGCAACGGACGCGATGGGTTCCTAATAGCAAGTACGGGCGGGCCGGTTGCGACCTTGGGGGTCGGAATTGAGATCTGCATAGTCTTTGGTCTCGAAACTCTGGAGATAACAATGAGGCTCTTAANTAGCAAGTACGGGCGGGCCGGTTGCGACCTTGGGGGTCGGAATTGAGATCTGCATAGTCTTTGGTCTCGAAACTCTGGAGATAACAATGAGGCTCTTAAAGAGCTCGCTCCTTGGGTCTGTCGCGGGGGTTTTCGCGGTAGCTGGAGCGCAGTCTGCCGATCTGCCGGTCAAGAAGGCCGCCCCGATCGAGTACGTGCGTGTCTGCTCGGCTTACGGCGCCGGGTTCTTCTACATCCCCGGCACCGACACCTGCCTGCGNCTGCCGGTCAAGAAGGCCGCCCCGATCGAGTACGTGCGTGTCTGCTCGGCTTACGGCGCCGGGTTCTTCTACATCCCCGGCACCGACACCTGCCTGCGCCTCTCGGGCCGCGCCCGGTTCGAGGTCGGCTACGGCGAGTCGAAGCAGCGTAGCGGCACCAACGGCGACCTCGTCGGTTACCGTGGCCTCGCCCGCATCAACCTCGATGCCCGCACCCAGACCGGCTACGGCACCCTGCGCGCCTTCGCCCGCCTCGAGTTCGCCTCCCGCACCGGCGGCACCCAGGGCATCCGCTCGGGCACCCAGGAACGCATCGGCAACGCCTTCGGCGCCACCGGCCAGGACCAGGCCGGCCACGTCCAGCAGTTCGTGAACACCGACAAGGCGTTCATCCAGTTCGCCGGGTTCACCGCCGGTCGCGCCTCCTCGTTCTTCGACTTCTACGCCCACGACTTCGAGATCCAGGCCTCCACCGCCGGTTCGGACCTGCAGTCCACCAACCTGCTCGCCTACACCACCAAGCTCGGTGCGAGCGGCTTCAGCGCGACCCTCTCGCTCGAAGACCCGGCCTTCCGCCGCAACACCATCTACTCGCAGGAATTCGCGAACCCGGCCTCCGGCGCGAACAACGTCGCAGCCCAGCGTGTGCTCTTCGGCACCGTCGGTGTGTTGCCCGCCTTCCAGACCGTCGACGTTCGGCAGTCCAGCCGTCTGCCCGATTTTGTCGGTGTCCTTCGCTACGACGCCGCTTGGGGCTCCGCTCAGCTCTCGGCTGCCGTCAAAGAGCTGAATACCCAGAACTTCATTGCCGGTTCAGCCGGTGCCGCTGCCAACATCGGCGCTCTGACCCCCGGCTTCGCTCTTCCCGGTGTCGGTCCGACTGCACGCCCCGGCGCCGAATACGGCTGGGCCGTTCAGGGTGGCGTGAAGATCAACCTGCCCTTCATCGCGCCGGGCGACACCTTCTACCTGCAGGGTGCCTACGGCGAGGGTGCCAGCCTCTACACCGGCGTCCCGTCCTACAACGGCAGCTACACCTCGCGCATCAGCACCATCAACGGTGCCGCCTTCGACCCCTACATGTCGGATGCGACCCTCAACCCGTTCACGGGTAAGATCGAGACGTCGAAGAGCTTCAGCATCGTCGGCTCGTTCCTGCACTACTGGTCGCCTGAGTGGCGCTCTGCGGTGTTCGCCAGCTACTCGGAGATCGAGTTCGCTCGCGGCGCTCGCCAGAACAACGCTCTGGCTTACTCCGGTGCCGGAACTGCAACGAACAACAACTTCACGGGTATCGTCGGCACACGCTCCTTCGCGCTCGCCCCGACCCTTCGCGACAACTACCAGATCGTCGCCGGCGCGAGCCTGATCTGGTCGCCCGTCAAGGACCTCGATATTGGTGTCGAGGGCCTCTACACCAAGGTCGGCGTGCAGAGCGGCCGGGTCATCGACCAGACCCGCAACGCTCCGCTCACCGCCGCCGCGATCAATGCTGGCGCGGCCGTCCGCACCGTCACCGCCGACGACACCTACCAGGTCCGCATGCGCGTCCAGCGCGACTTCTAGGACCCGACATCCTCCGGCGCGGCGGGTGCCGCGCCGGGGACCCATGGCTGGNGCCGTCCGCACCGTCACCGCCGACGACACCTACCAGGTCCGCATGCGCGTCCAGCGCGACTTCTAGGACCCGACATCCTCCGGCGCGGCGGGTGCCGCGCCGGGGACCCATGGCTGGACATCGCCTTCGGCGATGGAGAGTTTCGAGAATCGACGACTTGGCCCGGCTGTGGAAGCCGGGTCTTTTCGCGTTGAGGGCYKGGTTTCGCAGCGCCGGTTGTCGTCGTCGTCCGGCCGGGYGATCGCGGGAGGCGCAAGCCGAACCCTCTCCTTTTCGAGGGAGGSCATTCGCGTTTCGACCGGCGAGCGACGGCTCGCATCGCCGACACGATCGAACGACGCCCCGCCGACTCCCGTCTCCGCACGAGGCTCCGATGACGCTGATCGAACGCCTGAAGTCCTACGCCGCCGACGCCTTCNCATTCGCGTTTCGACCGGCGAGCGACGGCTCGCATCGCCGACACGATCGAACGACGCCCCGCCGACTCCCGTCTCCGCACGAGGCTCCGATGACGCTGATCGAACGCCTGAAGTCCTACGCCGCCGACGCCTTCGGGCTCGCCGCGCCTGAGGTCGCCGATCCGGCAGAAGACGAGGCCCTGGCGGCCATCGCGCTGCTCGTGCATGTGGCGCGGGCCGACGGCACCCTGGCCGCGCCCGAGGCCGAGCGCCTCGCCCGCCTCGTCGAGGGCCGCTACGCGCGCTCGCGGCCCGAGGCCGATGCCCTGATCGCCCGCGCCACCGCCTTCGACGCCGAGACCCGCGACATGGCCGAACTCGTCGAGCGGATGGGGCAC